>JBCBEP010000016.1:0-42258 GCA_038528605.1 Pseudomonadota bacterium
CTTGGGAGGATGCGACGACGCGCTTCGAGGCCGCCTTGCAGCGCCGCCTCCCCGCGCCGCCGGGCAACACCTAGCCGAAACTGGCCAGCAGCGCCTCAACCGTGGGCGCGGCCGCGGTGCTCAGCGCCGCATGGGCGCGGGCGCTGTCCTGCGCGGCATGGATGAGGGCGGGCAGGTCCAGCGGGCGCCGCGCAAGGCCGAGCAGCACATTGCCGATGCGCGGCCGCCCATCGGCGCCGATCGCATCGGCAGCGAGGCGGGGCAGGGCCCTGTCGTGGGCGTCGCCCACCGCCCGCACCACCACAACCGGAACACCCCTCGCAGCCCCCGCGCGGGCCACGCGATGGCTCTCCATATCCGCCACGGAGGCACCGGAGGCGACCGCGAGGCTCCGCTTCTCCGACGCGTTGAAGACGATGCTTTCGAGCCCGACCACCCGCGCCGGCGTGGCGAAGCTGGGAACGCGATCCTGCGGACTGAAGTCGAACGGCGCGGCCGACCATTGGCCGCCTTCCTCGCCAACCACGGCGCGCGGAATGACGAGATCGCCGCTCCGATGCCGGGCATCAAGCCCGCCGGCGAGCCCCCAACTCAGAAGCACGCGCGCCCCGCTCTCCGCCATACCGGACGCGGCCTGTTCGGCGGCGGCCGGGCGGGCACCGCTCACGGCTACGGCGATGCGCGCATCCTCGAGCACCGCAGCGCCAAGCGCCTGGCGCTCGCTCTCCAGCCCGCAAACGATGCCCACGATCGCCGACGTCATGCCCAGGTGCCCCCGCCCCCGTGCTGCCCCAACAGGCGGCAGTGCCGCCAGTGGCGCCGTTTCCCGCCCGTGCCGCCGAGCCTTGGCTCGCCGTCAGATGCCCCAGGTCACCTCACGGTCGTTCGAGGCGACCACCCGTTCGTAGCGTCCCATGGCCCAGAGCGGGAAGAACGCGGCGTAGCCGTGATACTTGAGATAGAAAACCTTCGGGAAGCCCGTGCCGGTGAAGTGCGGCTCGTGCCAGCGCGCCCCGTCTTCCTCGCGCGGTGCCTGCGCCAGCCAGTCGATCCCGCGCTTGACCACCGGGCTGTCGGTCTCCCCGGCGGACATGAGGCCGAGCACGGCCCAGGCGGTCTGGCTCGGTGTCGAGGGTTGGTCGAACCCGCGGCCCTGGTCCTCGTAGCTCTCCAGGCTCTCGCCCCAGCCGCCATCGGCGTGCTGCACGGTCTTCAGCCACTCCACGGCGCGGCGAATATAGGGCTGCTTCATATCCTCGCCCGCGCCCTTGAGGGCAACCAGCGCGGACCAGGTGCCGTAGATGTAGTTCGCGCCCCAGCGCCCGTACCACGAGCCGTCCGCCTCCTGCTCCGCCTTGATGAACTCGATACCGCGGCGGATATTGTCCGCGAACTTCTCGGCGTCGACCTGGGCGAGGCAGCCCACGCAGCGCGCGCTCACATCCACCGTCGGCGGGTCGAGCAGGGCGCCATGATCGGCGAAGGGGATGGAGTTGAGATAGTAGTGCTCGTTTTCGGGGTCGAAGGCCCCCCAGCCGCCGGACCGGCTCTGCATGCCCGCCAGCCACTCGCAGCCCCGGTCGATATTAACCGCATAACGCTCGGGGTCCGCGCGGTGCATGGCCATGACCACCACGGCGCTGTCGTCCACATCCGGATAGTCCGGGTTCTCGTACTGGAAGGCCCAGCCGCCGGGGCGCAGGCCGGGGCGGCGCACCGCCCAGTCCCCCACATGGTCGAGCACCTGCTTCTCGGCCAGCCAGTCCAGCATCCCGATCAGGCGCGGATCGTCCCGCTCCCCGGTCTCGAGGAAGGCGTGCGCGGCCAGCGAACTGTCCCAAACCGGCGAGACGCAGGGCTGGAAATAGATCGCCTCTCCGCGCTCGATCATCAGCCGTTCCACGGCGTCGCGCGCGGTCACCATCTCCGGGCTGTCATCTGCGTAGCCGAGCACGCGTAGCGCCATGACCGCATTGGCCATGGCCGGGTAGATCGCGCCCAGCCCGTCCTGCCCGTTGAGATGGCTGAGCGTGAACTCCTCCGCCTTGCGGATCGCGCGGTCCCGCGTGCCCTTCGGGAAGAAAGGCTCGGCGGTTTGCAGCGCCTTGTCGAGCAGCAGGAACATCTCGCCGATGCGGCTGCCCGTAGGGTTGATCTGCCAGGTCTTCTGCAGCTCCGGCGCCACCTTGAAGAGCTCGCGGATGTTCCGCCCCGTCGGGTTCTCCGCCCGCGCGCGCTTCGCGTAGAGGATCAGCAGCGGGGTCAGCACGGTGCGCGACCAGTAGGCGATCTTCGACATGTGGAACGGGAACCATTCCGGCATCAGGATCGCTTCCACGGGGATGCACGGCATGCCGCGCCACGGGATCTCGCGATAGAGCGCCATCATGATCCGCGTGAAGACGTTGGCCTTCGCCGCCCCGCCCTGGGAGAGGATCCAGGCGCGCGCCTTCGCCATATGCGGCGCGTCCACATCGTCGCCGATCAGCTTCAGGGCCCAGTAGCCCTTCACGCTGGCGGAGATGTTCCCGGTGCCTTCGTGGAAGAGGGGCCAGGAGCCGTCCGGGTTCTGGATGCCGCGGATGTATTTCGCGATCCGCGCCTCGCGCGGTGCATCCACTTCGCCGAGGAAATGGCGCAGCAGCACATACTCCGCCGGGATCGTGCAATCGGCCTCGAGCTCGAAGACGATGTGGCCATCGTCCTTCTGCATGTCCCAGAGAAGCTGGGCCTGATCGTCGATCACCTGCTGGCGGTCGTCGCGCGACGGGCTGGCGAGCTCCGGCTCGTCATCCGTGTTCGCCGGGGCGCCGCTATGGACAACCTCGGCGTCAGCGTCGGGGAAGCGGTGTTCGAAGGGGGAGCCGCGCATGGGTATCGCGCTTTCCAGGCCCTCTGCGCTCCCGAACGTTCTCTTCATGCCCGTCCGCCTACTCTCTGCCCATTGCCGCGGTCGATGCTCCCTGAGACGCGTTCAGGGCGTGCTTCGCCGCAGTCTCTCCCGACAGGACCGCGCCCTCGATTGTCGCGGGCAGACCCGTATCGGTTGAATCGCCCGCCAGGAAAACATTCCGAAGCGGAGTGATCGAACTTAGTCGCTTTGCCACACCCTCCGGCGACTGGTCAAAGGTTGCGCGCTTTTCAACGATGATCCGTGCGCAGGTGTGGTTTGTTTCTCCCAAAGCAAGCGCAGTGCGGGTTTCTGCCCAGAGTTTGCTCACAAGTTGGTCGCGAGGTGTGGCGATGATGCCAAGTGCATCGGCAGCACTTACCGTCACGCTAACCACATCTCCGCGAACGAAAATCCACTGAGCGAGACTTCCGAGGACCCCGGTGAGTGGCGGGCATTGTGCCAATAGCTCCGGTGCATCCACCACGAAATGCGCATTGAGAATGGCGCCATCATCACGGGGTGGCGAGAGATCCGGCAAGATGTTCACGAGGCGGGAGGGGGGCAGGGCAAGGATCACCGTCTCGTGAGGTCCGACCGGCACGTGGCCGGCGGATGTGTCCAGCGCCTGTACCCGCCCGCCGGCCGTATCGAGCCCGCGCAGGACCGTATTGAACCGGATTGCCGCCCCTAGCGCCGTCAGCCTTTCGAGGGCGGGGCTGACGAGCGCATGGCCCAGCCCCTCGGGCGCGAACATGGGGCGCGAAGGGCCGGCGCCCTTCAGGAACGTCGCGCGCAGAACACGCCAGAGGAGCCGGGCCTGACCTCTCTCCGGCGTGGTGTTGAGCACGGCAAGCGTCAGCGGCTCCCAGAAGGCCCGCCACAATGGCCCGCGCCCCCGCACGGCCTCAGCCACCGTCACGCCCGGCCCTGCCAGTGCCAGCCGCCAGCCGCCAAGATAGTCGAGCGCGCGGGTGCCGGGCACGCGGGAGGCGGGATCGAGGATCCACCAAGGGATCGGCCCCTCGCTAAGCCGCAGCGTGAAGCGCGCGCCATCGTCGAGATCCACCATCGGGAACGCGGCCTCGCCCGGCACCAGCGCATCGGGCGTGCCCGCGCGCTCGAGGTAGCGGGCGACGGCATCGTTGCCGGTGAGGATCAGGTGGCTGCCATTGTCGATCAGGCGGTCGAGCCGTGCATCGTGAAAGCTCCGGCACCGCCCGCCCGCATGCCCTGCCGCTTCCCAGAGCGTGACCGGCCGCCCGGCCTTCGCCGCGACGAGCGCCGCGGAAAGCCCCGCGAGCCCCGCGCCGACGATGTGGACGCCGCCCTCTCCAGGCTCGTGGGCGGGCCGCTCCGCCCCTGCATCAGCCATCGGCCGGCCTGAGGGCGGCGGGGCTCAGCACGGCGGTGAAGGCAGCGGCCAGCTTCTGGCCCTTGGAGAGGCTGAAGCGCGGGCCGGGCGCAAACTGCCGGGCCACAAGCCCGTTCAGCACACGCTCATAGACGCCCATCATCATGAGCGCCGGGGTCAGGGCCACGCGGCTGTGGCCGGGAATGGCGGCGCGGGCGGCGTCGAATTCCGCCCGGGCGAGCTGCGCAAGCTCCCCCGAAAGCGCGGGCAACGCGGGATGATGCGCAGCGGCCGCAGGCTCATGGGGCATGCCGTGGCGGTCGAGCAGCTCCGCGGGCAGGTAGAGCCGCCCGATCGCCGCATCCTCCGCCACATCGCGCAGGATGTTCGTCAGCTGCAGCGCGTCCGCCAGCGCAAGCCCGAACCGCTCGGAAAGCGCCCCCCGCCAGGCCCCGAAATTCCGCATGGAGAGCATGCCGATGGTGCCCGCGACCCGCCGGGTATAGGCGCGCAGGCGGTCCATCGAGGGGGCGACGACCGGCCCCTCCGCATCCATCTCCATGCCCTCGATCAGCAGCAGGAACTCCCGCTCCGGCAGGTCGTAGGCCGCCACGGGGCCCGCGAGGGCGAGGCCGATGAGGGAGCGCGGCCGGCCCGCATAAAGCGCCGCGATCTCCGCCCGCCAGAGGCCCAGCAGGCGGCGGCGTTCGGCAAGCGGCATCTCCTCGTCCGCGATGTCGTCCACCACGCGGGCAAAGGCGTAAAGCGCCCACATCGCCTCGCGCCGCGGCTTCGGCAGCGCGCGCATGCCCGGCCCGAAGGAGGAGCCGGCCGCGTGCGTGATCGCCGCCACCGCCGCAGCCGGGTCCGCATTCCCGGCGGGCAGGGGAGCGAGGCGCTCCGTCAGCGCCATCTGCGCGCCATCTGCCATGGCTCAGCGCTGCCCCGGCAAGGCGTTCGAGGGCCGGTGGCTGAGCAAGCGCCAGAGGCCCGCGCCGAGACCGGCGACGAGGTCCACCCGGCTGTGCTTCACAGGCCCCGCCAGCGGATCTTCCCGTCCGAGCCGGGCGTGCAGTCGCTCCGCCAGCCGCTGGATCACCGCGATCTCGGCGGCCATGCGACGGCTGCGCGTCTGGTCGGCCAGCGGCCGGCTCGTCTCGAGGAGGGCCGCACAGCCCGCAAGGCAGCGGTCGATCACGCGGCGCAGGCCCGGGCTTGCGGCCGGCGCGGTCAGCGCCGCCTCGTTCACCCCCTCGGCCTCCAGCCAGTCCTGCGGCAGGTAGACCCGGTCGAGCCGCTGCTTGTCCACCGCAATGTCCTGAAGATGGTTCAGCACCTGCAGCGCATCGCACAGCGCATCGGAGGCGGGGGCGGTCCCGGGGTCCTCGCCATGCAGCTGCAGCAGGAAGCGGCCGACAGGCCGGGCGGAATTCGCGCAGTAGCCGATCAGATCATCCCAATCCGCATAGCGGGCTTTCAGCGCGTCCTGCCGGAAGGCGATGAGGAGATCGGTGGCGCAGCTCATCTCCACACCCGTCTCCCGCAGCACGGCGCCGAGGCGGGCGGCCATCTCGGGCGCGTTCGTAGCACCCGGCATCAGCCCCGCCTCACAGGCGTCGAGCCGGCGGATCTTCTCCTGCGGAGCCAGCGTCGCATCGTCTGCGATATCGTCCGTGCCCCGGGCGAAGGCGTAATAGGCCATCACGGCGGGGCGGTGCTTCCGCGCAATTAGGAAGGAGCCGACCGGGAAATTCTCGTCGCCCGCGCCTTTGCCGGAGGGCGCCTCGACCGGTCCTGCCGATCCGCCTGCTGCGGTGGGTGCGTTGCTGTCAGCCGCCATGCCGGTCTCGCTTGCCGTCGCCCCTGCTCCGCGCGCCTGCCCGCACGCCGGCGCGGACCATAGGGCGCGGCTGCGCGGCTTGTCCATCGGCGAGGTAGCCCGTCGCGCCCCTGCTTGCCGCAGCGCGGCATGACCGCTACCGCTGGGCCATGCTCACCGCTGCCCTCATCGCGCTCATCATCTGGGCCGGCATGCTGCTCGCCTGGCACGGCTTCTGGCGCGCGGACCAGCGCCTGCCCGCCGCGGCGCCGGGCGATGGCGCGGCGCTGCCCGGCGTCGTGGCCGTCATTCCCGCGCGGAACGAGGCCGCCAGCATCGGCCCCGTGCTGGCGGCGCACGGTGCCTCTGCCTATGCCGGTCCGTTCGCTGTGGTGTTGGTCGACGACAATTCGGAGGACGGGACGGGCGCGATCGCCGAAGCGGCGAAGGCCGCGGCGCGGCATCCCGTCCATGTCATCGCCGGTGCGCCCCTGGCGGCGGGATGGTCGGGCAAGCTCTGGGCGCTCGCGCAGGGGATCACGGAGGCGGAGCGGCTCTATCCCGAGGCGCGCTACCTGCTGCTGACGGATGCGGATATCGTCCACGCCCCCGGCACGCTCGACCGGCTCGTGGCCCTCGCCGAGAGCCGGGGCCTCGCGCTCACTTCGCTGATGGCGCGGCTGGCGGTGGGGCAGGGGCGCTGGGGTCTCGGCCGCGTGCTGGTGCCGGCTTACGTGTTCTTCTTCCAGAAGCTCTACCCCTTCCCGGCCGTGAACGATCCCGGAAGCAGGATCGCCGGGGCCGCGGGCGGGTGCATGCTGGTCCGCCGGGACGCCTTGGCGGCCATCGGCGGCATCGGTGCGATTCGGGAGGCCCTCATCGACGATTGCACGCTGGCCGCCGCCCTCAAGGGCACAGCGCAGCGCTGCGAGCGTCGTCCCATCTGGCTCGGGCTCGCCGAGGACGAGGTCACCTCGCTCCGAGATACGGGCGCGATGGCGACGATCTGGGAGACCGTGGCGCGCACGGCCTTTCCGCAGCTCAAACGCTCCTGGTGGCTGCTGGGGGGCTGCACTCTCGGCATGGCCCTCCTCTACCTCGTCCCTCCCTTCGCCGCGCTCCTCGGCATCCTGTACGCGGACCCTGCCATGGCCCTGGCGGGTGTTGCGGGCTGGGGGCTGATGGCGCGCGCCTTCTGGCCCACGCTCCGCCTCTATGGCGGCCGGGTATGGGAGGCTCTGACGCTGCCCCTCGTCGCGGCGCTCTACATGCTCATGACGCTCGACAGCGCGCGCCGGGATCTGCTGGGCAAGGCCTCCCCGTGGAAAGGCCGCACCTATTCGGCCATGAACCGGGGGCAGCGGCCCCGTTGAAGCGCTAGGACCGGGCGCTTGAAGTTGTGCCGGTGCGCTCGGCGACCACGCCTTCGGCAATGAACCAGTCGATCGCCGCCATCACCGCCTCCTCCGCGGGTGGCGAGTGGAAGCCGAGGGTGGCGCGCGCATGCCCCGCATCGAGCCGCACGCGCTTGCGCGCCAGCCGCACCCCGGCGAGCGGTGCGGTGGGGGCCCGGCCGACGAGGCTGCCGATCTGCTCCTCCACATGCGCGGCGGCGAGCGCGATGGCGAAGGGCACGCGCGCTGTCGGCGCACGCCTGCCCATGCGGGTCGAGACCATCTCCGCCAGCGCGGCCAGCGTGATCCCTTCGCCCGAGAGCAGATAGCGCTCCCCACGCTCCCCACGCTCCATCGCAGCGACGATCCCGTCCGCCAGCGCACGGACTTCGACGATATCGATCTCCGTCTCCACAATCGCGGGCGTGGCGCCGCGGGCGAGGTCGAGGATCATGCGGGCGGGCGGTGTCAGCCCCCGGTCGCCGGGGCCGACGGGTGCCGAGGGCAGCACGGTGACCGCGTCGAGGCCGTCGCGCGCCGCCTCCTCCACCGCCAGCTCCGCCTTCCGCTTGGAGGCGGGGTAGGGGCCGAGAAGGGCTTCCGGCGCATGGGCCTCAGCCTCCGTCAGCGTCGCGCCGGGCACCGTGCTCTCGGCCACGAGCGTCGTGTAGCTCGACACATGAACGAGGCGAATGCCGGCGCCGCGCGCAGCCTCGGCCACAATTGCCGTGCCCTCGTGGTTCACTGCGTCATGCGCGCCGGGGCGTGCGGCCCAGAGATGGGCGATGGCGGCGGCGTGGATGATGGCACCGGCCTCGCCCGCCAGCCGCGTCATGAGCGCCCGATCGGTGACCGTGCCCTCCATGCGCGCCACCTCGGCCGGCAGCCCGCCGCGCGCAGCCGGGTCGAAGCCGAGGTCCAGCGCGTGCACGCCATACCCTTTCGCCCGCAGCGCCCGCACGAGATGGCCACCGAGAAAACCGTTGGCGCCGGTGACGAGAACGGGCCTCAACCGCGCGCCCTCACCTGCGGCAGACCAGCAGGCCCTGGCCGTAGGCCGAGCCCGCAATCAAGGTGTTGTTGTAGTAAACCGCGCTGGTGGCACCCGAGTAGACCTCGCCAAAGGGATCGTCGAACAGCGTCTCCTGCTGGCCGGTGGCTGGCGACCAGGCGACGATCCGGCTCGGCGCCGTGCTCGAATACTGCATGGTGAACATCCAGTAGTCGAAAAGGTCGGGATGCAGCGCCACGATCTGCGTTCCATTGGGACCCGGATTGATGTTGTCCGGCCCGCCCGAGAACTCTGTAAAGGTGCCGTCGCTGAGATTGGTGATACGGTTCGCCCGCGTCTCAGCCACGAGGACGGTGCCGCCGTCGAGCGAGACGCCGTTCGCCCAGGCGAGCCCTTCCGCCATGGTCTGCGTCCTGTCGAAACCCAGCGTGAGAACCGAGCCCGAGGCGGCACCTGGCATCAGCTCCGACATCGTCCAGTCGCAGCTGTTGCGGTCGACGGAGACGACGAGTTCGGCACCCCGCCAGGCAAGGTCGTTTGCGCGGCAAGCTTCCGGCGCCTCCCAGCGGCCGCGCTCGCGAAAGCCGTCGCCGGTCAGCATGCCCCAGACCACCACGGCCGTGTCGTCGCTCGGCTGCCGGTTCACGACCGCAAGGCGGCTGCCCGAGCGGTCGACGGCGATGCCATGGGGGTGCAGCGAGCCCAGCACGAGATGCGTGCCCGGCACCGGGCGCGTGAACACACCGCTTTCTCCAGCAAGTAGTTCGGTGATCGACACGGTGTTGAGGCCGCGGGCCGGCGCGGAGGTGAAGTTGCGGTTGTAGTTAGAGAGGAGCAGCCGGCCGCCCGGCAGCAACGCGATATCCTCGATGCCACTCATCGGCCTGTAACGCGCATCGGTCACCTGCACCACGCTGCACTGGTCGTGCCGGAAGAGCGCGGCTTCGGGGGTCACTTCGTCGGAGAGGAAGATGGCGAGGAGGATGATCGCCGTTACCGGCACCACCATCACCACGATCAGCCGGTTCATGACATCGCCTCCTTCGCAGCGGCCCCGTCTTCGCCCACGGGCATCGGGTAGCCCCAACGCTCGAACCACGGGCCGAGGCTGCTGCCCACCTTGTGCGCGACAGCGTTATCAATCGGAAAGCGGTTTTTCTGAAAGCTCTTCACATCCGCGAGATGGGCCTCGAAGGCCGGCTTGGCCATGTCGAAGCCGGGAAGGTCGAGGGTCTCGTAGATCCGGCCGAGGGCCTCCATCGGCCGGTCGTCGAGCAGCTCGTAGGGCAGCTCCACGAAATCTGGCGCGGCCCATCCTTCGGTCTCCGCGGAGAAAGCGGTCATCATGCGGTCGTAGACCCGCAGGATGGTCGCATCGACATCGAGATCCTCCGGCACCTTCTGTAGCGCCATCACCTCGAGCAGCCGCGCATAGAAGTTCCGCATGGAGAGGAAGACGTCGAGCGGGTCGCGGTGGATATGGATGAACTTGGCGCCCGGGAAGAGCGCGCGCAGCATGGCGGGGCGCGCCGTGTAGACAGGGTTCTTGATGGCCAGCCGCTTGCCCTGATCCTTCGCGATCTTGGCGAGGAAGGTGCGGAAAGCGCGCTGCCAACCCTCGATTTCCGACGCTGTGCAGCCATCGAAGAACAGGCCGCGGTCGATCAGCCGGTCGAAATGCTTCGGGAAATAGATGCCGTGGTAGAACGAGAGCGTCGACATGTTGGCGATCGCGATCTCGTCCTCCTGCGGGGCCGTGGGCGTGACGGGGATCCGGTCGATCCAGCGCGTCTCCGGCAACTGGCGTTCGAGGAAAGGGCGCAGGAGGCGGGCGAGGCCGAGCATGTCGTGCGGCAGGCCAACCGCAACGGGCGGCACGTAGCCCCAGCCGCCGGCCGCCAGCAGGTTGTAGAGATGGGTGGTGCCGGAGCGCCAATGGCCGAGCACGAAGAGGGGCGGGCCATGCGTGTCCGCCGCAGGCAGGGTGGCGAGGCTCCGCTCGAGCACGGTCGAGGGCCAGCGGCCGGCGGCTGCGGCCCAGATCGCCCGCGCCGTGCCACGGTGGTCCGCAGGGCCTGCTTCGCGAAAGATGGTCCGCAAGGTGCCGAGATCGGCCCCGCTCAGCGGATGCGCCAACGCCTTGTCCCCCTCAAGCCGGTTGTGAGCCCTGCCACGCTAAGGGCCTTGCGCGCCGCAGGCAATTGTCGGCAGCCCTTATCCGGCGGGTGCGAGCCCTGAAGTAGCGGCCGTCGCCAGTGCGCGCGGCAATGCTGCTTCGAGCGCTGCCATATCCGCTGCTGTGCCGCAGCCGATGCGGATGCACCGGTCGAGCGGCGCGATGCCGGGCATGCGGACGAAGATGCCCTCTGCCAACAGGGCCGCGAGCACCCGACGGGCAAAATCCCCGTCCCGCCCGCAATCCACCGCCACAAAGTTGGTGGCCGAGGGCAGGGCGGTGAGACCGTTCGCGGCTGCAATCGCGCGGATCTGCGTACGGGCGGCATCGGTCGCGGCGACGACATGGGCGAGATGCGCGCTGTCGGCGAGCGCTGCCAGCCCCGCGGCCTGCGCGATGCGGTTCACGCCGAAATGGTTGCGCACCCGTTCGAAGGCCGCAGCGTTTTCGGGCGTGGCGATGGCGTAGCCGAGCCGCAGGCCCGCCAGCCCGTGCGCCTTGGAGAAGGTGCGGAAGCGGATCAAGCGCGGGTCGCTCGGGTCGAGCGGCGGCAGGGTGCCGGCGGGCGCGAACTCGCCATAGGCTTCGTCGAGGCAGAGAAGGCAGCCTTCGGGCAGGGCATCGATAAAGGCCATGATGGCGTCGGCGCCGTGCCAGCTGCCCATCGGATTGTCCGGGTTCGAGAGGTAGACGAGCCGGGCGTTCTCGGCCCGCGCCGCCGCAGCAAGCGCCTCGAGATCCTCGGCATCGTCGCGGTAGGGTACGGTAACGAGCCGAGCGCCGAATCCTGCCACGTGGTAGTTGAAGGTCGGGTATGCACCGGCGGAAGTTACCACCGTGTCGCCAGCGCCCGCGAAGAGGCGCACGGTGAGACCCAGAAGCCCGTCGATCCCTTCGCCGATCACCAGCGCCTCGGGCGGGACGCCGAGATGGGCCGACAGTGCCCCGCGCAGATCGTGGTTCGTGGGGTCCGCATAGCGCCAGACACCCGCTGCCGCCGCCTGCATGGCCGCCACCGCATGGGGTGACGGGCCGAAGACGCTTTCGTTCGCCCCGATGCGGGCGACGAAGGGAGCGCCGCGGTCGCGCTCCTGCTTCTCGGGGCCGACGAAGGGCACGGTGGCAGGCAGGCTGGCGGCGAGGGGGGTGAGCGGCGCTGTCATGCCGCTCCTCTACCCGCCGCCGCCGGGCCGGGACAAGCCCCGGTAAACTCAGCTTGCATCCGCGGGCGCGATGCGGAAGAGCCCGCCATCCGCCACCGAGAGGAACCAGATCGACCCGTCCGGCGCCTCGACGATGTCGCGGATCCGGCCATAGGCGTCCTCGAAGAGCTTCTCCTCGCCGGTGATCTCGTCATCCGCACGGTCGAGCCGGGCGATATAGTCGAACTTCAGCGCGCCGGCGAAGACGTCACCTTCCCATGCGGGGAAGAGCACACCGCTGTAGATCATCAGGCCCGAGGGGGCGATCGACGGGTCCCAGTACCATTTTGGCTGCTCCATGCCCGCCTGCGCGGTGCCCGAGCCGATCTTGGCGCCGCTGTAATGGGTGCCATAGCTGATCTCGGGCCAGCCGAAGTTCAGGCCGGGCAGGGCGAGGTTGAGTTCGTCCCCACCGCGTGCGCCGTGGCTCAGCGTCCAGAGCCGGCCGTCCTCGTCCAAAGCCGCGCCCTGGATGTTGCGGTGGCCGTAGGACCAGATCTCGGGCTGTGCGCCGGACTGGCCGATGAACGGGTTGTCGCTTGGCACATCGCCACCACGCGTGACCCGCATCACCTTCCCGATCCCACGGTCGAGCCGCTGGGCGAGAGGGGCATCGCCGCGATCCCCGGTGGTGACGAAGAGCGTGCCGTCCGCCGCCTCGATCACCCGGCTGCCGAAATGCCGCCCGCCCCGTACCGCCGGCTCCTGGCGGAAGAGATAGGTGACGTCCTCTAGCGCGCCCCCGTCCTCCGACAGCCGCGCCGAGACCATCGTGGTGCGCCGCCCGCCATCGGCGGCCTCCGAGAAGGTGAGGAAGAGCGTCCGCGTCTCAGCGAAGTCCCGCGCCAGGGTCACGTCGAGCAGCCCGCCCTGACCCCCCTGGGAGACTGGCGGCAGGCCCGCGACCGTGCGCCGGTCCCAGCCCGGCGAGAAGAAGAGAAGCTGGCCGCCTTTTTCGGTGATCAGCGCGCCGCCCTCGGGCAGCGGGGCGACGCCCCAGGGCAGGTCGAGCCCGCCCACCACCCGGGTGACGGTGACGCGCCCGGCCGATGTGTCGTAGGCCGCCTCGGCAGACGCCGGCGGCGTGTAGCGCGCGGCCATGATGCCGCAGCCCGCCAGTGCCGTGGCGATGCCGATCATGCGCAGGAACTTCATCGGGTGCCTCCCATCTGAACCCATGAGGGAGACATAGGAAGCCGAACCGCGAGCGCACGCCCGCTGGCTCAGAATTCTGTCTGCCCGTTCAGCCTTGAAGAACCCGCGATGCGTCGAGCGCGAAGTAGGTCAGGATCCCGCTGCAGCCGGCGCGCTTGAAGGCCATCAGGCTCTCCATCATGCCGCGCTCCTCGTCGAGCGCGCCTGCCGCCATGGCATGGCGCAGCATCGCGTACTCGCCCGACACCTGGTAGGCGAAGACCGGCACGTTGAAGGCCTCGTGCACGCGCCGGCAGATGTCGAGATACGGCATGCCCGGTTTGACCATTACCATGTCCGCCCCCTCGGCGAGGTCCATGGCAACTTCGCGGAGCGCCTCGTCCCCGTTCGCCGGGTCCATCTGGTAGGTTTTCTTGTCGCCCTTCAGCGCCCCGCCGGAGCCGACCGCATCGCGGAACGGGCCGTAGAACGCCGATGCGTATTTGGCGGCGTAGGACATGATCGTGACGTCCACATGGCCCTCACGCTCAAGCGCCGTGCGCATGACGCCGACCCGCCCGTCCATCATGTCCGACGGGCCCATGACGTCCGCGCCCGCCGCGGCCTGGGCGAGGGTCTGCCGCTCCAGCGCCTCAAGCGTCGGGTCGTTCAGGATCCGCCCGTCCTCCACGATCCCGTCATGCCCATCGCTGTTGTAGGGGTCGAGCGCCACATCGAGCATCACGCCGAGGCCGGGATGTGCGTCCTTGACGGCGCGGGTGGCGGTGTTGACCAGATTGTCCGGGTTCCAGGCCTCTTCCGCCCCCGGGGTCTTCAGCCGGTCTGGCGTCTCGGGGAAGATGGCGATGCAGGGCACGCCTAGGGCTGCCGCTTCGCCAGCTGCCTGCACCAGGCGATCCACCGTCAGCCGGCTCACGCCAGGCATGCTGTCCACCGGCACCGCAGCATCCTGCCCCTCCATCACGAAGCACGGCCAGATGAAATCTGCCGGCGAGAGGCGGTTCTCGGCCACCATGTCGCGCACCCAAGGCGCCTGGCGGAGGCGGCGCGGGCGGGCATGGGGGAAGTGGGCCATCAGAGGGGCGGGCGGCAGCATGGGCAGGCTCCGGTACTAGGGTCCGTCAACAATTCCTGACAGCCGAGACCCGTCACGGCAAGCCAGGCAAAGGAAAGCCGCCTTGACCTCGTCGCGCGCCGCGCTTTCCTGCGGGCGGAAGCGGCGGGAGGGACGGATGATGAGCGACGGGCTGGTTGAGGCCGCTGGTGAGGATATCCGCTTCGAGCGCCGGGGCCGCCTCGGGCTCGTCACGCTCAACCGCCCGAAGGCGCTCAATGCCCTCACCCACGCGATGGTTCTGGCGCTGGAGGCGGTGCTGGAGCGCTGGGCGGTGGACCCGTCGGTGGAGGTCGTCGCGATCATGGGGGCGGGCGACCGGGCGTTCTGCGCCGGGGGCGATATCCGGGCGCTCTACGAGGCGGGGCGGCCCGGTGGCGAACGGGGGCGCGCGAATTTCGGCTTCTATGCGGACGAATACCGGCTCAACACCAAGATCAAGCGCTTCCCGAAGCCCTATGTCGCGCTGATGGACGGGATCGTGATGGGCGGCGGCGTCGGCGTCTCCCTCCACGGCTCGCTCCGCATCGCGACGGAGCGGACGGTATTTGCCATGCCCGAGACAGGTATCGGCCTCTTCCCCGATGTGGGCGCGACCTATTTCCTGCCCCGCCTGCCCGGGGAGACCGGCCTCTGGCTCGGGCTCACCGGGGCGCGGCTGAAAGGGGAGGCGGCGGTGCGCGCGGGGCTCTGCGACCACCTGCTGCCCGCCCACAAGCTCGACTGGATGCTGGACTGGCTGGCCGAGGGTCGCTGGTCCACGCCGCCAGCAGGTCGCACCCTCACCCTCTGTGAGGACGATGCCGAGGGCGGGTTCGCGGACCATGTTCGCCCCGCCGGGCTAGCCGAACAGGCCGGGATCGACCGGGCGTTCGCCGCCCGGAGCCTCAACGGTGTCCTCGACCGGCTCGAAGGCGTCGGCAGCGATTGGGCCAAGGCGCAGGTGAGCGCGATCCTCTCGAAGTCGCCCACCTGCACCGCGCTCGCCTTCCGGCAAATCCGCGCCGGCGCAGCGCTTGGCTTCGAGGAGTGTATGCGGCTCGAATACCGCCTCGCGCGCTTCTGCATGACCCATGGCGACTTCTACGAGGGGGTCCGGGCAACCATTATCGACAAGGACGGCGCCCCGCGCTGGCAGCCCGCTACGCTCGATGCCGTCGATGCCGACGTGATCGAGGCCGCCTTTGCGCCTCTAGGGGCCGACGAACTCCCGCTTGCCTGAGCGCGGCGTCACGCCGGCATGGCGAAGACGGCGTTCTGCTCCGCCGTTGCGTGGGCCGAAACGGTTTTGGGCCGACGGATGAGGATCATCGCAGGGTTTCGGACGCCCTCGCTGCGCACCGTCTCCTCGAGGGTTCCGAGCGTTGCGCGGAACACCGCTTCTCCCGGCGTGCCCGCCGCGTGCACGATCTCCACCGGGAGCGTCGGCTCGAGGCCCTGCTCCAGCAAGCGCCCGGAAAGGCGCCCGGCGGTTGCCACGCCCATATAGATCGCGAGGGTCGTGCCCGGGCGCAGGAACGCTGCCCAGTCGGGCGCAGCGTCTTGCAGGTCGAGGGCCGGGCACTCCGCCAAACGTCCGGTCGTGAGCACCAGCGCATCCGTCTTGCCCCGCACTGTCAGGAAGCTGCCGGCGGCGGCGGCGGCCGCGGCGGCGGCGGTAACGCCGGGCACAATTTCCCAGGGCAGCCCCGCCGCGTCGAGCGCCGCGGCCTCCTCCGCCCCGCGCGCGAACACCCCGGGGTCCCCGCATTTGAGGCGCACCACACGGCGCCCGGCGGCAGCGGCGGCCACAAGCGCTGCATTGATGCGATCTTGCGTCCAGGCATGCGCCCCGGGTGCCTTGCCCACATAGATGCACTCGGCTTCGGTAGGCGCATGGTTCAGGAGGGCGGGGTCCACGAGCCGGTCGTAGAAAACTATCTCGGCCGCTTGCAAGCGCTCGAGACCACGCAGGGTGATCAGGTCGGCCGAGCCGGGACCGGCGCCCACGAGGCTCACAAAGCCGGGCTTCGCGCGCTGTCGGTCACCGGGCGGGTGCGGGCTTTCAGCCGCTGCGCCGCGGCGGTCGGGTCCGGCGGCCGGCGGAAGCGCGCGGTCGCTCCGCCCCCAGAGCCGCCTCAAGATGGTCGGCAGCCAGGCTTGGGGGGCGGCGGCATGGGGCAGCGCGCTATCCGACATCGAGATCCCTTCCTATTCGGCTGCGACGGGGGCGCGGTTCGCGGCGACGAGGGCCGCAAGCTCCGGCCGGCAGGAGCCGCAATTCGTGCCCGCGCGCAGCGCTTCGCCAATTGCAGCGATGTCCGTCAACCCGTCGCGGAGGATCGCGTCGACGATCGTGTTCACCCCCACCTCGAAACAGGCGCAGACCGTGGCGCCGGGGTCCGGCATATCGAGCCCCGCCCTCCCGGCGAGCAGGTCCCCTGGCGTCGCCTTCCCCGCATCGGCGAGCGCGCCGGCTACGAAGCTTCGGCTTACCGCCACGGGATCCCTCGAGGCGAAGAGCGCGGCGGTGATCCGGCCCTGCTCGCGGATCGCAATGCGGTAGCTGCCCCGCGCCGGATCCGCCATCTCCACAGCCTCCGCCCCTTCCGGCGCGCGGAGGAGGCGACGGGCCATGGCACGCCATTCTTCGGGCACGGCGCCATCCGCAAGCTCCGCCTGCCAGCCACCGGGGACGCGGGCACGCGCCCAGTAGGGCGTTGCGGGATCGATCCGCTCGCGGGAGACCGCGAAGCCGTACCACGCAGGGGCGAAGGGCGTGATACGGACGGGTTGCGCCTTGCTCTCGGGCTGGCCCGAATGCGGGTCCGTCTCCGCGCCTACCAGCGTGTCCACCAGGGCGCATCGGGCCCATTGGCTCGTCCAGTGCATCGGCACGAAGATCGAGCCCTTCGGCGTACGGTCGGTCAGCAGCGCGCGCACGGTGACGCTGCCGAAGGGGCTCGTGACCGTCACCAGGGTCGCGGGCGCAATCCCGGCCCGAGCCGCGTCGGCCGGGTGGATCTCCGCGTAAGGCTCGGCCATGTGACGGCTGAGGCGGGCTGATTTCGCCGTGCGTGTCATGGTGTGCCAGTGGTCGCGCACCCGGCCCGTGTTGAGGATGAGCGGGTAGTCGCTGGAGGTGGCAACGGCTGGCGCTCGGTGGCGCAGCGGCAGCATCCGTGCCCGGCCATCGGCATGCCGGAACCTGCCGTCTCCAAACAGGCGCTCGCGGGCGGGGGCCTCGGCGGGCAGGGGCCAGCGGGTGGGGGGCAGCGCCGCGTAGCCCTCATCGCTGAGCGTGGCGAGGGCGGAGATGTCGAACGCGCTGCCGAGCCTCGCGGCCACGGCGGAGAGTGCTGCATGCTCCCGGAACACTGCGGCGGGGGTCTCGAAGTCGAAGGCCGAGCGCCATCCCATAGCGGCGGCAACGTCGCAGATGATCCGCCAGTCCGGCCGGCTCTGCCCCGGCGCGGGCAGGAAGGCACGCTGGCGGGAGATCACGCGATCCGAGTTCGTGACCGTGCCGGATTTCTCTCCCCACGCCGCCGCGGGCAGCAGTACGTCAGCGAGGCGCGTGGTATCAGTATCTGCCACAGCATCCGAGACGGCGACGAAATCGCAGGCGCGGATCGCCTCGGCCACGTCTCCCGCACGGGGCAGGCTGACGGCGGGGTTGGTGGACATGATCCAGAGCGCCTTGATCCGCCCGTCCGCGCAGGCCTCGAACATGTCGACGGCCTTCAGACCGGGGCGCTCGCAGATGGTCGGCGCGCGCCAGAAATCCTTCACCGCCTCCCGGTGCGTCTCGTTCTCGATCGCAAGATGGGCGGCAAGCATGTTCGCGAGCCCGCCAACCTCGCGCCCGCCCATGGCGTTGGGCTGCCCGGTGACGGAGAAGGGGCCCATGCCGGGCCGACCGATACGACCCGTCGCGAGGTGGCAGTTGATGATGGCGTTGACCTTGTCGGTGCCGGCGCTCGACTGGTTCACGCCCTGGCTGAAGACGGTCACGGTCCGCTCTGTGCGCGTGAAGAGCTGGGCGAAACGCTCCAGATCGACGGGGTCGAGACCTGTTGCGGACACGGTGGCGGCCATCGTCGCCTCCCGTGCCGCAGCAATGCTTGAGGGGAAATCGGCAACATGCGCGGCCACAAAGCCGGCATCCACGGCACCATTGGCTTCGAGCCTGGCGAGCAGCCAGTTGAAGAGCGCCACGTCTGATCCCGGGCGGAGCGCGAGATGCAGATCCGCGAGCTCGGTCGTCGCGGTGCGGCGCGGGTCGATCACTACCACACGCATCTCGGGCCGGGCGGCGCGGGCGGCGGCGAGGCGCTGGTAGAGCACCGGGTGGCACCAGGCGAGGTTCGAGCCGGTGAGCACCACGAGATCCGCGAGTTCCAGGTCCTCATACGTGCCGGGCACGAGGTCGCCGCCGAAGGCACGCCGATGCCCCGCCACGGTGGACGCCATGCAGAGGCGCGAGTTGGTGTCGATAGTTGCCGAGCCGATGAAGCCCTTCATCAGCTTGTTGGCGACGTAGTAGTCCTCAGTGAGGAGCTGGCCCGAGACATAGAACGCAACACTGTCGGGCCCGTGCTGCGCGATGGCCGAGCGGAAGCGTTCGGCGACGAGTTCGATCGCCTCGTCCCAATGCGCCTCCCGCCCGGCGATACGGGGGCGGAGGAGGCGGCCCTCTAGATCCAGCGTCTCGCCGAGCGCGCTGCCCTTCGAACACAGCCTGCCGCCGTTCGCGGGATGGGCGGGGTCGCCCGCGATTGCCGCACCCCCATGCCCGTCGGGCGTGGCGAGCACGCCGCAGCCGACGCCGCAATAGGGGCAGGCGGTGCGGACGGGCGGGGTGGTCATGCAGCCGCGCTCTGCGCCACGGCGGTTGCATCGAGCAGGATGCGGCCTGCTTCGAGCCTGACGGGGTAGGTGGGGACGCGCCCGTCATCCGCGCCCTGGGCCTCGCCGGTCTCGAAGCTGATCACCCAGTTATGGAGCGGGCAGGTGACGGCACGGCCGTGCACGATGCCTTCGGAGAGCGGCCCGCCTTGGTGGGGGCAGCGATCCGCGAGGGCGAAAACCTCGTCCGCGCCCGTGCGGAAGACGGCGAGGCAGCCGACGCGCGTGCGCACGACCCGCGCCCCTCGGACGGGGATGTCCTCGAGCGCGCCGATATCGATCCACTGGCTCATTCCGCAGCCTCCAGGGTCAGGTCGGCGATGGGGCGGTACTTCTTCTCGGTCTCGGCGTTCGCGCGCTCGGCCCAGGGGTCTTTCTGGAAGATCCGCTGGGAGAGGTCGAAGCGTTCCACCAGCGCCTTGCGGTTCTCGAGATCGTCGACCACCTGCTCACGCACCCAGTCGAGCCCCACTTTCGCAAGCCACTTGTAGGGGCGGTCGAGATACTTGGCGTGTTCGCGGTAGAGCTGGGTGAACGCGACGACGAGGTCCATCGCCTCCTCCGCCGTCTCGGTCTTGCCGAGAGGTTCCACGCGCTTCACATCCATGCCCGCCGCCCCGCCGACGCCGACCTCGAAGCCGCTGTCGACGCAGACGATGCCGACATCCTTGCAGGTCGCCTCCGCGCAATTTCGGGGGCAGCCGGAGACGGCCATTTTCACCTTGTGCGGGGTCCAGGAACCCCACATCCGCTTCTCGATGGCGATGCCGAGGGCGGTGCTGTCCTGCGTCCCGAACCGGCAATGGTCGGTGCCCACGCAGGTTTTGACGGTGCGCAGGCCCTTGGCGTAGGCGTGGCCGGAGACAAGGCCTGCCTGGTTCAGGTCCGCCCAGATCGCCGGAAGGTCCTCGCCCTTCACGCCGAGGAGGTCTAGCCGCTGGCCGCCGGTCACCTTAACGGTCGGCACGTTGTACTTCTCCGCCGCGTCCGCGATGGCGCGCAACTCCTGCGGCGTGGTGATGCCCCCCCACATGCGCGGGACCACGGAGAAGGTGCCGTCCTTCTGGATGTTGGCATGCTTGCGCTCGTTGACGAACCGGCTCTGCGGGTCGTCCGCATACTCCAGCGGCCAATCGGCCAGCAGGTAGTAGTTGAGCGCCGGGCGGCAGACATGGCAGCCGCAGGAAGTTTTCCAGCCAAGCTCCTGCCAGACCGCGGGCATGCTCTTGAGTTCGCGCGACTTGATCAACCGGCGCACGTCCTCGTGGGTGAGATCCGTGCAGCCGCACATCGGCTTCGCTTCCGGTGCGGCGTATGCGTCGCCGAGCGTGAAGGCGAGCAGTTGCTCGACGAGCCCGGTACAGGTGCCGCAGCTCGAGGAGGCCTTGGTCTCGGCGCGCACGGCGTCGAGCGTGGTGGCGCCGCCTGCGATGGCGCCGGTGATGCGGGATTTGCAGACGCCGTTGCAGCCGCAGACCTCTGCCTCATCCGGCAAGGCTGCAACGGCCGCCATAGGGTCGAGCGGGGTGCCCCCGGCGAAAGCCGGCCCGAAGATCAGCGTCTCGCGCATCTCGCTGATATCGGTGCCGTCCTTGATGTGCCCGAAGAACCAGTTGCCGTCGCCCGTGTCGCCGTACATCACGGCGCCGATCAGCCGGTCGCCCTCGACCACGAGGCGCTTGTAGACGCCGCGGGCGGGGTCGCGGAACACGATCTCCTCCCGGCCCTCGCCTTCGGCGAAATCGCCGGCGGAGAAGAGGTCGACGCCGGTTACCTTGAGCTTCGTGGCAGTCAGCGAGCCTTCATAGGCAGCTGCCTCGCCCGCCAGCGTCTCGGCGGCCACCTTCGCCATGTCGTAGAGCGGGGCGACGAGCCCGTAGCAGGCACCCCGGTGCTCGACGCATTCGCCGACGGCCAGGATGTTCTCGTCCGACGTGATCATCTGGTCGTCCACATGCAGGCCGCGCCCGCAGGCAAGCCCGGCCTCTTTCGCCAGCGCTGTGGCCGGGCGGATGCCCACCGCCATGCAAACCAGATCGGCCGGGAACTCCGTGCCGTCGTCGAGCCGCACGGCCTCGACCTTCCGGTCGCCCACGATCTCGTGGGTGTTCGCGCGGCAGCGGATGGCGATGCCGCGGCTCTCCAGCTCCTTCTGCAGGAGGTAGCCCGCCGCAGGGTCGAGCTGGCGCTCGATCAGGTGCGGCATGAGGTGCAGCACGGTCACATCCATACCGCGCAGGCGCAGGCCTGCCGCGGCCTCAAGGCCGAGCAACCCGCCTCCGATGACAACCGCCTTCGCCCCCGGCTTGGCGGCCGCTGCGATCATGGCGTTCGTGTCGTCGAGATCGCGATAGGTAACGACGCCGGCCAAGTCGTGGCCCGGGACGGGGATAATGAACGGCATGCTGCCCGTCGCGATCACCAGCTTGTCGTAGGGCGTCTCGCCCTCAGCGCTCACCACCACTTTCCGCGCCCGGTCGACCCCGGTGATCGCCTCGCCGAAGCGGCAGGCCACGCCATGCTCGGCGTACCAGTCGGCATCATGCGTGATGATCTCCTCGAAGGTCTTCTCGCCGGAGAGGACGGGGGAGAGCATGATGCGGTTGTAGTTGCCCCGCGGCTCTGCGCCGAACAGGGTCACGTCATAGGCGCCCGGCGCTTTCTCGAAGAGCTGTTCGAGCAGGCGGCCCGACGCCATGCCGGCGCCGATGACAACAAGTTTCTCAGCCATGGCTCACTCCGCCGCCACGTTGGTTTCGGGGGATGCGGCGGGGTAGGCGCTCTGCACCATCTCTTCCGAGAAGAGGGCGTAGGCGGCTTCCCAGGCCGTGCGCATTTCGGCGCTGAACGCCTCGCCGAGGCTATGAGCCAGCGTGTCGATCAGGACAATGCCGATCGGCGCATACATCGCCGGCGTTACACCCCGGGCCACGAGGCGGCCTGCGAGATGATGGAGTGCAGGCTTCAGCGCGGCGGGGTCGCGGAGCGCTGCAGCCACTGTGCCGAGTTCGGCCGTGACCGCCTCGCCCGTGGCACGCAGGGCCGCGTTCGAGGGGGGCTGCAAGCTGGGTACGGCGTGGAGGAGACGCATGGCGAAGAGCTCCGCCGCCAGGCCCGAGATGGGCAGGACCTGCCGAAAGCTCGTCTCGATCAGCGTGATCTGGCGCTCGGTCAGCGCGGTTGCGGCGGCGCCGCTTTCGGTCGGGGCAGTCATGCGGCTTCCTCCTTCTTGCGCTCGGTGGCGGCGGCCGGTGCGGCGGGCGCAGCGGGGCTTGGTTTCTTGCCGTGGGCGCCCTGCTCGTACTCCTCGAGGAAGGTGAGCAGCTGTTCGCGGTAGGCGTAGTAGTCGGGGTGCTCCAGCAGGGCCTTGCGCGTGCGCGGGCGGGGCAGATCGACATTCATGATCTTGCCGATGCGGGCACGTGGCCCGTTCGTCATCATCACCACGCGGTCCGCCAGCAGGATCGCCTCGTCGACGTCGTGCGTGACGCAGACGGCGGTGACCTTGGTGCGGGACCACACCTCCATCAGCACTTCCTGAAGCTCCCAGCGCGTCAGGCTGTCGAGCATGCCGAAGGGCTCGTCGAGGAGGAGGAGCTTCGGGGAGAGGGCGAAGGCGCGGGCGATGCCCACGCGCTGCTTCATGCCGTTCGAGAGATCGGCGGCTGCCTTGTCCATGGCGTCGGCCAGCCCCACACGCTCGAGATAGTACTCGACGACGTCCGTCCGCTCCGCCTGCGAGGCCTTCGGGTAGACCCGGTCGACACCCACCGCCACGTTCTCCCGCGCCGAAAGCCACGGGAAGAGGGAGGGCGCCTGGAACACCACGGCACGTTCGGGGTCTGCCTCCGTCACATGCTTGCCGTCGAGCACAATGGTGCCCTTGGAGATCTCGTTGAGCCCCGCGGTCATCGTCAGCACCGTGGACTTGCCGCAGCCCGAATGGCCGATGAGGGAGATGAACTCGCCCTTCTTCAGCGAGAGGTCGAAGTCCTCCACCACCGTGAGGGGGCCCTTCGGCGTGGGGTAGATCTTCGAGAGCTGGGAGTACTGGAGGTAGCGGTCGTCGGTATGCGAGGCGGCGGCTTCCGCATAGGCCTTGGGCAGCCCATGGATCGGCGTGACCTTGGGCAGGATTCGGGTCTCCTTGGTCTTCGCGGCGATGCCCACATCCATGAGATACTGGGTGACCGCGCCACGGAGCCACTTGAAGCTCGCGTCATGGTTCAGCGCCGCGCGTTCCCGCGGACGGGCGAGGGGCACGCTGAAGGCCTCGCCGAGCGTCCCGTCCGGGTTCAGCGCCACGATCCGGTCTGCCAGCAGGATCGCCTCGTCCACATCGTTGGTGATGAGGACAACGGTCTTCCGGTCCCCCTCCCAGATGCGCACGATCTCGTCCTGCAGGTTCGAGCGGGTGAGCGCGTCGAGCGCGGAGAGGGGCTCGTCGAGCAGCAGAACCTCGGGGTTCATGGCCAGCGCCCGGGCCACGGCCACGCGCTGGCGCATGCCACCTGAGAGCTCGGCCGGACGCCGGTCCATGGCGTGGCCGAGGCCCACCATCTTCACGAAGCGCTCGACCGTGGCGGCGCGCTCGGCCTTGGAGCCGCGCTTGTGCACCGCGTCGACGGCGAGGCCCACATTCCCCGCCACCGTGAGCCACGGCATCAGGCTGTAGGACTGGAACACAAGCCCGCGCTCAGGGCCCGGCCCGTCGATGGTGGCGCCCTTGAAGAGCGCTTCGCCCCGGTCCGGCTTCTCAAGGCCCGCGAGCATGTTGATGAGCGTGGTCTTGCCCGTGCCCGAGAAGCCGAGGATGGCGAGGAACTCGCCCTCCTTCACCTCGAGGTCGATGTTCTTCAGCACCGGCTCGTAGGCCGTTCCTTCGCCGAAGCCCTTGGTGACGCCTTTGAGAGAAAGAATGCTCATGGCGCTCACCGCTTCGCCGCGTGGGTGAAGGCGGACTGGATGGCGTACATCATCCGGTCGAGGAAGAAGCCGATGATGCCGATGGTGAAGACGGCCACCATGATCTTGGCGAGCGACTGGCTGGAGCCGTTCTGGAATTCGTCCCAGACAAACTTCCCGAGGCCCGGGTTCTGCGCCAGCATCTCCGCCGCGATCAGCACCATCCAGCCGACGCCGAGGGAGAGGCGGAGACCGGTGAAAATCAGCGGTAGCGCCGAGGGCAGCACCAGCTTCGTGATCTTCGTCCAGGTGCTCATCTTCAGCACGCGGGAGACGTTCACGAGGTCCTTGTCGATACTGCTCACGCCCAGCGCCGTGTTGATCAGCGTCGGCCAGAGCGAGCACAGCGTCACGGTGATGGCGGAGTTGAGGAAGGACTTCGAGAAGGTCCCGTCATTCGTCGTGTAGAGCGCCGAGACGACCATCGTGACGATCGGCAGCCAGGCGAGGGGCGATACCGGCTTGAACACCTGGATGAGCGGGTTGAAGGCGGCGTTCGCGGTGGTCGAGAGCCCGCACATGATGCCGATGGGCACGGCCACGATGGTCGCCAGCAGGAAGCCGAAGAACACGGTCTGGATCGAGGTCCAGATCTGGTCGTAATAGGTCGGCTTGCCCGTATAGTCGCGCCACTTCACGCGGTCTTCCTTGCCAGCCTCGACCAGCTTGGCGTTCCGCTCTTCCTGGCGTTCATAGAACGCCGCCTCTTTCTCCCAGGTGCGCTCCGCGTCGGCGTGCAGGCTCTCCACCTGCTCCCAGACCGCCGCGGGCCCCGGGATGGCACCGAGCGAGGTCTGCACCTGCGGCGCGAGCCAGCCCCAGAGCGCGAGGAAGGCGAAGATGGCGAGCAAAGGCACGATCATGAGCCGCCAGAGCTCGCCCATCTGCGCGCGCGGATTGTCCCCGGCCGCCACGCGAAGAAGCGGCGTGAGGAAGCTCAGGCCGATGACCTGGAACCAGGTGTCCGCCTTGTTGATCCGGGTGAAGAGCCGGGCACGGCGCGCCTCGCGCTGAGCCGCCGCATCGGCGTTGAGAGTGGGGTCGGAGACGACGGTCATGGCTGCCTCGCGGAGCATGGGGATTTCGGTAGGGTGGGGTTCACCCCACCGCGGTCGCATCGGCTGGGCCCGGAGGGCGGTGGGGTGGAACCCCACCCTACCGCCACGTCCGGTGGCGGCGCTTAGCCGTCGACCTTGTTGCCGACGACGCGCTGTGCGCCCTTCAGCCCGATCGGGAAGGCCTCGAGATAGGCGTTCGGCTTCCGGCCATCGAACTCGACACCGTCGATGAACTCGGCGGTCGGCTCGCGGTAGCCGTCGGTCTCCCAGGGGAAGTCCGCGTCATTGGCCATGCCCTCATCGACCAGCATGCGCGCGGCCTTCAGGTAGATGTCCGGCCGGTAGACCTTCTCGGCCACCTCCGAATACCACTCGTCCGGCTTCTGCTCGCTGATCTGGCCCCAGCGGCGCATCTGGGAGAGGTACCAGACGGCGTCGGAGTAGAACGGATAGGTCGCGTAGTAACGGAAGAAGACGTTGAAGTCCGGGATCTCGCGCTTGTCGCCCTTCTCGAACTCGAAGGTGCCGGTCATCGAGTTGGCGATCACCTCATAGTCCGCGCCCACATATTCCGAGCGGCTGAGGATCTCGACCGCTTCCGGGCGGTTCGCGTTGTCGTTCTCGTCGAGCCACATGGCAGCGCGGATGAGCGCCTTGGTGACGGCGAGTGTGGTGTTCGGGTACTCCTCCGCGAACTCGGCAGTGATGCCGAAGACCTTCTCGGGATTGTTCTTCCAGATCTGGTAGTCGGTGATCACCGGCACGCCGATGCCCTTGAACACGGCCTGCTGGTTCCACGGCTCGCCGACGCAGTAGCCATAGATCGTGCCGGCTTCCATGGTGGCGGGCATCTGCGGCGGCGGGGTGACGGAGAGGAACACGTCAGCCGCGATCTGGCCGGTGACGTTCTCGGGGCTGTAGAAGCCGGGCTCGAGGCCGCCCGCGGCCAGCCAGTAGCGCAGTTCGTAGTTGTGGGTGCTCACCGGGAAGACCATGCCCATGTTGAAGGGCTTCCCCTCCGAGCGGTACTTCTCGACAACGGGCTTGAGCGCCGAGGCGCTGATGGGGTGGATCGGCTTGCCGTCAGCGTCGTGCTCGATGTGCTGCTTCATCTCGGCCCACACCTCGTTCGAGACCGTGATGCCGTTGCCGTTCAGATCCATCGAGAAGGGCGTGATGATATGCGCCTCGGTCCCGTAGCCGATGGTGGCGGCGAGCGGCTGGCCCGCGAGCATATGCGCCCCGTCGAGCTGGCCGTCGATCACGCCGTCGAGCAGAACCTTCCAGTTGGCCTGCGCTTCGAGGGTGACGAAGAGCCCCTCGTCCTCGAAGTACCCATTCTCGTAAGCGACGGCGAGGGGCGCCATGTCGGTGAGCTTGATGAAGCCAAAGGTCAGTTCGTCCTTCTCGAGATCGAGCAATTGCGCATAGGCGGGCGCCGAAAGCGCTGCGACAATGGCGGTGGCGGCGGTGAGCCGGGCGGCGATGGCACGAAGCTGCATCGTCCTGTCTCCATCTTTGCGCGGCTCCGGGAGGGGAGAGGCGCGCGTTAAAACACGAAAGGCCGCCGTCTCGCTCGCGCTGGAAGCGCGTTGCGACACGGGCGGCCTTGCCCTGGGACCCTCAGCTTTGGGGGAGCATTCGTGCTGCGGACGCCATTGCCCGCGGCTGGGAGGAACCTGTGACAGGGCTCGCGGCTCGGCAAGAGAAAAATGCTGGGGTGCAGCATAATCGGCAAATGCCTAAGGCCTGCGCAGCGTTTCGCCTAAAGGTGCGGCACCGGCTCGAAGATCCGTCCATCAAAGAAACTGTCCGGCCCCATGTAGAGCCGGCCGAGGGAGGAGGAGACGGGGGTCTCTGAGTCGAGCGAGCCTTCCAGCTTCTCGGACGCCCCTGGCAGATCGGCGCCGATGGGGCCGAGATTCGCACGGTAGAGGTCGGATCTGAACACCCCACGTGCGGCGCGCGCGCCGTCCGCCGGGTCGGCTCCCAGGCGTTCGGAGAGCCGTGTCGCCACCCAGAGCGCCTGGCTGCGCCACGGAAACTGCGCGGCTCCCGCCGCGAACTCGATGAAGCGCGGGATGCGGCGCACTTCCCCGTCCGTGGAGACGATGAGCCGGCCCTCGAGGCTGCGGCTCAGGATCTCCGGCGAGACATCGAGGTGATGCGGCTTCGCCAGGATCTCCGCCGTGGCCATCTGGTGGCTCGCATCCCCGAGCCACTGCCCGGCACGCCACACTGCACGCATGAGCCGGGAGACGGTCTCCGGTTCCGCCTCGCTGAAACTGCGGGATACCGCCAGTACCTTTTCCGGCGCGAACCGCCAGATCGCGCAGCCAGGAAGGATGATGTCGGCAACGCCCTGCTCCACGGCAACAGAGCCCCATGGCTCGCCCACGCAGAAGGCGTCGATCTCTCCCGCTTGCATCGCCTCCGCCATGCGCGGCGGCGGCACAGTGCGCACCACGAGTTGCTGCGGGGCGTGGAGGCCGAGCGCGCCGAGCCAGTAGTAGAGAAGCTCCGCATGCATGGAAAAGGGGAAGGGCACGCCGACCTTCAGCGGACGCGGGCAGGCCTCGATAAGCGCGCGGCCCACGGCAGCGGCGGCCATGATGTCGCTCGGCACGCCGCGCTCCCGCATCCGTGCGGCGAGAGGCCGGCTCACGCCGATCACCGTGCCGTTGACCGAGAGCACCTGCAGCGCATCCACCGGCAGTGGCAGCCCACCGAGGCCCATGGACATGGCGATGGGAATGGGCGCGAGCATATGCGCGGCGTGCAGCTGCCCGAAGGCAAGCCGGTCCCGGATGGTGGACCAGGAAGGCTCGCGGTGAAGGATGAGCTGCAGCCCCTCTTCCTCCGCAAAGCCGATCTCCGCGGCCACAAGCAGCGGCGCTGCATCCACGAGCGGGATGTATCCGATGTCGAGCTTATGCATCACTTCAGAAGCTCTGCGGCGGTAACGATGGCTGCGGCCACCTCCGCGATGCGCTTGCCCTGATCCATGGCGGTGCGGCGCAGGAGGGTGTAGGCCTCGTCCTCGCCCACCCCGCGCGCGGCCATCAGAAGTCCCTTCGCCCGGTCGATCGTCTTGCGCTCTGCGAGGGCGGCCTTCGTCGCCTCCAGCTCCCGGCGCATGCGGCTGACCATCTTGAAGCGGGCGATGGCGGCGTCGAGCACCGGCTTGATGCGCTCGGGGCGCAAGCCGTCCACCACATAGGCGCTGATGCCGGCCTCCACAGCGGCGGTGGTAAGCGCGTCGTCCGAGCGGTCCACGAACATCGCCACCGCGCGCTCCGTCGGGGCGGCGGCGATGGTCAGCTCCTCGAGGCTGTCCCGGCTCGGATTGGCGATGTCGATCAGCACCACATCCGGGTCGAGTTCCATGATCCGGCGTGACAGGGCCGAGGTCTCGCCGATCACCGTCACGTCGAAATCGCCCGCTCCGCGCAGGGCGTCCACGAACTGATGCGCGCGTTCCGCATCGGGTTCCACGACGATGATCCGCAGCGAAGGGCTGGAATTGCTCATCGCCCGATCATGCTGCGCCGCTGTTTATGATGCAACGCACAATGGACGCGCTGCGCTTGCATGGCGCGAAAAGCGGGTTCCCGGGCGTGCAGCCGGGTTGCGGGCGGCGGCGGCGCGGGCTACGTGCCCGCGCGTGGAGAAGGCCGTGAACAAAGCGGAGCCCTTGCGGGCGGGACGCGTCACCGTGGGTGGGGCGCCCGAGGGCTATGACGCAAAGCGCGTCGCCGACCTGGCCGAGAGGGCGGGCGGGCCGGTGATCCATGTGGCGCGGGACGATGCGCGGGCGGCCGCCTTACGCGATGCGCTCGCAATCTGGGCGCCGTCCCTACCGGTTTTCGGCTTCCCGGCCTGGGACTGTTTGCCTTACGACCGTGTCTCCCCGAACCCGGATCTTGCCGCCGAGCGGATGTCGACCCTTGCGCGCCTTGCCGGGCAGCCGCCGCAAGAGCCAGCGATCATCGTCACCACGCTGAACGCCGCCACCCAGAAGGTGCCGCCGCGCGAGACGCTCCGCGCTTCGAGCTTCTCGGCGCGGGCAGGGCATCGCGTGGTGGTCGAGGATCTGACCGCCTGGCTCTCCCGCATGGGCTTCAACCGCGCCACCACCGTGACCGAGCATGGGGACTACGCGGTGCGCGGCGGGATCATCGACATCTTCCCGCCGGGCTCGAGGAACCCGGTGCGGCTCGACTTTTTCGGGGATGTGCTGGAGAGCGCCCGGCGCTTCGATGCCTCGACCCAGCGTACCATCGCCAAGGTCAAGCGCCTCGCCTTCGCACCGGCCTCCGAGGTGATCCTCGACGACGGCTCCATCCAGCGCTTCCGCAGCCGCTACCGCGAACTCTTCGGTGCGCCGCGCATCGACGACCCGCTCTACACTGCCGTGACGGAGGGGCGGAAGCACCAGGGCATGGAGCATTGGCTGCCGCTCTTCCACGAGGGGCTCGAGACGCTCTTCGACTATCTGCCCGGCGCGCCCGTGGCGCTCGATGCGCAGATCGACCAGGCTCTGGCCGCCCGGGCGGAGATGATCCAGGACCACTATGGCGCGCGGGTGGACGCCGGGAAGATGGCGACCAGCGCCACGACCCCGGTGCGCCCCTGTCCGCCGGAGCTGCTCTACCTGGACGAAGCCGCCTGGGCCTCCGCGCTTCACGGGCGCACGGTGCACGCCTTCACGCCCCACAAGGTGCCGACGGGGCCGGGTGTGATCGATGCGGGAGGCCGGCAGGGCCGGTCCTTCGCGCCGGAGCGCCAGCAGGAAGGCGGCAACCTTTTCGGTGCGCTTGCGGATCATATCCGCGCGCGCCTGCGGGAAGGGCCGGTGGTGCTGGCGAGCTACTCCGAGGGCGCGCGGGACCGGCTGCAGGGCCTTCTCGGAGACCAAGGCTTCGATGAGGTCACGCTCGCAAACCATTGGCGTGACGTGAAAACCGGGCTCAACCTCATGGTCTGGCCGCTGGAGCAGGGCTTCCAGGCGCGCGAGGGCACGGTGATCTCCGAACAGGACGTGCTGGGCGACCGGCTCATCCGCCGCGGCAAGCGCAACCGGCGCGCCGAGAACTTCCTGACCGAGGCGCAGAGCCTGATGGCGGGCGATCTCGTGGTGCATCTCGACCATGGCATCGGCCGGTATCTCGGGCTCGAGACCGTGACCGCCGGCGGCTCGCCCCATGAATGCCTCGCGCTCGAATATGCCGCGCAGTCAAAGCTTTACCTGCCCGTCGAGAACATCGAGCTGCTGAGCCGCTACGGGCAGGAGACTGGTGAGCTCGACCGTCTCGGCGGGGGTGCCTGGCAGGCCAAGAAGGCCAAGATGAAGGAGCGGATCCGCGAGATGGCGGAGAAGCTCATCAATGTCGCGGCCGAGCGGATGCTGCGCCGGGCGGACGAGTTGGAGCCGGATCCGGGCGGATACGCCCAGTTCTGCGCGGGTTTCCCCTATACCGAGACCGACGACCAGCTTCGCTCCATCGAAGCGGTGCTGGACGATTTCGGGAAGGGCCGGCCGATGGACCGGCTGATCTGCGGCGATGTGGGCTTCGGCAAGACCGAGGTGGCCCTGCGCGCGGCCTATGTGGCGGCTGCCTCGGGCATGCAGGTGGCCGTTGTCTGCCCCACCACACTCCTCGCCCGCCAGCATGCCAAGGAGTTCACGGAGCGCTTCCGCGGTACCGGCCTGCGTGTCCGCCAGCTCTCCCGCTTTGTGGGCGCGAAGGAGGCGGCGGAGACCAAGAAGGGGCTGGAAGCGGGCGAGATCGCCGTGGTCGTGGGCACCCACGCGCTGCTGGCGAAGAACATTAAGTTCTGCAATCTCGGCCTCTTAGTCATTGATGAGGAACAGCATTTCGGCGTGGCGCATAAGGAGCGGCTGAAGCAGCTCCGCACGGATGTGCATGTGCTGACCATGACGGCGACGCCCATTCCGCGCACGCTGCAGCTCGCGATGTCGGGCGTGCGCGAGCTCTCCGTGATCGCCACGCCGCCGGTCGACCGTCTTGCCGTGCGCACCTACATCGCGCCTTTCGACGAGGTGACCGTTCGCGAGGCCTTGCTGCGGGAGCATTACCGCGGCGGCCAATCCTTCTTCGTCGTCCCCCGCATCAAGGACCTGCCGGAGGCCGAGGCGTTCCTTCGCGAGCAAGTGCCTGAAGTCAAATACATAACCGCGCATGGACAGATGGCAGCAGGCCAGCTCGATGAGCGCATGAACGCGTTCTACGACGGCGCCTACGACGTGCTGCTGGCCACCACCATCGTGGAGAGCGGGCTGGATATTCCGTCGGCCAACACGCTCATCGTGCACCGCGCGGACATGTTCGGTTTGGCGCAACTCTACCAGATCCGTGGCAGGGTCGGCCGCTCGAAGCTGCGTGCCTATGCGTACTTCACCACGGAGCCGCGCAAGCCGATGACGGCGCAGGCAGAGAAGCGGCTGAAGGTGCTGGGATCGTTGGATAGTTTGGGCGCGGGCTTTACGCTTGCGAGCCACGACCTGGACCTTCGCGGGGCCGGGAACCTGCTGGGAGAGGAACAGTCCGGCCATATCAAGGAGGTCGGCTACGAGCTCTACCAGGACATGCTGGAGGAGGCGATTGCCAAGCTCCGCTCTGGCGAGGCGGGTGTGGCCATGGATGACGAGACCTGGGCGCCGCAGATCAATCTGGGCGTGCCGGTGCTCATCCCGGACGACTACGTGTCGGACCTCGATGTGCGCCTCGGCCTCTACCGCCGGCTCTCGGATCTCGAGACGCGGCAGGAGCTGGAGGGTTTTGCGGCCGAGCTGCACGACCGCTTCGGCAAGCCGCCGCGCGAGGTGGAGACGCTGCTGCGCGTGGTGCGCGTGAAGTCCATGTGCCGTCGCGCGGGGATCCAGAAGCTCGATGCGGGACCGAAGGGGGCGACCATCCAGTTCCGGAATGACCGGTTCGACAACCCTGCGGGTCTCGCCGATTACCTCGCCGGGCAGAACGGGCTCGCGAAGGTGAAGGACACGCGGCTGGTCATCCGTCGGGACTGGTCGGATGACGAGGCGAAGCTCAAGGGCGCTTTCGCCATCGCGCGCGATCTCGCGAAAATCGCGAAGGACGCCAAGGCGGCGGCCTGAGGGGCCTGCGCTGCCGGGGCAGCGCAGGCGGAAAGCTCAGACGAGGTCGAGACCGTCGAGGAACGCAAAATCGCCCTCAGAGAAGGTCTCGAGCGCGGCGATAGCGTCCTCGCCGGTCACGTCCGTCAGACGGTTGATGATCTGCAGATCCGCCGTCGCATCGCTGAGGTCCTCGCTGTAGACGAGCCGGTTCAACTGAAGATTCGAGTTGAAATAGACGAAGAACCCGGCGCCGGACGTGTCGATCTGCTCGGCGATGAGGCCCGCGGCGGTGCCGGCGAGAAAGGGCGTGGCGGGGTTCCCGTCATTGTCCGAGTTCTGCAGCACGATCAGGTTCGAGCCGTCATCGACAAGATCCTCTGCCAGCGCGTTCTGAAATTGGAACGGCCCGTCGACCGTGAAAGCGTCGGTATCGAGGAGCATCGTGTCACGGCCTTGCTGGAAGTCCGTGATCGTGTCCTCGCCGCCGACGATGTCGCGGCCTTCAGTATTGGCTTCTTCCGGCAAGCGGTTGTCGCCAAAGAAGAACGTGTCCCGGCCCTTGCCGCCGGTAAGCTCGTCCTGGCCTTCGCCACCGTCGATGAAGTCGCGTCCACGGCCGCCATCCACCGTGTCGTTGCCGGAACCGCCGAAGAGGAGGTCGCGGCCGGCGCCGCCGCCGATATCGTCATTACCGCCTCGGCCGAAGATAAAATCCCGGCCGAAGCCGCCGAAGAGGGAGTCGTCGTCGTTGCTTCCAAACCGTAGTCCGAAGAATGACATCTGGTGTTCCTTCTGCGTTGCATGAGCTGTCCATCGCGTGGACGCCGGTGAGTGCGGCGCGACGGCGGTGGCGTTCAGCTCGAGGTTGCAGAAAGGCGAATTCTCCCGCGGCGCGGGAGGTGCTTCCGAGATTGGCCGCAGAACGAAGAACGGCGCGGGGATGTCCCGCGCCGCTCGGCATTTCACGCATTATGCGGTGGCTCAGGCGCTCTGATAGGCCGGCAGCTTGCGCGGGGGCAGGGCGCTGCGGCTGGCCCGGCGGGCGGCCACCCAACGGCGGGCCGCACAGCTTTCACGGTTAGTCTTATCGGTACGAACGGCGGGCGCACGGCCGGCCTTCGGGGTCGCTTTGTGGGGCGCCTGATCGCGATCGGCGTCGAACATACCAACCTCCAAGGTTATGCTGCGATTGTTATGAAGGGGCGCTTTGTTCCGCGCCTCGTGCAGGTAGATAGCACGATGGCGGGCCTGTGTCACCCACTGTTACAGCTTGTTGCGGCACTTCACGTGGCCGCCCACGGCGCGCGCGGTGTTCGGCGCGATAAGCCCCATCACAGGCGCTTCGCCCCGGCATTCTTGCGCCGCTTGAAAGAGAGTTGGCGCGAGGTGAGCACGTCTGCCCCCTCGGTCTCGGCCGGCTGCGCCCTAGCTGAGAGAGAGCACGGCATGGGAGAGCGCGCATGGGATTGCTGATCGACGGCGAGTGGCGGGACAGCTGGTACGACACCAAGAAAAGCGGCGGCGAGTTCAAGCGGCAGGAGAGCGCGTTTCGCCACTGGGTCACGCCCGATGGCGCGCCCGGCCCCACGGGCGAGGGCGGCTTCGCGGCGGAGAGCGGGCGCTATCATCTCTATGTCAGCCACGCCTGCCCGTGGGCGCACCGGGCGCTGATCTTCCGGCACCTGAAGGGGTTGGAAGAGCACATCTCCCTTTCGGTTGTGCACCCCTACATGGCGGCTGACGGCTGGACCTTCGGGGACGACTGGGACGGCGCGACGGGGGACACGCTGCTCGGCAAGCGCTTCATGCGCGAGGTCTATCTCGAAGCGGCGCCCGACATGACCGGGCGCGTGACCGTGCCGGTGCTGTGGGACAAGAAGCAGGTCACCATCGTCTCGAACGAGAGCGCCGAGATCATCCGCATGTTCAACGGCGCGTTCGACGGGCTGACGGGCAATACGCTCGACTTCTACCCGGAAGAACTGCGTGAAGAGATAGATGCGGTGAACGCCCGCGTCTACGACACGGTGAACAACGGGGTCTACAAGTCCGGCTTCGCCACCACGCAGGCGGCTTATGAGAAGGCGGTGATCCCACTCTTCGAGACGCTGGACTGGCTGGAGGAGCGGCTTGGCACGCGGCGCTACCTGATGGGCGAGCGGCTGACGGAGGCGGATTGGCGGCTCTGGACCACGCTGATCCGCTTCGACGCGGTCTATGTGGGCCACTTCAAGTGCAATATCCGGCGGATTGCGGACTATCCGGCACTATCGGGCTTCACGCGCGAGCTTTACCAGTGGCCGGGTGTGCAGGCGCGGACGCGGCTCGACCACATCAAATACCACTACTATGCGAGCCACGAGACGGTGAACCCAACGCGGATCGTGCCGGTGGGCCCCGCTCTCGACCTCGAGGCCCCGCACGGCCGCGAGGGGCTGGCGGCCGCCTGAGCGCGATCAGAACGAGAGAAGCGCGATGGCGAGCAGCAGGGCGATCACGATGCTGGTTGCGATGTTCGTGAGGTGCACGCCCTTCAGGCGCCACCGCGCTTCGGCGCCGGCTTCCGGCGTCTCCCTGTCCGCCGCGACCACCCGGTCAGCCGCCTCGCGAAGGCGCAGGCGCAGGGGCGCGATCTGGACGACGCAGATACCCGCGACGACGATCATGAAGGCGATGACGGGTTGCGTACCCGCCGAGATCATCGCGAGGCCCGAGACCATCGCGAAGATGCCGGCGACCATCGTGAAGAAGTAGCGCGGCCCGGCGATGATCGGCTTGTCGAAATGCCGGATCGTGCGGCTGTCATTCGGGTCGTAGGTCCCCTTCACATAGGGGCACATGAAGAAATGGCCGACGGAGAGGAGCGCGATACAGGCCACGGCCGCGACGCTGAGCCATGCGATCGGGTTGCCGGACACTTCGGCGAGCGTTTCGATCATCATGTTCATGGCAGCCTCCTTGCCCGGGTTTTGCGGTCGGTCAGCTTTCGGGCGACACGGGCTCCGGTGCCGTGGCCCCGGTGCCCATCGCCTCGGTCAGCTCATCGATCACGCGGCGCCAGGTGGCGCTGTCCTGCGCGCCCTGGACGACGTATTTGCCCTGGATGATGAAACAGGGCACGCCGGTCACGCCCATCTCGCGCGCCGCCCGCTCTTCCTCCTCCAGCGCCGCGCGGTCTGCGTCGCCTTCGAGAAGTCGGGCGACCACGTCGCGCTCCATCCCTGCATCCGCCGCTACCTGCAGGAGAAGGTCGTGGTCGGAGATGTCCTCACCCCGGCGGAAATACCGGTCGAAGAGATCCATCACCACGGGTTCTCCCGCCCCTGCCTCGCCGGCCCAGCGGATGAGGCGGTGCGCGTCGAGCGTCTGCGGCGTGCGCCTTATCGCGTCGAGATCGACATCGAGCCCGTCGCCCTTCGCTGCGTCGGCGATGGCGCCGTAGACCCGGTCGGCCCCCTCGGCGCCGCCGAACTTCGCCTCGAGATACTGGCGCCGGTCCATGCCCTCTGCTGGCATGTCGGGGTTGAGCCGGAACATGCGCCAGCGCGGCGTGAACGGGTTGTGCCCCGCCTCGGCGATGGCCCGGTCGAGCCGCGTCTTCCCGATATAGCACCAGGGGCAGATCGGGTCGGAGATGATGTCGAGAGTGATCATGAGCGCCACATAACCATGCGGTTTGGCTTCGGAAAGGGTTTCACCGAGGCGTGATCCGAGAGGGAGAGGCCCTTTCCGCCTGCTAACGGTCGCGCCGATGCTCCGCGACGAGGCGTTTGCGCACGAGCTTGCCGTTCGCGGTGCGCGGCAGAGCGTCGACGGCGATCCAGAGGCGGGGCTGCTTGTAGGGGGCGAGGCGCGCGGCGGCATGCTCGGCCAGTGCCGTCTCTTCCGGCATCTCGCCGGCGGGCAGGACGAAGGCTGCGATGAGGCTGAGATCGGCACGGACGGGAAGCTCCGCCACCGCCACTTCCGCAATGCCCGGGTGGCTGGCGAGGGCGTCCTCCACCTCCTGCGGGCTGACGCGGTAGCCGAGGGCGTTCATCACATCGTCCGCCCGGCCGAGATGCGTGACCGCGCCCTCGGCGCTCATCACCGCGCGGTCCCCGGTCAGGAACCAGTCGCCGCGGCAGGCGGCCTCGGTTGCCGCCTCGTCCTGCCAGTAGCCGAGCATGAGGCCGGGATCGCGGCGCGAGACGGCGAGGAGGCCCGGGGTGCCGCGGGGCAGGGGAGCAGTTGCCCCAGCGGCCGAGCCGCGCACGGTTTCTGGCAGGATCGCGACGCTGCGGCCGGGCTGGGGAAAGCCGGCGGTGCCCGGGGGCGCCGGCCGCGCGGGGGAGCCGGAGATGAACGTGGAGCACTCGGTCATCCCCAGCGCTTCGTGCAGCGGTTTGCCCGTCGCGGTGTGCCAGGCGGCGGCGAGGGCTTCGGGCATGCGCTCGCCCGCGGTTAGCCCGTGGCGGAGGGAGGCGAGATCGCGCCTCAGCCTGCCCGGATCCTCCTCCGCCGCCTTCAGCGCCTGGCGGTAGACGCCGGGTACGGCGCAGAAGATCGTCGCCTCGTGCCGCGCGATCAGCCGCTGCCAGATGCCCGGGTCGCGCGGACCGGCATAGACAAGGGCCGTGGCGCCGGCCGCCCAGGGGTCGGTCAGCCCCGCCCCCAGCGTGTAGGTCCAGTTGAACGCGCCGGCATGCAGCATGCGGTCCTCCGACCCGAGCCCGTACCAGCCCTGCCACATCATCCGCCGCGCCCAGGCGGAGCGCTGCGCATGGAGCACGCCCCGCGGGCTGCCGGAGGTGCCGGAGGTGAAGATGAGGAAGGCGGGGTCGTCGGGAAGGGTCGCTTCGATCTCACCGGGCGGCGTTTCGGCGAGCGTTGCGAGGCTTTCGGCGGAGAGCGGTTCCACCGTTGGCGGCAGCGGCAAGTCGAGCCCCGGCCCGAAGGCGGCGAAGCGCGGGGCAATGCGGGCGAGGAGCGGGCCGAACTCCGCCTCGGTTAGCGCCGATGCCGTGGGCACGGCCACGCCGCCGGCCGCGATCGTCGCGAAGAAGAGCAGCGGGAAGGCGGAGCTGTTTGCAAGCCGCAGGACCACCCGCTCCCGGGGCTTGAGGCCGGCGCGTCGCAGGCCGGCTGCGGTGCCGCGGATGGCACGGTCGAGCGCGCCGAAGCTCCAGCGCTCCGCCACCCCATCCGCGCTATCGTCGAGCACGAGAAGCGCTGTCTTCTGCGGGGTTTTCTTCGCTGGCGCGAGCACATGCGCGGCGATGTTGAATTGATCGGGGCATTGCTCTGGCGGCCCTGTATCCACCAGGCTCAGGCCGTCATGGCCGCTCGTTCGCGTGCTCTCCGCCAAATGGCCGTCCCCCAGTTCCACGGGGACGGCCGGTGGGGCGCTGCCTGATCAGGCGTGCGCCGGGCTCGGCATCCCGCTCGCATCGGCCTGCGCAGCGGCGACAAGCGCCGTGAGCTCACGCCGGCTGTCGGGGTTGCCGCTGCAGCAGTCCGTAATCAGGAACTGCAGCATCCGGCCGAAGCTGTCCATATTCGCGCTGTAGCGCACGCCCCGCCCCTCGCGCACGGCGCGGACGAGGCCGGCGCGCAGAAGCACCGAGAGATTGGTCGACATGGTATTCTGTTTCGCATCGAGGCGCTCCGCCACCTCGCCGGCGAGGAGGCCTTGGTCACCCATGGTGACGAGGAGGCGAAATGCCTCGAGGCGCCGCGGATGGCCGAGAGCGCTCAGTGCTGCGAGAACCTCATTGGTTTGCAAAACTCTTCCTCCAGTTCTTGGACGGTGTGCATGAATGATCTCTGATTATGGTTATTCATGCAAGGCCAGAAATGCCGCTTCATGAAATATCAGTGCGTCGTACCGGGCGCGCCCGCCAGGGGCGCGCCGGTGTTCGTGATCAGAGGGCCGTCCAGCCACCGTCGACTGAAATCGTGGTGCCGGTGATCTGCGCTGCGTCGTCCGAGCAGAGGAAGGCGACGGTGCCGCCAAGCTCGGCGGTGGTGGCGAAGGTCTTGGACGGCTGGCGCTCGAGCAGCACCTCGCGGATCACGGTATCCCGGTCCATGCCGTACTTCTTCATCGTGTCCGGGATCTGCGCTTCCACGAGCGGCGTGAGCACGTAGCCGGGGCAGACGGCGTTGCAGGTGATCGGCTCCTCGGCCGTCTCGAGCGCGGTTACCTTCGAGAGCCCCACCACGCCGTGCTTCGCGGCCACATAGGCGGATTTGAAGGGCGAAGCGGTAAGGCCGTGCGCCGAGGCGATGTTCACCACCCGGCCCCAGCCCGCCTTGCGCATGGCCGGCAGGGCGGCTGCCGTTGTGTGGAAGGCGGAGGAGAGATTGATCGCGAGGATCGCGTCCCATTTCTCGACCGGGAACTCGTCGATCGCGGCCACATGCTGGATGCCCGCATTGTTCACCAGGATATCGCAGGCCCCGAAGCGCTCGACGGTCTTGGTCACGAGGGCGCGGCACTCGTCGCCCTTCGACATGTCGGCCTTGATGTAGACTGCTTCGCTGCCCGTCTCCGCCGCGATCTTGGCCGCGAGGGCGTGATCGTCCTCGCTATCGGAGAAGGAGTTGAGCACGACTTTCGCGCCCCGCTTGGCCAGCTCCTCGGCAACCCCGAGGCCAATTCCTGAATTGGACCCGGTAATCACCGCAACCTTTCCGCTGATAGACATCATCGACCCCTTTATCTTGTGGCGCGACTCGGGCACTCCTACCAGAGACGGCAACGCCCGGACGGGCGCACGATAATGATAGAGACCGTTGAGGCGAGGGGCGGATCTGCCCGATCACAAAAAAAAGCGCCCCACGAGGGGGCGCGTCAGGTGTTGAGGCAGGTTTCATACAGGCTAGAAACCTATCGAGCAGTGACTGGAGCATACTGCAAAGTGGCCGAGAGCGACAAGAGCCATTTGCGCCGAGGATCACGAAAACTGCGCAAATTCCGTTGGTTCCTAGTATTTTGGATTCCGGCGGTACTGCACGCATTGATCTGTTCGGTGCCCGCGAGTGCGGAACCTGTGCATGCAATTGCCATGCATGGGGCTCCTGCGCTGCCCAAAGGCTTCGAAAACCTGCCTTATGTGAACCCTGAGGCGCCAAAAGGCGGTCGCGTGACCTTCGCGGAGTTCGGAAGCTTCGACAGCCTGAACCCGTTCGTGCTGAAGGGTGCAGCACCCTGGGCGCTGGCGTCGCATATGTTTGAATCAATGCTGGCAAGGAGTTATGCGGAGCCCTTCACGCTCTATGCGAACCTTGCCGAAACCGTGGAGGTGCCAGCGGACCGGAGCGGGGTGACCTTCACGCTCAACCCAGACGCCCGCTTCTCCGACGGCAGCCCGGTAACCGTGGCCGATGTCATCTGGTCCTTCGAGACGCTCGCGGCCGAAGGGCACCCGCGATACGACGCGGCGTGGAGCCAGGTGGCCTCGATCGCGCCCGTGGGCGAGCGGGGCGTGCGTATCGCCTTCACCGAACCCAACCGCGAGCTGCCGCTGATCCTCGGCCTGCGCCCGGTGCTCAACAAGGCGCAGTTCGAGGGGCGGGCGCTTGGCGACGCGCCGCTGGAGCCGCTGATCGGGTCGGGGCCTTATGTGGTCGGCGAAATGGAGGCGGGGCGCAGCATCACCTTCCGGCGGGACCCGGACTGGTGGGGCGCGGATCTCAACATCAACCGCGGCCTGAACAATTTCGACGAGGTGCGCTACGAGTATTACCGCTCCTCCGATGCGCTGTGGCAGGCGGTGACGGCGGGCGCGGTCGACATGCAGTCGGATAGCGACCCGGCACGCTGGCTGGAGGGCTACACCTTCCCCTCGGCAGTGGACGGGCGGCTTGCGCGCACGGAGATCGAGCACAGCCGTCCCTCCGGCATGTACGGGTTTGTCTTTAACACCCGGCGGGCGCCGCTCGACGATATCCGCGTGCGCCGGGCGCTTGGCCTCGCCTTCGACTGGGCCTGGATCAACCAGCGGCTCTATGGCGGGGGCTATGCGCGGATCACCAGCTATTTCGGCGGCTCGCCGCTGGCCTGGGATGCGCCTGAGGGACCTGCGAGCGGTGCGGTCGCCACAGCGGAGGCGCGCAGCAACGCCGCGGCAGGCGGGGGCGGGGGGGCGGTCTCCGCCCTGCTGGCCCCTGCGCGTCGCGCGGTGGAAGCGGAACGCGCGCCCGCTGCGGAGAGCGCGATCGCGGCGGATCAGGTGCCTGCCGCTTCGCCTGAGGCGGCGCCGGGCGCCGTCGGCTGGCCGGCCTCGGACGGGTCGGGGCGGGACCGGCGGCTCCTGCGCGAGGCGGCGCGGCTGCTGGAGGCGGCCGGCATGCCGGTGCGGGACGGCAAGCGCCTCGGCCCGGATGGGCAGCCGCTGGTGCTCGGCGTGCTGGTGCAGAGCACGGAGCACGAGACGCTGGCGGGACTTTGGGCGGATACGCTGCGGCCGCTCGGCATCGGGCTCGACATCCGGCGCGTGGATGCGGCGCAGTTCAGCCAGCGGCGCCAGGACTACGACTTCGACATCACTGTCCATCGCTGGGTCGTGTCCCTCTCGCCGGGTACGGAGCAGCGGTTCTATTTCGGCTCGGACGGGCGGGAGACGCCGGGGACGCGCAACTATATGGGCGTGGCGGACCCGGCGGTGGATGCCGCCATCGAGGCGCTGCTTGTGGCGGAGGACGACGTGGCCTTCCGCGCCGCCGCCCGGCAGCTCGACTATCTGCTGACCTCGGGCCTCTATGTCGTCCCCTTCGGCGTGCTGCCGAACGACCGGATCGTGCACGATGCGGGCCTGCGCCACCCGGACTGGCAGGATGGTCAACGATCCCTTTACGGATGGTTCGGATGGTGGTCGGGCCCCGGGGTCTGGTGGCGGGAGGCGGCGGAATGAGCCCGGCAGCGGCGGAAGCGATGGCGGAAGCGATGGCGCAACGGGCGGCGGAAGGCTCACCGGCGGATCTGGTGCTGCACGAGGTCTTCGGCTTCGAGGGCTACCGGCCGGGGCAGCAGGAGATCGTCGAGGCGATGATGGCGCGCGAGGACGTGCTGGCCATCATGCCCACAGGGGGCGGCAAGTCCCTCTGCTACCAGCTTCCGGCGATTGCGTCGGGCGGGCTCACGCTCGTCGTCTCGCCGCTGGTGGCGCTAATGGAGGACCAGGTGAGCGCGCTCCGGGCGGCGGGGGTGGAGGCGGGGGCCTTCACCGCTGGTACGCCGGAGGATGAGCGGGAGCGGATCTTCGCGGCGATCGAGGCTGGGGCTTTGAGGCTTCTCTATGTCGCGCCCGAGCGGCTGGCGAACGAGCGGTTCTGCGGCTTCCTCAAGCGGCTGCCCATCCGGCGGCTGGCGGTGGACGAGGCGCATTGCATCAGCCAGTGGGGGCATGACTTCCGGCCCGACTATCTGCGCCTCGGCCCGCTGGCGGAAGCGCTCGGCGTGCCTGTGGGGGCCTATACGGCGACGGCGGATGAGGAGACGCGGCGCGAGATCGTCGCGCGGCTCTTCCCCGGCCGCAGCCCGCGCGTGTTCCTGCGGGGCTTCGACCGGCCGAACCTTTTCCTCGCCTTCGAGCCGAAGCAGGGCGGGGACCGGCAGATCGTGGACTTCGTGGCGGCGCGTAAGGGTCAGTGCGGCATCGTCTACGCCGCCACGCGGAACCGGACGGAGAAGCTGGCGGATGCGCTGGTGCGCGCCGGTGTCCCGGCACAGGCCTATCATGCGGGGCTGGAGCCCGAGACGCGGGAGGCCCGCCAGCGTGCCTTCACCCGGGCGGACGACATGGTGATGGTGGCGACGGTTGCCTTCGGCATGGGCGTGGACAAGCCGGATGTGCGTTTTGTGGTCGAGGCGGACCTGCCGAAGTCCATCGAGAGCTACTATCAGGAGATTGGCCGGGCAGGGCGTGATGGTATGGCGGCGGAGACGACGTGCTTCTACGGGCTCGACGATATCCGCCTTGCCCGCGCGCGGATCGACGAGACCGACGCGCCGGAGGACCGCAAGCGGGCGGACCATGCGCGGCTGAACGCGCTGCTCGCGCTGGCCGAGACGCCGGCTCCGCCGCATCGCCGAAATAGGCGAGGAGCGGCACACGGCGGCAGGCCGG
>JBCBEP010000017.1:0-42209 GCA_038528605.1 Pseudomonadota bacterium
GGAGATCACCATGGCAAGCTCAACCCCGCGCTGCTTGGCGCGCTGGCGTACGCGCATCCACCCCGAGGCGGCGGCCACCACAGGGTCCGGCAGGCGGCGGCACCAGGTGTCCGCGAGAGCCGAGGGGGGCGCCAGAACGATCGCTCCCTTGGTCTCACTCCCCTCTGCGGCGGTGGCATAGCGGGTCTCGCCAAGGTCGCGCCCGAGGTCCCGGTAGGCATCGCAGAGCTTGATGAGCGCCCCGTGGAGCCACACCGGGCGGTCATACCCCGCCGCGCGCAGCTCCATCAGAAGCCGCTGGGCCTTGCCGAGGGCATAGGCGCCGACCGCGTGGGCGCGCTCCGGAAAGGTTTCGAGGGAGCGCAGGAGCTTGGCGATCTCGCCCTCAACGGGCGGGTGGCGGAAGACGGGCAGGCCGAAGGTCGCCTCGGTTACGAAGAGATCGCAGGGCACGAGCTCGAAGGGCTGGCAGGACGGGTCCGCGCGCCGCTTGTAGTCCCCCGAGACCACGGCGCGGACGCCGCCCTTCTCGATCACCACCTGCGCGGAGCCGAGGACATGGCCCGCGGGGGCGAGGCGCAGGTCCACATCGCCGACGCGGATCACCTCGCCATAGTCCAGCGCCTGGGTGCTGGCGAAGGCGTCCTCGCCATAGCGCGTTTTCGCAATGACCACCGTCTCGGGGCTGGCGAGGAGCGCCTCGTGGCCCGGCCGGCAATGATCCCCGTGCGCATGGGTGACCACGGCCCGCGGCACCGGGCGCACGGGGTCGATATGGAAGTCCCCGGCGGGGCAATAGAGGCCCTGGTCGGTGAGGGTGAGAAGGTCGCGTGCGTTCATGAGCCTGAGCTAGTGTGCCTTGGCGCCGGGCAAGAGCAGGCTCAATCCCCGGCGTTCCAGTCCCCATCCCCCGCCAGCCTGTCGAGCAGGCCGCCATCCTTTCGGCTGGTGGCCTGGTTCCGCGCCACGTCGTCGGCGACCGTATCGTCGGTGTCGTTGCTGCGGCGGCGCGGCGGTGGGCGCCTGCGCTCGCCCGGGCCTCCCTCGCGCTTCCAGCGCTGAAGCAGGCTGGAGAGGCGCCGACGGTAACCGGCATCGGCGGGGCTTGCGCTCAGCTCGGCAGTGTCGTCCGGGGCCATCTCCGCATGGGCGCGGCGGACCGCCCCGTCTCCGTAGAGGCCGCGGCCGTAGCCGAGTTCGGACCAGTGGGTGGCGATGTTGCGGTCGAGCCCGTCGGTCTCCCGCGGGCCGGTGGGTCTGCGATAGACCACGAGGAACAGGAAGAGGGGCACCAGGATGACCAGGAGGCCGAGGGTGACGTAGACCGCCGGATGAAGCGAGCCCGTCCAGGCCAGATCCCCGGCGATGGGGGCCGAGCCATCGAAGAGGGCCGTCAGCTCCGGGTCGGCCGCGCCGGGCTCCCGCGCCTCCGCCGCCGAAGCGCTCTGCAGTTCCATGCGTCCCCACTCCGCTGCCGAGCGCCCCGCCCGTCGCCCCACGTCGCCATCCCCGCGACCTTCGTGGATTAATGTATCATGGACCTTGCGAGCGGCGAAGCGTCGCGGCGTCTGGCGACCTGCATGGCGGGCCCGGTCGCTCTCGGGCAATGAAGGGGCGAGATCGGGTGATCACGCGGGCCAGCCTGCCGCTATGAGCGCCGTTGTGATGAAGGACCGTCGGGCAACGCCCGGCGGCGCGGTGGCCGAGGAGCGAGGCGATGCTGATCCTGACCTGCCCCTATTGCGGGGCGCGCTGTAGCGAGACTGAGCTGCACCCGGGCGGTGAGGCGCATCTCAAGCGCATGGGGCCGGAGGCTAGCGACGGGGACTTCTCCGACTACCTCTTCACGCGCAAGAACCCCAAGGGCGTGCATTTCGAGCGCTGGCGGCACGCCTATGGCTGCGGCAAGTGGTTCCACGCCGCGCGCTGCACGGTGACGCTGGAGGTGTTCGCGACCTACCCGGCACAGGTGGGCGAGATCCCCGAGGACGTGGTCGCCGCCGTGCAGGCGCGCCGGCCGGACTGGAAGCCGTCGGACTGGAGCTGACGCTATGGCACATCGCATTCCTGCTCATGTGGACACAGCTGTAGAGAGCGTGGCGCACCAGGCCGGCACGCATCTCGACAGCGAGCCGGTGTTCGGCCGGCTGATCGACCGCAAGAAGCCCATGACCTTCCACTTCGACGGGCAGGAGCTTCAGGGCTACGAGGGCGATACGCTGGCCTCGGCGCTGCTGGCCAACGGGCGCGTGTTCGTGGGGCGGAGCTTCAAGTATCACCGGCCCCGGGGCATCGTCGCCTCCGGTGCGGAAGAGCCGAACGCGCTCATGGGCATCGGGGCGGCGACGCCTTCCGGGCCGCGTTTCGAGCCGAACCAGCGGGCGACGACCACGGAGCTGTTCGACGGGCTCGAGGCGATCAGCCAGAACCACTGGCCGAGCCTCGAGACGGATGTGGGCGCCATCAACGCCGCCGTGGCGGAGGTCGCGCCAGTCTTCTCCGCGGGCTTCTACTACAAGACATTCCTCAAGCCGCGCGTGGCCTGGAAGCACGTGTTCGAGCCCTTCATCCGGCAGGCAGCGGGCCTCGGCAAGGCGCCCGAGGCTGAGGATCCGGACACCTACGAGCACTTCCACGCGTTCTGCGACGTGCTGGTGGTGGGCGGCGGGCTTGCCGGCATTGCGGCTGCGCGGGCAGCGGCGGCCTCCGGTGCGGATGTGCTGCTGGTGGAGCAGACGGCCCATTGGGGCGGGCGGGCGCTGGTCGAGACCGACACGGCGATCGACGGCCGGCTCCCGGCGGACTACGCGGCCTCGGAGCTCGCGGCGCTGGAGACGATGCCCAATGTGCGGATGCGTACGCGCACCATGGCGGCGGGGCTCTACGACCACGGCTGGGCGCTGCTCTACGAACGGGTTCGCGACCATGAGCCCGGTGTGCCTGGGCCGCGGCACAGGCTGTGGAAGGTGCGGGCGAAGCAGGTCGTGGTGGCGACGGGCGCGATAGAGCGGCCGCTGACCTTCAACTGCAACGACCGGCCCGGCGTGATGCTGGCGGCGGCGGTGCGGGACTACATCCGCCTCTACGGTGTCTGCCCCGGCAAGCGCGCGGTGGTGGTGGCGAACAACGACGATGCCTACCGGACGGCGCTGGCGCTCCACGAGGCGGGCGCGACTGTGAAGGCTGTGCTCGACACGCGGGCGCGGGCCGAGGGGGCGCTGCCTTCGAAGGTACGGGCGCTGGGCGTGCCCGTGTATGAGGGCCATGCCATCGCGAAGGTGGAGGGCGCCAAGTCCATCGACTTCATCCAGCACGGGCGGGTGACGCGCGACGGGCTGATCGGCGAGACCGAGCGGCTGGCGGTGGACCTTGTCGCCATGTCCGGCGGCTGGTCCCCCGTGGTCCATCTCTACAGCCACTGCGGCGGCAAGCTGACCTGGGACGACGCGCAGGTGATGTTCCGCCCGGCGCCGGAGCGCGGCGCGCCGACGGGGGCGGCGGGCGAGGTGACCACGCGCTGCGCGGGCACGGCGAACGGCCACCTCTCCACGGGCGCGATGCTCGCGGATGCGACGGCGGCGGGCCATGCGGCGGCGGCGGCTGCCGGTTTCACGCCGGTGGCCGACGAGCCCGCGGTGGTGACGGAGCCGGACGAAGCAGCCATCGAGCCCCATTGGATGAGCCCCTCCGAAGGCAAGCTCCGCTACGGCACCAAGCACTTCGTGGATTTCCAGAACGATGTGACCGCGTCGGACGTGATGCTGGCCGCGCGCGAGGGCTATGAGAGCGTGGAGCACACCAAGCGCTACACCACGCTCGGCATGGCGACGGACCAGGGAAAGACGTCGAATATCAACGGCCTCGCGCTCCTGGCCGAGCAGCTGGGCGTGACGATCCCGGAAGTGGGCACGACCACCTTCCGCCCGCCCTACACGCCGATCTCGCTGGGGGCGATCGCGGGGCCTGCGAAGGGCAAGCTCTTCAAGCCCGTGCGCCAGACGATGATGCATGCCTGGCATGCGGAGAACGGTGCGGATTTCGAGCCGGTGGGGGACTGGGAGCGGCCTTACTGCTACCGGCGCGGCAGCGAGAACCGCGAGGACGCCGTGCGCCGCGAGGTTCTCAACGCGCGGGAGAAGGTGGGGCTGCTCGATGCCTCCACGCTTGGCAAGATCCTCGTGAAGGGCCCGGATGCGGGGCGCTTCCTCGACCGGATCTACACCAACATGATGTCGACCCTGAAGGAGGGCCGCTGCCGCTACGGCCTGATGTGCAACGAGAACGGGTTCCTGTTCGACGACGGCGTGGTGGTGCGGCTGGGGGCGGACAGCTTCCTGTGTCACACCACCTCTGGCGGGGCGGAGCGGGTGCATGGCCATCTCGAGGAGTGGTTGCAGACCGAGTGGTGGGATCTGAAGGTTCATACGCTGAACGTGGGCGAGGAATGGTCCCAGGTTGCCGTGGCGGGCCCGAACGCACGCAAGCTCATCGAGGCGGCGGGCACGGATCTCGACATCTCGGGCGAGGCGCTGCCTTTCATGAGCTGGAAGGCGGGGACCATTGCGGGCTGCCCCGCGCGGCTCTTCCGCATCTCGTTCTCGGGCGAGCTTTCCTACGAGATCGCGGTGCCGGCGTCTCATGGGCTGAGGCTCTGGGAAGCGCTGCTGGCGGCTGGCGAGCCGCTGGGTGTTATGCCCTATGGGACCGAGGCACTGCATGTGATGCGGGCCGAGAAGGGCTTCATCATGATCGGCGACGAGACCGACGGGACGGTGACGCCCCAGGATCTCGGCCTGCACTGGGCGGTCTCGAAGAAGAAGGACGACTTCCTGGGCAAGCGGGCGCAGGGGCGCGTGGATCTTACGCGGCAGGGGCGCAAGCAGCTCGTGGGCCTCCTGACCGAGAACCCGAAGGAGCGGCTGCCGGACGGAGCGCACGCCGTGGCGCGGCCGGATGCGCCGACGCCGAACCCGACGCTCGGCCATGTGACCTCCACCTATATGTCGCCCACGCTCGGCCGCTCGATCGCCATGGGGCTGATCGATGGCGGAGCCGAGCGGATGGGCGACGTGCTCAGCTTCCCGGTGGGCGAGGGCAAGGTGATGAAGGCGCGCGTGGTCGAGCCCGTGTTCTACGATCCGGAGGGGGAGAAGCTCCATGCCTGAGGTTCTGAGCGCACCGGTGGGAACCGCGGGGCGGGTGATCGAGGGCGATGTACGCGTGGCTGACGCCGGGCCGCAGGGCATGGTCTCGGTGAAGGCCGACCTTTCGCTTCCGGCGCTGGATGTGGCGCTGCGTGAGGCTTGTGGTGTGGGCGTGCCGATGCCGCTGACGGTCTGGGCCGGTGGCGAGCATGCAGTGGTGTGGATGGCGCCGGACGAGGTTCTGGTGCTGATGCCGGCTTCGGAGGCGGCGGCGGTTGCAGAGCGCCTCGCGGCGGCGCTGGCGGAGAGCCATGCCCTGGTGGCCGACATGTCCTCGGCCCGTACGCTCTTCCGGCTCGAGGGCCCGCTCGCCGGCGAGGTGCTGGCCAAGGGTGCGCCGCTCGATTTCCGGGATGCGGCCTTTCCGGTAGGCACGGCGCGGCGCACGCATCTGGGCCCCGTGGCCGTGGGTATCTGGCGCGAGGCTGACGATGCCTGGGCGCTGGTCTGCTTCCGGTCCTACGCGCCCTACACGGCGGACTGGCTGGCGGCGGCGGTGAGCGCGGGCAGCGCGGTGCGTCACTTCTGATTGGGAGGGGCGGGCTGTCTGGTCGCCCCGGCTTCGGACCTTGCGGTCCTCAGCGGCCCGCCCGCCAGCCGCGCCCCCGGCGGGATCGCGCAGGAAGGGCCGGGTTCCTTCGCATCTGCGAAAAGCGGCTATGCGCAAACGCCGGTGCCGTCTGTGCATGCAACTGCCTATTTCAAGCGCATCCAAGGGGCCGCGCGGAGGACGCCTGCCGACGTGAGCCGACGACGGCCGCCACGCGACCCGGTAACCCAAGGAAGCAGAGCCATGACACGCTTTATCGACGGGCTTGATAGCCGTCCCGAAAGCCCCCGGCCGACGCCGGCCGAGGTGAACGCCATCATCGAGGAGGCGCGCGTCCTGCGCAGCCGTGCCTATGCCGAGGCCTTTGGGAGCCTTCGCGAGGGGCTTGGCCGCATGCTGCGCGCCATCGGGGAGACCCGTGGGCCGGTGACGCTGATGCTCGATCTCTTGTCGCCGCGCGGGTCGGCCCGCGGCTGAATGTCCGTCCAGCCGATGGGGACCACCCCGTGCTTGCGTCGACCGGTCGGGGGAGTCATGCTCTCCAAAGTCATGAAGCAAGCGAAAGGAGGTGGTCCTATGTCGAGTGAGATCATGGGGCGGTGCGGTTTGGATGCGGTGCCTGGCCTGCGGAGGGAGCAGCCTCTTTTCGCGGTCTGAGCGCCGGGGGCGCGGCCCGTCCGGGCTGCTGCCGCCCCAGCTCACGCTGAGATCGAAGGGTCCGCGCTTGGCGCGGGCCCTTTTTCGTTGGCCTGCGGCGTGCGAAGGCAGCGTGGAGGCCGACGCGCCGCGCAGACGGGCGGAGCCAATAGAGGGACGCAGGTGGACGGCGAGATGACTGACGCTGAGGGGACGTCGCGCCCGGTGGTGAAGCTGCGGCCCGGCAAGGGGCGGCGACTGGCGGCAGGGGCGCCGTGGATCTATGCGGACGAAATCGCGATGGATCGGCGCACGAAGGCCCTCGCGCCCGGTACGCTGGCCCGCCTGCAGGAGGGCGACCATGTACTCGGGCTCGTGGCCGTCAACCCTGAGAGCCAGATCGCCGGGCGGCTGCTGGACAGGGATGCCGACGCGGCAGTGGACCGTGCGTGGTTTCGCGACCGGCTGATCGGCGCGCTGCGGCTTCGGCGCATGGTGCTGGCCGGCAAGGACGCAAGGGAAAACTCCGCGGAGGATCCGGCGGCGTTCTGCAGGCTCGTGCACGCGGAGGGGGACGGGCTGCCGGGGCTCGTCATCGACCGCTTCGGAACGGCTGTTGTGGTGCAGCCCAATGCCGCCTGGGTCGAGGGCCGGCTCGAGGCGCTGATCGGCGGGCTGGACGACGCCTTCGACGGGATGGCGGCGGGTCCGGTCGAGACCATCGTGATCAACGCCCAGTCCCGCGTGCGCCGGCTGGAGGGGCTGGACCAGCGGCTCGAGGTGGTGCGCGGTGTTGTCGAGGGGCCGCTTGCGGTGCCGATGAACGGGGCCTGCTATCTTGCTGATCTGACGGGCGGACAGAAGACGGGGCTCTTCTACGATCAGCGGCCCAATCACCGCCTGTCCGCGGGGATCGGGGCAGCAATGGCCGCAGAAGGACTTCCCGCCACTGCGCTGGATGTGTTCGCGCATGTGGGCGGCTTTGGGCTCGCCATGCTCGCAGCGTCGCCGGCACTTTCGGTGACGGCCGTGGACAGTTCGGAGCCGGCGCTGGCGCTCGCGGCGGCCGGGGCCGAGCGGATGGGCGTTGCCGCCCGGTACGAGACCCGGCGCGCGGATGCCTTCGATGCCATGGCGGCAGCGCATACGGGCGGCGAGCGCTACGGCATGGTCGTGTGCGATCCACCGGCCTTCGCGCCTCACAAGGCGGCGCTGGAGGCAGGGCTCAGGGCCTATGAGAAAACGGCGCGGCTGGCGGCGCGGCTGGTGGCGCCAGGGGGATGGCTCGTTCTCTGCTCCTGTTCCGGCGCCGTCTCGGCAGAGGCGCTGCGCGAGGCCTCGGCCAAGGGCATGCGTGCGGCTGGGCGGGGCGGCGCGCTCGTCCATGTCGGCCGGGCAGGGCCGGACCATCCGCAGCACATGGCGCTGCCCGAGACCGGGTATCTCAAGGCGCTGTTCTTCCGCCTCGATGGCTGATCGCTGGTTTCTCGATGCCTGCGTGCTTTACCCGCAGCTGCTGCGCCGGGTGTTCCTGGGACTCGGCCGGGCAGGGCTGGTGCGGCTCTTCTGGTCGGAGCGGGTGCTCGAGGAGTGGCGCATCGCGGCGGCGCGGGCCGGAGGAATGGCGGCAGAGGCATCGGTGCGCGCCGAAGCGGCGGAGATGGCGGCTGGTTTCGAGGGCGCGCTGACGGTGCCTGATGCGACGTTGGAGGCTGCCCTGGAGCTGCCGGACCCGGCGGATGCGCATGTAGCGGCCGGGGCTGCCGCGGCCGGGGCCCGCGTGATCACTCTCAACATCCGCGACTTCCCCGCGCGCAGGCTCGCGCCGCACGGGGTGAGCGCGGACCATGCGGACAGCGCGCTCTGGCGGCTGCACGGAGAGGCGCCCGAGGCGGTGGAGCGGGTTCTGGCCGATGCCGCGGCGATGCTGGAGCCTGGAACGGGGCTGCGGGGCGCCCTCAAGCGGGCGGGGGTGCCCCGCTTTGCCAAGGCGGCCACGGCGTCGCAGATGTGACCCATGCGATGATGGGGGCAGGCTGGCGGGTGGGCCCGTTCGCGCGTCGCGGGGCTTGCGCCCCGCGCCTGGCTCCGCCCACCCGCCAGCCTGCCCCCGCACGGGTTTTCCGCAGTCCCCGGGGGCGTTTCCGGAGGGTGGAGGCTGCGTCATGGGCTCGTCATAGTTCGGTCATCCAAGTGTTGCGCTTGCATGATCAAAGCTGGCGGCCCGCGGCAGACCACCCGCGGCGGTGAGCTGAGGCGGAGTGCTGCGTGCAGATCGAGATCCGGAACCTGCAGAAGACCTTCGGCACGGCGCGCGCAGTGCATGATTTTTCCGCCTCCATCGACCGGCCCATGATGCTGGGTGTGATCGGGCCCTCCGGTGCCGGCAAGTCGACGCTTCTGCGCATGATCAACCGTCTGACCCCGGCCACGGGCGGGCAGGTGATCGTGGATGGCACCGACGTGCTGGCGCTGAAGGGCCGGGCGATGCGCCGCTGGCAGCGCGATTGCGCGATGATCTTCCAGCAGTTCAATCTCGTGCCGCGGCTCGATGTGGCGACCAACGTGATGCTTGGCCGGCTCGAAGGCATGGCGACGCTGCCCTCGCTTTTCTCGCTCTTCGGCAAGCAGGATATCGAGCGGGCGCTCGCAGCGCTCGACCGTCTGGGGATCGCGGAACAGGCGATGAAGCGGGCCGAGGCGCTTTCAGGCGGCCAGCAGCAGCGTGTCGCCATCGCGCGCGCGCTGATGCAGGGTCCGCGGATGATCCTGGCCGACGAGCCCATCGCTTCGCTCGACCCCATGAACGCCGAGATCGTCATGCGCGCGCTCCGCCAGATCCATGAGGAGGAGCGGATGACCGTGGTCTGCAACCTCCACACCCTCGACACCGCCCGCGCCTATTGCGACCGCATCATCGGCATGCGGCTCGGCCATATCGTGTTCGATGGCGGGCCGGCCGACCTGACGACGGATGCCGCGCGCGAGATCTACGGTGCCGGCGACGAGTTCAACGAGGCCGCGACCTCGACCAGCATTGCGAAGGTGCTGCCGCCCGAAACCGGCGCGCCGCCTGCCGACCGAATGCGGGCCTGAGCGGCCCCATGCCCCCGCGGCCGTCCACGCAAGAGACGGCACGGTTTCACCCCCACTGACGGCCTGAAGTACGGCCAGAGGAGATGAGAATGACCATCAAGAGCCTGATCGCGGCCGCCGCCGCCAGCTTCATCGCGACCACTGCCATGGCGCAGGATGCCGGTTCGTCCGACGTCTACAAGAAGGACTACAAGCGCGATCTCGGCATCACCGAGTTCCGCATCGGCCTGCTGGGCGGCGAGAACGCCACCGACCGCATGCGCTCGAACGAGTGCCTTCGCCAGTATGTCGAGGACCTGCTCGGCGTCGAGACGAAGCTCTTCGCCCCGGCCGACTATGACGGCGTGATCCAGGGCCTCCTCGGCGGCTCGCTCGACATGGCCTGGCTCGGCGCCTCGTCCTACGCCAAGACCTATCTCGAGGACCCGGATGCGGTTGAGCCGGTGCTCGTGAAGATCAACACCGACGGCTCCTTCGGCTACTACTCGGTGGGCTTCGCCCGCGTCGACAGCGGCATCACCTCGCTCGACGACATGAAGGACAAGAAGTTCGGCTTCGGTGACCCGAACTCGACCTCGGGCTACCTGATCCCGTCGATCAACATCCCGCAGGAAGGCTACTCGATGGCGCCGGGCGAGTACTTCGGCGACGTCGTCTTCACCGGCGGCCATGAGCAGACCATCGTTGCCGTGTCGAACGGCGACATCGATGCCGGCGTGACCTGGGCCGACGGCCTCGGCGCCTGGGAGGACGGCTATAACTCGGGCGCGCTCCGCAAGGCCGCCGATGCCGGCCTCGTCGACATGACCGAGCTCGTGCAGATCTGGCAGAGCCCGGTGATCCCGGAAGGCCCGATCGTGCTCAGCAAGAGCCTGCCGGAGCGCGTGAAGCTCGACGTGACGGGCCTGATGGCGTCGCTCGAGTCGATGGACCCGGAATGCGCCTACGGCGTGATGGCCGGTGAAGTGAAGGGCCTCGCCCCGATCCAGCACGAAGCCTACCTCTCGATCATCGCCGCTCGCCAGGCGAAGTCGAACTGATCGGCTGATCCAATCGCGGCGTCGCCGGCCCCGAGCCGGCGGCGCCGATATCGGTAAGGTGGGGTTCGACCCCACCATCGGACGGACCCCACGCCCATGAGCCTCGCGGATCTTTCGCACGACATCCAGGAGCAGGAGCGGCGGCGCAGGATCTATTCCTTCGCGCTGGTGCTGATCGCGCTTGCGGTGCTGGTCTCGGGCTACTTCCAGGCCTCCGACATGAATTCGGGCTCGTTCCTGAGCGGGCTCGGCCAGTTCTTCGACTACCCCGCCGGCATTGTCGAGGAAGCCTGGGAGTCGGGCTTCGGCTTCTTCGGGCTGATGTGGGGCTTCATACCCGCGCTGATCGAGACGCTGAACATCGCTTTGGCGGCCACGATCATCGGCGGGTTCTTCGCCACCTGCCTCGCCTTCATCTCCACCAATAACCTCGATGTGCCGACCTGGCTGATCCCGATCGTGCGGCGCGTGATGGACATCATGCGCGCCTTTCCGGAGCTGATCGTCGCACTCTTCCTGATCTTCGTACTCGGCACCTCGCCGGTGCCGGCGATGATCGCCGTGGCGTTCCATACCGTGGGCGCGCTCGGCAAGCTGTTCTCCGAGGTCGTCGAGAACGTGGACCTGAAGCCGGTGGAGGGGTTGAAAGCCACCGGCGCTTCCTGGGTTCAGCGCATCCGCTTCGGCGTGCTGCCGGCGGTGGCGCCCAACTTTCTCAGCTACTTTCTGCTGCGCCTCGAGATCAATGTGCGCGCCTCGGCCATCCTCGGCTTCGTCGGCGCCGGCGGCATCGGCGCGGAGCTGCGGCGGACCATTGGCTGGGGGCAGGGCGCCGGGGACGAGACCATGGCGCTCTTCGTCCTCCTCTTTCTCTCCATCGTGGTCATCGACCAGCTCTCGTCCTGGGGCCGTGCGCGGCTGACGGGCGGGACGGCCGGGACCCAGCGGGTTTGAGGAGGGCGGGATGAGCGATACTGCAACCGCCCCGGCCGCCATCACGGTCGATGAAGCTTACGGCACCATCAAGCGCCGCCGCTTCGCGCTCTTCGGCGTGCTTGGGGCCGTGTTCCTCTACCTCGCCTATGCCTGGGTGAGCTTCGGGGTCACCGACCTCATCCTGCGCTCGGAGCCGGACCGCGCGGTGCTGCTGGGCACGGACTCGGTCGCCTACAAGGTGCATGTCTTCAAGAACCTGCGGCGCGACGGGCTCGATGTGTCGATCGAGGGCGAGCGGCGGGCCACTTACGAGCGGGAAGACTGGCCCGACTGGGTAACGCCCGTGGGCGAGACTGATGCCGAGATCGATCTCGGCGGGGGCTACCGGGTCGTCATCGCGGGGCCGGGCTTCGACTTCGAGGTGCCGGACTATGGCACCATCAGCGCCGAGTCGGGTGAGGACGGCATCAGCTGGACGCTGCCTGACGGTGCGGAGGCGCCGGACTGGGCGAGCCTCAACGAGCGAAAGGTCGATCTCCGGCCCACCGTTTTCCGCCGCGTGCAGATCACGGCCACGCGGATCGAGGTGCACCGCTATTTCTTCGGCTGGGAGAACTTCTGGTTCTCGTTCGACAGCCCGCTGCGCGCCTATTCCTTCACCGAGATCATGGGGCTGATGGTCTCGGGCGACCGGCTGGATCCGGAGCAGTCGAACTTCTCGCTGATCACGGGCGCCTTCCTGAACAACCCGGAATGGCAGCACGGCCATGTGTTCACGGCATTGGGCGAGACCATCCTGATGGCGGTACTCGGCACCATGACCGCCGTGCTCCTCGGGCTTCCGCTGGCCTTCCTCGCGGCGCGCAACTTCACGCCCTCGATGGCGGTGCGCTTCGCGCTCCGGCGGATCTTCGACTTCCTGCGCGGGGTGGACGCGCTCATCTGGTCCCTGATCCTGATCCGCGCCTTCGGGCTCGGGCCTCTTACCGGCGCGCTGGCCATCGCGCTGACGGATACCGGGACGCTCGGCAAGCTCTTCTCCGAAGCGCTCGAGAACGTCGATAACCGCCAGATTGAGGGCGTGCGGGCGACCGGGGCGGGGCAGCTGCAGCGCTACCGCTTCGGGGTGATCCCGCAGATCATGCCGGTCTTCATCAGCCAGGGGCTCTACTATCTCGAGTCGAACACCCGCTCCGCTACCGTGATCGGGGCGCTGGGCGCGGGTGGTATCGGTCTCGTGCTCGTGGAGACGCTGCGCACCTCCCGCGACTGGGAGAACACGCTTTACATCATCCTCCTCACCGTGATCGTCGTGGTTCTGATGGACCAGCTCTCGAGCTGGCTGAGACGCCGCCTGATCACCGGGGAGTGACGTGAAGAAATTGTCGGAGACGCCGCTGATCGAGCCCGGCTGCAAGGTCGTGAACTCGACCCTCGGGCGGTATGTGGAGCTGCAGGCGGGGACCGAGCTTCTGAACGTCGACTTCGGCGACTACTCCTACACCGCCGGGCATTGCGACATCGCGAACGCGACCATCGGCAAGTTCGCCAACATCGCGAGCTATGTGCGGATCGGGGCGACGGATCACCCGATGAGCCGCGCGTCTCAGCACCACATGCTCTACCGCTCCGCCTCCTACTGGGACGATGTGGAGGACGACACGGCCTTCTTCGAGAAGCGGCGGGCGCGGCGCACGGTGATCGGGCACGACACCTGGCTTGGCCACGGGGCGATGATCAAGCCGGATGTGACGGTGGGCCATGGCGCGGTGGTGGGTGCAGGCGCTGTGGTGACAAAGGATGTGGCGCCCTATGCGATCGTGGCCGGGAACCCTGCACGGCTGATCCGCGAGCGGCACCCCGCTCCGATCGCCGAGCGGCTGATCGCGCTTGCCTGGTGGAACTGGAGCCATGCGGCGCTGCGCGCGGCGCTGGAGGATTTCCGGGCGCTGGAGGCGGAGGCCTTTCTCGAGAAATACGAAGGCCAGGCCTGATGGTCGTGGCCGAAGAGGCCCACCGCCTCCCCCACCCGCCCACCCGTTCGGCGGTGGGCCTCTCCGGCCGCGGCGCGCGGACCCTTGCGGTGGCGGCCATGGCACTTTTGGCAGGATGCGAGGCGCCCGTGGTGCCGGTGGCGCTGAGCCCCGATCCGTGGCGGCCGGTGACCGATCCGGGGCGGTTCTACGATCTCGTGGCTGGGCGGCGGCTCACGGCCGGGGAGGATCATCTGGTCTTCTACAATGACGGCCGGCTTGGCGGGTTTTACGACGGTGCCGTGCTGGAGGGGCGCTGGCGCTGGGACGGGGACCGGATGTGCCGGACGGCGCGGCTCGGCACCCGGCAGCTCTATCCCGACTGTCAGCTGATCGCCTGGGATGGCGAGCGGTTGCGGGTGACGCGCGAGGAAGGCCGGGGCAGCCAGGTGGTCTACGCGATCGAGTGACCCGCGCTTGACAGCCTGCCATGCCCGCCGGAGCCTTTCGGGAGCAGCGGGAGGCATGGGCCATGCGGGAAGTCAGGATCACGGGCGCGATCGGCGCGGAACTCGAGGGCGTGGACCTCTCGGGACCCATCTCCGAGGATTTGGCCGGGGCGTTGCGGGATGCGCTGGCGCGGCACCTGCTGATCGTGGTGCGGAACCAGGATATCGGGCCCGAGCAGCATCGGCGGATCACCGAGATCTTCGGGGCGCCCGCGGTGAACCCCTATGCGCCGGGGCCGCCAGAGCACCCGGAGATGACGCGGATCGTGAAGGAGGCGGATGAGCGGACGGGCGTCTTCGGCGGAGGCTGGCATTCTGATCTGAGCTTTCTCGAACGCCCGCCCGGCGGCTCGGTGCTCTATGCCGTGGAGGTGCCGCCCTGGGGCGGGGACACGATGTGGGCGAGCATGCAGGCGGCGTGGGACGCCCTGCCCGAGCCGCTGAAGCTGCTGCTCGACGGGCGCGACGCGGTGCATGTGGGCAAGCCCTATGGCGTCAAATGGGCCCCGCCGGTGGAAGAGCAGGCCATGAAAGGCTCGACGCGGCGGGGAGACCCGGAGGCGGATCGCGAGCGGTTCCATCCGGCGGTGCTGACCCATCCGCTAACGGGGCGGCTGGGGCTCTATCTGAACCCCACCTATGTGATGCGGCTGGACGGGCTGAGCGAGGAGGAGAGCCGGCCTGTGCTGGAGCAGATCTGGCGGCATTGCGCGCTGCCCGAGTTCGGCTGCCGGCTGCGCTGGGGGGCGGGGACGCTTGCGGTGTGGGACAACTACGCCACCCAGCACTACGCCATCAACGACTACCACGGGTATCGGCGCGAGATGCGCCGGGCGACGTTTGAGGGGCGGCCAATGGCGGACTGGGCCGTGGCGGCGTGACGTTCGAGGTTGATGGGGCGGGCTGTCTGGTCGCCCCGGCTTCGCGGGCGTTGCCCGCTCAGCGGCCCGCCCGCCAGCCGCGCCCAGCCTTTGAGATCAGGTTCTGGGATCAGCCACTGAGATCAGACCTCGCCCATGAGGCGGGGGAGGGCGGTGTTGTGTCCTTCCGAGAGGCGGGCGAGCGGCAGATGCTCCCGGCCGAGGGCGAAGACATCGCCGCCCGTGCGGCCCACGGGTCGGGCCGGAACGCCCGCTTCTCCGGCCATCGTGAGGACCGCCGACAGCCGCTCGGGACCGATGGCGAGGAGGTAGCGGGCCTGATCCTCACCGAAGAACCACGTGAGGGGATCTAGGTTTTCGGGGGCGTCGAGCGCGATGCCGGTGCGGGCGGCGAGGGCCATCTCGGCGGCGGCGAGGGCGAGGCCGCCATCCGACAGATCATGTGCCGCGCGCAGATGACCGGCGGCCTTCAGGGCGCGGACAAGCTCCCCGGCGCGCCGTTCGGCGGCAAGGTCCACCGGCGGGGGCGGGCCTTCGGCGCGGGCCTCGAGCTCCCAGAGAAGCGCGGACTGGCCGAGATGGCCGCGGGTGGTGCCGAGGAGAACCAGCGTGTCTCCCGCGCCGGGCGCCATGGGGATGGCGTCCTCCAGCCGATCCAGCAGGCCGACGGCGCCGATGGTGGGGGTGGGTAGGATCGCCGAGCCCTCGGTCTCGTTGTAGAGCGAGACATTGCCGGAGACGACGGGCATGTCGAGCGCCGTACAGGCCTCGCCGATGCCGCGGATGCAGCCCACGAACTGGCCCATGATCTCCGGCCGTTCGGGATTGCCGAAATTGAGATTGTCGGTGACCGCGAGGGGGCGGGCGCCGCTAGCGGAAAGGTTCCGGAAGACCTCGGCCACCGCCTGCCGCCCGCCCTCGACAGGGTCGGCCGCGCAGTAGCGGGGGGTGACGTCCGCTGCGAGGGCGAGGGCCTTCTCGGTGCCGTGGACGCGGACGATGGCGGCATCGGAGCCCGGGCGCACGGCCGTGTCGGCCATCACCGTATGGTCGTATTGCTCCCAGACCCAGGCGCGGGAGCCGTAATTGGGGCTCGCGACGAGGCGCTGCAGCGCGTCGATGGGCGCAATGTCCGGGAGCGGGCCGAGAGGCTCGGGCGCGGCGGGGGCCAGATGGGGCCGGTCGTATTCAGGGGCCGTGCCGGAGAGGGCGGCGAGCGGCAGGTCCGCCTTCAGCGCGCCGCCATGGGAGACCAGGAAGCGGTCCTCCGCGATGGTCTCGCCGACGATGGCGAAGTCGAGATCCCATTTCTCGAAGATGGCGCGCGCGGTGTCCTCGCGCGCAGGGTCCAGCACCATGAGCATGCGCTCCTGGCTTTCGGAGAGCATCATCTCGTAGGCGGTCATCGCCGTCTCGCGGCAGGGCACGGCGTCGAGATCGAGGGCGACGCCGAGGCCGCCCTTGTCCCCCATCTCCACGGCGGAGCAGGTGAGGCCGGCGGCGCCCATGTCCTGGATCGAGATGACGGCGCCGGAGGCCATGAGTTCGAGGCAGGCCTCGAGCAGGCGCTTCTCGGTAAAGGGGTCGCCGACCTGGACGGTGGGGCGCTTTTCTTCCGCGTCCTCGCCGAACTCGGCGGAGGCCATGGTGGCGCCGCCCACGCCGTCCCGCCCCGTCTTCGCGCCGAGATAGACCACGGGGCGGCCGACGCCGGAGGCTGCGGAGTAGAAGATGCTGTCTGCCTGTGCGAGGCCCACAGCCATGGCGTTCACGAGGCAGTTGCCGTTGTAGGCGGGGTGGAAGCGCAGCTCACCGCCGACCGTCGGCACGCCGAAGGCGTTGCCGTAGCCGCCGATGCCTTCGACCACGCCCGCGAGAAGGCGCTTGGTGCGCGGATGGTCCGGCGCGCCGAAGCTCAGGGCGTTCAGCGCGGCGATGGGCCGGGCGCCCATGGTGAAGACATCGCGCAGGATACCGCCGACGCCGGTGGCAGCCCCTTGATAGGGCTCGATGAAGCTGGGGTGGTTGTGGCTCTCCATCTTGAAAACCACGGCCAGCCCGTCCCCGATATCGACGACGCCCGCGTTCTCTCCGGGCCCGCAGATCACCTGGGGGCCTTCGGTCGGCAGGGTGCGCAGCCAGCGCTTGGAGGACTTGTAGGAGCAGTGCTCGTTCCACATGGCCGAGAAGATGCCAAGCTCCGTGAAGCTTGGCACCCGGCCGAGGAGATCCAGGATGCGCTGGTACTCGTCCGGCTTCAGGCCATGCGCCTCGGCGAGCGCAAGATCGACCGCTGGCTCCGCCGCGGTGTTGGAGAGCGTGCCTGCTGCCGCGGCGTCGGTCACCGTAGGTCTCCTATTCGTCGCGGGCGAGATCAGGCGGGTTGCTCGACGACGGTCGCGTTGGGGTCGACCGGCGGGCAGGCAACCTCGCCCGTGCGCTCGGCGCGCTCGAGATGCTCGAGGAGGCGACGGGTCTGCTCCTCGTTCGTGACCGCGGGGCCGGAAAGGCGCATCGCGGCAAGGGCCTGGCTGTCCGCCCGGGGGATGAAGTCGACGATCAGGAGGTCGTCGGTCTCGCCGGTCATGACAATGCGGCCCGAAGCACGGTCGACCAGCATGGCGTCGGCGCGCAGCACCCCGTCGAGCCAGCAGCGGGCCGCAACCTCTTCGACGAAAAGCTGCGCTTCCGGCCGGGGCAGGCCGAGCTCCACCGTAAGCTGCGAGCCCTCCGCCAGCGGGTAGGGCGGCGGGCCGGGCGGCACGTCCTCGGGCTGGTAGAGCCCGCCATCGGCGCCGCAGGCAGCGAGGCCGCCGAGGAGGGCGCCGGCGATGGCGAGGCGGCGGAGACGGCTGGGAAGAAGACCGGCGGCGGTGGACTGCATGTCAGCTCTCCTGCAGGGCGGCGGTGAGGCTTTCGAAGACGAGGCGGCCGTCCGACACGCGGTCGCGCCCGCCGAGGGCGGGGTCTGCCATCCGCTCGGGATGGGGCATCATGCCGAGCACGCGGCGATTTTCGGACAACGCGCCGGCAATTGCGCGCATGGACCCGTTGGGGTTGCTGCGCGGGCCGTCGTGCCCGTCCGGCCCCGTGTAGCGGAAGGCGATGCGGCCCTCCCCCTCCAGCCGGTCGAGCAGCGCATCGTCCGCCACGAAGCAGCCGTCGTGATGCGCGACGGGGATGCGGATGACCTGCCCCTCACGGAGCGCGCCGGTGAAGGGCGTGGCGGTGGTCTCGCAGGCGAGGTGCACATCGCGGCAGACAAATTTCAGACCCGCGTTCCGCATGAGTGCGCCGGGCAGCAGGCCCGCCTCGATCAGCACCTGCCAGCCGTTGCAGACGCCGAGGACCAAGCCGCCGCGCTCCGCAAAGCTGCGCACGGGGCGCATGATGGGCGAATGGGCCGCGATGGCGCCGCAGCGCAGATAGTCCCCGAACGAGAACCCGCCGGGGATGGCGACGAGGTCGAGCCCCTCCGGCAGCACCGTGTCCTTGTGCCAGACCATCGTGGGTGGGCGGCCGGTAGCCTGCTCCAGCGCCACGGCCATATCACGGTCGCAGTTCGAGCCGGGGAAGACGACAACGGCGGTTCTCATGCCGGGCGCCGCATGGTCAGAGGACCTCGACCGAGTAATTCTCGATCACCTGGTTGGCGAGCAGCGTATCGGCCATCCGGGCGGCCGCGGCTTCGGCCCGCGCGGGGTCGGTCTCCTCGAGGTCGAGCTCGATGATCTTGCCCTGGCGCGCACCCGTGACGCCCTCGAAGCCGAGAGAGGCGAGCGCGGCTGCGATGGCCGCGCCCTGCGGATCGAGCACGCCGGGCTTCAACGTGACGGTGACACGCGCTTTCATGAGAACCTCTCGTCGCCTGAGGTGGTGGTAGCGCCGGGGGCGCGTGCGAGCAAGGCGCCGCGTGAGCGAACGAGATGAAACGCACGGGCCTGTGGCCGGCGATGCGCCTTGCGCCGTTCGCTTGGGGACTTCAGCCGTCAGGCGGCTGCCGGCGGTGCGGATGGTTCCGTGTCCCGCCGGTGCCGCACGAGCGTGTAGATCAGGAAGCCGAGGAGCGTGCCGTTGCAGATGTGCCAGGCGAAATGCGTGCCCGTCGGGAACTCCATGCAGACCGGCTGGTCGAGCGCGCGGAAGGTGAGCGACACCGCAAAGAGCGCCCCGCCGGCCACCAGGTTGGGGCCTGCCGCATTCCCTGCGCGCCAGAGATAGGCGCCGACGCCGAGCAGCATGAGCAGGGCCGGGACGTAGGAAACCGACCCGCCGATGAGCGGCAGCAGGATCGGCCGGAGCGCCGCGGATGTGGCCGGCAGCGCGAAGAGCAGGATCACCACCGCCACGGTGGTTCCGAGGCGCGAGAGCCCCACGAAGTACCGCATCGCCGCCGCGAAGTAAGCGATGATGAAGATCATGATCGGGATCGTGTCCGTCATCGCCGCCCACACGGTCGCGAACGTGTGGAACAGGAACGACCCGATGCCGATGACGGTGAGGTTGATCAGCAGGAACCCGACTGCAAAATCGATCCGGCCGCGCCGCTTGGCGTAATCGAACGCGATGGCGGCGGCGATCAGAAACGCCATGTTCGTCACCGCGTTCACGGGCTCGGCCCAGAACGCTTCCGACACCCGCTCGCAATAGCCATCGATCCGGCGTACGAGGTTTGCTGCCCAGGCCTCTTGTCCCATGCCGCGCTACTTAGGCGGCCCTCGCGTCGCGCCAAGCTCTCGCGGACGCGGCGGTTGCATCTTGGGATGGGTGTCTGGGGTGCTTTGCGGGGAGTGATGCGGTGACGGCGTGGCGGCTTCTGGCGGTGCTCTTTGCGGCGCGCGCGGCGATGGCTTTCCAGTTCCAGTCGGCAGCAGCCCTGAGCCCCTACCTCGCCGAGCGGCATGGCGCAGATCTGGGTGCGATCGGGCTCCTCATCGGTCTCTACCTCGCGCCGGGGCTGGTGGCCGCCTATCCGGGTGGCAGGATCGGGCGGCGTTTCGGCGAGCGGCAGGTGGTGCTCTTCGGGCTGGTGCTGATGGCCGCGGGCGGGATCGTCGCCGCGCTGCCGGCAGGCTGGGGCATGCAGCTTGCCGCTCGGGTGCTGGCAGGCGCAGGGGGATTGCTCCTCAACATTCTGATGTCGAAGATGGTCGCGGATGCCTTCGCCGGGGGGCGGCTGGCGACGGCGATGGGGATATTCGTCAATTCCTGGCCCGTGGGCATCGCCCTCGCACTTCTCGTCCTGCCCCCGGTGGCGGAGGGGGCGGGGCTTGGTGCGGCGCTGTGGCTGGTGGCGGGGCTCGTGGTCGCGGGGCTCATCGTCTTCGCTCTCGGCACCCGGCCACGCGCGGAGGTCCCTGCCGCCGTCGCCGCGCCGCCTGTCGGGCGCCTTGCTGGGCCGGCACTGGCAGGGGCCGTGCTGACGGGGGCGGTCTGGGGGCTCTATAACGGCGCGCTCGGCATGGTCTTCGGCTTCGGCCCGGCGCTTCTGGCCGAGCGTGGCTGGGCCCCCGTCCCCGCCGGACAGATGACAAGCGCCGTGCTCTGGCTCGTCGCGCTCAGCGTGCCGCTGGGGGGATGGCTAGCCGACCGCACGGGCCGGCGGGACACGGTCCTGTGGGGCGGCCTCGGCGCCTTCGCGCTGCTGTTGGTGCTGGGCGCGGTGAGCGGCGCGGAGGCTGGTGTGGCCGCGGTGGCGATCTTCCTGGCGATCGGGCTGGTCAGCGGTCTGCCGGCGGGCCCGATCATGAGCCTGCCCGCAGGCGTGCTGCCGCCGCCCGTGCGGGCGGAGGGGATGGGTGTGTTCTTCACGCTCTTCTACCTGGGCACCATGGGCGGGCCATTGGTGGCGGGCTGGCTAAGCGACCTTTCCGGATCGGCGGCGGCTTCATTCCTGCTGGGAGCGGGAATGCTGCTGTTCTGCTTCCCTCTGCTGGTGGCAGCACGGCGCATGGCCGCGCGGGTTTCGGCGATGGAGGCTCACTCGGCGTAGAGCGCGACCGCGCCGAGGGCGACGAGAGGCGCGAACATCAGGGGCACGCTCGCCCCGTCCCACCGGTCCCGCACCACCCGGCCCGAGCGGGGATTGCGGATTAGCGTGATGCGGTCGCCGGGCACCAGCGGGTGCTTGCGCACATCGATCTGCACCGGGGCCTCCCGAGGTTTCTCCTCGTCGAGCAACCGATAGGCCACCGCGTGGGTGTTGGAGGCAAGCGTCCGACGGCTGGCAACGCCCAGCACCTCCGCCTCCACGGGCTCCCAGTCCGCCCGCCAGCGCCACACGAGCAGCGGGGTGCAGGCGATGGACAGCGCAAGGAGAAGGATCAGCGCCGTCGTCGGCCCGCGGCCAAGCGTGTCGGCAATCGACTGCAGGAAGCCGAGCATGCCGTCTGCCCCTTCGACCGCGGCGCCAGATTAGTGGACGAGCTTGGGGCCCTGCTTCGGAACCTGGCCATTCTCGGGGAGAATGCCGAGGCGCTTGGCCACCTCCGTGTAGGCGTCCGTCAGGTTGCCGAGGTCGCGGCGGAACACGTCCTTGTCGAGCTTCTGACCGGTCTTCATGTCCCACAGGCGGCAGGAATCCGGGCTGATCTCGTCGGCCACGATGATCCGCTGGTAGTCACCTTCCCAGATCCGGCCCGTCTCGATCTTGAAGTCCACGAGCTTGATGCCGACGCCGGTGAAGAGGCCGGAGAGGAAGTCGTTCACCCGGAGCGCGAGAGACACGATGTCGTCGATGTCCTGCTGCGCCGCCCAGTTGAAGGCGATGATGTGCTCTTCGGAGACGATCGGGTCCCCGAGCTTGTCGTCCTTGTAGTAGAACTCGATGATCGGACGGGGCAGCGCCGTCCCTTCCTCGATCCCGAGGCGCTTCGACATGGAGCCGGCGGCCACGTTGCGCACCACCACCTCGAGCGGAATGATCTCGCAGGCGCGGATCAGCTGCTCGCGCATGTTGATGCGGCGGATGAAGTGGTTGGGAATGCCGATCGCCGAGAGCGACGTCATGATGTGCTCGGAGATGCGGTTGTTGAGCACGCCCTTGCCGTCGACGATCTCGTGCTTCTCCGCGTTGAACGCGGTCGCATCGTCCTTGAAATACTGCACGAGGGTGCCCGGCTCAGGCCCCTCATACAGGATCTTCGCCTTGCCTTCGTAGACCAGTCGGCGGCGGGCCATGACACTCTCCGTTGACGGCGCTCGAATGGGCGCCACAAGCCAACGCGCTGCGGCGTATGCCGCGGCGACGCTGTGCGGGTATAGGGTCCCCTCTGCGGAATTCCAAGGGCAGGAACGCAGGCCGTTGCGGGCCGGCGATCACGCGGCGGCGGGCGTTTCGGGCCTTACTCGACGCTGAAGGGCAGGGCGGTGACCATGGGCTCGACGCGCACGCGAACGCCCGTATCCGTTACCGCCATGGCCTCCGCCCGGGCAGCGCGGCTCTCGGCGCGGCGGGCGCGTGCCTCCGCAGCGTCTGCTCGTGCCTCGGCTGCGCGCACACGCTCCTCGGCGCTGAGCGCCCGCTCGCGGCCCTCCGCAGGCTCTGCGGGACCGAGATCGTCGTCCGAGCCGCCGTAGAGCGTGAAGACGCCAGCCTCGCCGCTGAAGAGGCCGGGCGGGCAATCCGCACAGCTGTCGTAGCTTCGGGAGGCGTATTGCTCCTTGGGGATGATCACCCCCTCGCAACCCGCAAGAACCAGCACGAGGCTGGCGGCGATGTGGGGCGCCCGAAATGCTTGGAAACAGGACATGATCGCTCCGTCGTCGAACCGAGGCGCTGGGCGCACCGGCAGGGTAGGCGGCCGTTGGCAGGATCGCCGGCAGGCCGCCCGTTGTCGATGCAAAATCAGAAGCGCACCCGCGCGCCCGACCAGATGACGAACAGGCCGTCCGGGTCGGCGATCCGATCACCGGTGTCCCCGTCGTAAAGGTCCTGGACGTCGTAGTACCGCGCGCCGAGATAGGCCTCCATGCCGAGCGGCTTGATGACCTGGACGACGCCACCGCCAAACGACTGCGCTTTGGGCAGATCGCCTGCGGGAGAGGCGAAATCGTCGTTGTTCCGGCCGTTGAAGTAATCGACGACGAAACGCGTCTCGCCGATGTCCCCACCCACCAGGTTTTCGAGGAGGTTGGTCTCGTAGCCACCGGAGACGTAGAAGAAGCGCGGATCATTGGTGCTGCCACCGTCCTCCGACTGCACGCCGCCAGCGAAGGAAAGGCTGAAGCCGGCAACCTTACCGCCGACCGAGCCGACGAAGACATCGGCGTCTTCCTCGCCGCGATAGCCGAAGCCGCCGCCAACTTCGAAGCTGTCGAACTCGCCGTCGTAGCGGATCGAAGCGTCGGGGCGGATGCGATCGTCCTGCCGGGCGGAGACCTGGACGTTCAGACCTTCGACGAAGAGATCCGGCGTCTCGTAGTAGATGCGGCTCGTACGCTCGCCATCGAGGTTGTTGAAGAAGTCGTCGACCTCGGGGATGAGCTCGAAGCCTGGCGTGCTGGAGCTGAATTCGAGGCCGCCTGCAGGATCGTCGACATCGGACTGCGCAACGCAGCAGGAGGTGCCGTGCAGATCGAATTCCGCGACCTCCTCGGTGGCCGTGTTGCTGAAGCCGATGCTGAATTCGCCGTAGCTGGGGTGATTTACATACCAATGCGCGTGGCGGACATCGAGGAAGTCTTCTCCATCGGCCGGGCTGGTGCCGACAGGGCCGCTGTCGGTGAAGCTGAATTCGTCGGTCGAGTTGACCTCGAAGGTGGCTTCGAGCCGCACGCCGGACGTCCACTCGTTCCAATCATACTCGCCGCGCAGGCCGAAGCGGGAACCCGAGTTGTCGTTGTCGGCGATGAAGACTTTGCTGTCGTTGCCATTGTCGGCGAAGAAGACGCCCTGGTTGATCCGGCCGGAGACCTCGAGCCGCACATTGCTGCGGTCGGGTGTCACGCGGGGCTCCGGGATCGCGGCAATCTCCTCCTCGGTCTGGGCCTGTTTCGCCTCGAGCTCCTGAATGCGCTCCAGAGCGGCCTGCAGATCGCGCTGCGACTGTGCAACCTGCTCGCGAAGCGCCTCGAGTTCGCTGCGAACCGACTGAGCCGCCGCAGGCATGGGTAGAGCGAGCAGTGCGACGGTGAGAATGGCGGCTGCTCTGAAGAGAATGGCTGAGTGTCTCATGGCGAACTGTCCCTGATCGTGACGCCGGTCCGGGGCGGGGGCGGCGCGTTGGCGAGACGGGCCCGCGGGGCCCATTCCCTTTTCGTGGGCGACGAGCGGGGCCTGGCGCCGGCGCTCAGCGGATAGCGGCCAAGGCGGCATCGACCTCGGCGGCGCGGCCGGCCCAGATTGCGACCTGGCGGTTGTAGACGAGCCGGACCTGATCGCCGGTCTCGACCACGGGGTCGTCCTTTCCGAGGGGCACGAGCGCGTAGCGCACCTGCTCCTCCCCGAAACCGCGGGCCTCGAGCGCGCGCTCGACGGTCCTGGCCCGGCGCTCCGAAAGCGCGGCATTGGTGGCTGTAGTGCCGACCGTGTCGGCGCGGTCGACCACAACGATGGCCTCGGGCCGCTCTGCCGCGAGCACATCGGCAACGCTGTCGAGCACCGGATCGGACCAGCGGTTCAGCCCCGCTTCCCCGAACTCGAACAGCACGACGCCCTTCATTGCCGGCGCCGGCCGGAAGCCGAGAGTCTCGCGGATGCGGGCCATTTCAGACTGCAGGAAGTCGCGGCAGGTATTGCCGGCGGCCATTGCGCCGAGTGCTGCAGCCGCTGCCCAGCAGTCGTATTTCACCTGAGCGTTTGCGGCGTTGATCGGAAGGTAGACGCGGGCGCCGCCGTCGAGAACCTGGAGGAGCGCGGCGTGGTCCTCGGCAACCTGCGCGAACACCTCGGCATCCTCGATGGTGTCGGGTGTCGGGGCGATGGGCGCAACGGCACGGCCGGCCGCAGCGGCTGCCGCCTTCTCCTTGAAGGCCGCCGCCGATTCGGGAGCCCGCTCGAGAAACGGGTTGGCGAAGCTGCTATAGGCTGTTGCCAGTTCCGCGGGAAACGTCGGGGCGTTCGCCAGCGGTGAAAGAGTCGGGTCGATCGGGCTCGCCGCAAGTGGCGCCGAAAGTATTGACAAAAAGACAATAAGCCCGTGCGCACGCATCGCCATCTCCACAAGAGAAGAGCCAATGAGTCTCGAAGACATTGAGAGCGTGCCGTCCAATTATGTCTCGAATTGCTCGATCTCTTTAAGGTTGTATGACGCCGACAGGGTCGTAACAGATGCGTGAGGACTTATGCATACAATAATAATCATTGAATCTAGAAGTTTTATACTTGACGCAATCGTCACACTGACCTGGCGCATTGTGTGGAGCAGGTCTTCGTCCTTATGGTCCGCCCGCAGCACACCGGACGGCGTCCGACGGCCGGGACCAGAGGAGAACGGGAATGAGCACATTCGACGACCGCGAGAAGGCGTTCGAGAACAAGTATGCGCATGACGCGGAGATGCAGTGGAAGGCCGAGGCGCGGCGCAACCGGCTGCTGGGCGAGTGGGCGGCCCGCGAGATGGGCATGACCGACCCGGCCGAGATCGAAGCCTATGGCAAGGCCGTGGTGAAGGCCGATTTCGAGGAAGCCGGCGATGGCGACGTGGTGCGCAAGTTGCTCGGCGATTTTGAGGCGCGGGCAATCGGCATCGACGAGCCTGCCCTCCGCGCGAAGATGGTGGAGCTTCTGGCCGAGGCGAAGAACCAGCTGATGGGCGAGATCGGCAACTGACGTCTCGCACCCGCTCCCGCCCCGACCCCGCCCCCCCGGCCCGCCGGTGCCCCTCCTGTGCCCCGCCCGCGCGGTTCGGCCGCGGGCGGGCGGGTCCCGGCGGGTCTTTGACGGCAGGGCGCGGCGGGGCATCTCTGCCTCATGCTCCATGTCGTCTGGTTCAAGCGCGATCTCCGGATTTTCGACCACGCGCCGCTGGCCGCCGCTGCTGAGGCCGCGGCGGCGGATGGCGGGCAGGTTCTGCCTCTCTATGTGGCCGAGCCGGCCTGGTGGGGGGCGCCCACGGCGTCGCTCAGGCAATGGCGGTTCGTGGCCGGTGCCCTGGGAGCGTTGCGCGAGGCGCTGAGCGAGCTCGGGGCCCCGCTGGTCGTCCGCCACGGCGCGATGCCGGATGTTCTGGCGGCACTCCACGCCGATCATGGGATCACGACCCTGTGGTCTCATGAGGAGACGGGCGAGGCCTGGTCCTATGAGCGGGACCGCGCCGTGGCGGCCTGGGCGTCGGGCGAGGGCGTGCCCTGGCGCGAATTTCAGCATGCGGGCGTGATCCGCCGCCTCCAGAGCCGCGACGGCTGGGCCCAGCAATGGGACCGGCGGATGCTGAAGGCGGCGACGCCGACGCCGAAGGGGCTGCCGCCGCACGGCCTGTGCCCGAGGACGATCCCGTCGGGCGTGGAGCTTGGCCTTCCGCCGGACCCGGCCGAGGAGATCGGGGCTGCACCGCGCGACGGGCGGCACCTGCTCGAAAGCTTCCTCATGAAGCGGGGGGAGCACTACCGGCGCGAGATGTCCTCCCCCGTGACCGCCTACGACGCCTGCTCGCGCCTCTCGCCGCATCTGGCCTGGGGCACGCTTTCGACGCGCGAGGTCTATCAGGAGGCGGTTGCAGCGCAGCGCTACCACGAGAGCAAGGCGTACCGGCAATCGATCGACAGCTTCATCGCGCGCCTCCACTGGCGCTGCCATTTCATGCAGAAGCTGGAGGACGAGCCCGAGATCGAGCAGCGCTGCATGCATCCCGTCTACGAGGGAATGCGGGAGAGCGAGCATGACGACGCGCGTCTGGAGGCATGGCTCGCCGGGGAGACCGGGCTGCCGATGGTCGATGCCTGCATGCGGGCCTTGCGAGCGACCGGGTGGCTGAATTTCCGCATGCGCGCGATGGTGGTGTCGGTTGCGGCCTACCATCTCTGGCTCGACTGGCGGCGCTTCGGGCCGGGCCTCGCGCAGCTCTTCACGGATTTCGAGCCGGGCATCCACTGGAGCCAGAGCCAGATGCAGTCGGGCGTGACGGGCATCAACACCGTGCGCATCTATAACCCGGTGAAGCAGTCGAAGGACCATGACCCGGACGGTGTGTTCCTGCGGCGCTGGCTGCCGGAGCTGGCCGGGTTGCCGGTAAAGCGGCTCCACGAGCCCTGGCGGGCGACCGAGGCCGAACAGGCGGCGGCGGGTATGGTTCTGGGGCGGGATTATCCGGAGCCGCTGGTGGAGCCCGTGGCGGCGGCGCGGGCGGCGAAGGAGCGCGTCTTCGCCCAGCGCCGCAAGGAGGGGTTTGAGGAAGGCAAGGCGCGCGTGCTGAAAAAGCATGCCTCCCGCCGGCGGCCGCGCATCGAACATCCGCCGCGCGAGGACCGTCAGGGACGCTTCGAGTTCTGAGCAGGGCGTGGCAATCGGCACCGCGGCGGTGCCGCGGTCCATGTTTCGCCCTGCCAGCGCCCTCCGGCGCTGGCAGGGCCGCCCGTGGCGGGCCTGACGCCATGGGCAGCCGCGGCGCTCGGTCGCTGGGCGGTGGGGTGTTGGTTGCGAGGCGGGGCTCGCCGGCCGGAGGGGGACGGCTAGGTTTGAGATCATGTTCGAGACACTCCTCATCGCGGCCCTGCCGGTTTGCGGGCCGACGGCGCTGGCGCGCTTCACCGAAGCCGCGCCTGTGGACAGGTTCGAGATCGAGAACCTTTCGCCCGAGGGCTGGTCCATCGAGGCGCTGGTGATCGATCTCGGCCCGTCCGCCGGACGGCTGGTGGTGGATGCGCTGCCCGGCGGCGCAGGCTTCAACGTGGCGCAGCCCTTCCGCGCCGAAGCGGGGGCGGCGGTGTTGAAGGCGGGACAGTCGGTGTCGGATGGCGACGAGGCGATCGCGCTCAGCTTCGCGGTCTTTCCCGATAGTGTGCGCTTCCGCTTCACGCTCGATCTGGATGACCGGATTTCGGGCAGTGCTGGCACGCGGGTGGCCGGAAGCGAAATGCGGGATGCGACGCTCAGCGTCACCTTCCGCCACCGGGACGGAACCGAAGAGCGCCATGAAGGCCTCTTCGACGGGCAAGCCGCTGCGCGCGCTGGCGCGCCGTGCCTCAGCTGATCAGCCATGGCCAAGATGCGGAAGAAAGGGGATCTGCCCTCGAAGACCTGCGCGGCCTGCGGCCTGCCCTTCACCTGGCGCAAGAAGTGGGAACGGGTGTGGGACGAGGTGAAATACTGTTCGGAACGCTGCAGGCGTGCCGCCAAGAGCAAGGGCGCGTGAGGGGATGAGCGAAGGCTACCGGCGCGCGATCCTGGTCCTCGGCGATCAGCTCGATATCGAGGCGAAGGTCCTGCGCGAGAGCGACCCGGCGCGGGATGTCGTCGTGATGACCGAGGCGCGGGAGGAGGCGGCCTATCTCCGCCAGCACAAGAAGCGCCTAGTGCTATTTTTCTCCGCCATGCGCCACTTTGCCGAGGTGCTGCGCGAGAAGGGGTGGACGGTGATCTACCATCCGCTCGATGGCGAGGCGCCGGCGGAGACGTTGCCGGAGGGGGCAGCACGCGTTGAGGCTGACGAGGTGCATGTTACCCTGCCGGGGGACTGGCGCGTGCTCGACGGGCTGAAGCGGCGGTTCAATGGGCTGACGGTCTGGGAGGACACGCATTTCCTTTCCTCGCCGGAGGAGTTCGCCGAGTGGCGCTCGGGGCGCAAGCGGATCATCCTAGAGGATTTCTACCGCATGAAGCGGCGCGAGACCGGCTGGCTGATGAATGGTGACCAGCCCGAGGGCGGGACCTGGAACTACGACAAGGAGAACCGCGGGAGTTTCGGCAAGGCGGGGCCGGGGGAGACGCCGGGGCGGCCGCATTCGGCGCCGGATGAGGTGACCGAGGCGGTCATGCGCATGGTGGAGCGGCTGTTCCCCGACGCGCCGGGCTCGACCGAGGGGTTCGCCGAAGCGGTCACGCGCCGACAGGCGCTGGCGCATCTGCGGTTCTTCATCGAGCATCGCCTCGCGCGTTTCGGCGATTATCAGGATGCGATCGCGACGGGGTATTCGACGCTCTATCACGCGCGGCTCTCGGCCTATCTGAACCTCAAGCTGCTCGACCCGCGGGAGGTTTGTGCGGCGGCGCTGGAGGCCTACGAGGACGGGGCGGCGCCGCTCAACGCCGTTGAGGGTTTCGTGCGCCAGGTGCTTGGCTGGCGGGAATTCGTGCGCGGCATCTACTGGTGCGAAATGCCGGGTTATGCGGCCATGAACGGGCTAGAGGCGGAGGCCGAGCTGCCGGCCTTCTTCTGGACCGGTGAGACGGAGATGGCCTGCCTGGCGGACATGATGGGCCAGCTGGTGCAGGAGGCCTATGCGCATCACATCCAGCGGCTGATGGTGGGCGGGCTCTTCGCGCTGCTCTGGGGCGCGCATCCCTACCGGTTCCACGAATGGCATATGGAGATGTATCTCGATGCCATCGACTGGGTGTCGCTGCCCAACACGCTGGGCATGAGCCAGCACGCCGATGGCGGGATCGTGGGCACAAAGCCCTATGCAGCCTCGGGTGCTTACATCAGCCGGATGTCCGATTGCTGCAGCCGGTGCCGGTTCGACCCCAAGCAGGGCATTGGGGAGAAGGCCTGTCCTTTCACGGCGCTCTACTGGGATTTTCTGGCGCGGCACGAGCAGCGCTTTCGGCCCAACCGTCGCATGGCGATGCAAATGAAGAATCTGGACCGCAAGAAGGACGGGGACTTGGCAGAGATCCGCCGCACGGCCGAGGCGGTGCGCCGGGCGCATGGGTGATACCGGAGGTTCAGCCAAGCGGAATCGCGGCTGGTCGCCGCGATGCTCGTTGCGGGAGTGCCAAGAGCAGCGCCTTCGGCCGGGCGGCGCAGCGTCGTGCCGAGGCTGAGGGTGCTTCGGCCTCCGCGCGTTCGCTCGATGTTCAGGATTGCGTGAGAAGCCTGTCGTGGGAGGGGGCGAGAGCTTGCCGGCCACTCGTGTCAGGGTAGCGGGGCCAGGGCGTCGCCGCCCAGCACCCAGAGCCAGAAGGTGATGGAGAGGATGCCAAGGGCGGTGGAGAGCAGGACCGTGGAGGCTGCCGCCTGCACCGCGCGGTCGTACATCGCGGCGAAGACATAGCCGTTCACGCCCGTGGGCATGGCCGCGATCAGGACGGCGGCGCGGGCGAACTCATCGGAGAGGGCGAATACCTGCACCGCGAGGACCCAGGCGATCGCCGGGTGCACGAAGAGGCCGATGAGGCTCACAGTCAGCGCCTCCGGCACCGCCGCGGCCAGCTTGTAGCGCGTCAGCACGCCGCCGAGGGCGAAGAGCGCCACGGGCAGGCCGGCACGGGCAATGAGGTCGACGGCGGCAAAGACCGGTTCGGGCAGCACGATGCCGAGGAGGTTGAACGCGAAGCCCGCGGCGATCCCTAAGGTGAGCGCATTGTGGAACATCGCATCCGCCGTCCGCCGCAGCGCTACGGCCAAGGGCGCCCCGTCGCGCCGGCTGAGCTCCATGGCGAGGATACCGACGAGGTAGCAGAACGGGGCGTGGAACGCGATGATGGCGAAGGCGGGCTCCAGTGCGATATCGCCATAGGCCCGGCTCATGATCGGCAGGCCCAGGAGCACCGAGTTCGAGAAGAGCGCGCAGAAACCCACGGCCACCGCCTCGCCCGGCCGCCGCCCGAAGGCCTTGCGCGCCACCAACGTGCCGAGGGCGAAGCTCGCCAGCGCGCCGGTGTAGAAGGCCGCGAGCAGCCCCGGCTCGAGCGCGCGGCCGAGATCGAGCCCGTAGATCGAGCGGAAGAGCAGCACGGGCACGGCAATGCCGGTCGCGAACTTCACCAGCGCCGTGACGCCTTCGTCCGGGAAGATCTTCGTGCGCACGGAGAGGTAGCCGGCCCCCACCACCAGAAAGACCGGCAGGACGATGAGGAAGAGGGCGCTGAGACCTGTCATCGCCCGCCCCTCGTGCTGCTCATAGGGCGAGGTCCAGCACCAGCCCGTCATGGGCCGGATGAATATGCGCGGGCGTCTCGCCGTCGAGCACCGCATAGTCGAGATCGACATGCAGGTTGGTGAGGTAGGCGGCGGGCGGGGCCGCGCGCGCGAGCCAGGCGAGCGCCTGTTCGAGATTGGCGTGGCTCGGATGGCGCGTGTAGCGGAGCGCGTCGAGCAACCAGACCTCGGCGCCCGCCGTCACTGCCCAGGCCTCGTCCGTCATGTCCGAGATGTCCGGCAGGTAGACGAGGGGGCCGATGCGGAAGCCGAGCGCGGTCGTATCGCCATGCGGTACCCGGAAGGGGGTGAAAGGGATGGGGCCGCCGAGGCCGCGTATCTCGAAGGCGCCGTCGATCCGCATGCGGTCGAGGATCGGCGGGTAGCTCGAGCCTTCCGGTGTCTCGAAGGTGTAGCCGAACCGGGCGCGCAGGGTGCCTTCGGTGGCCTCGTCCATGTAGGCAGGCAGGCGGGAGCGGCGGTTGAAGACCACCATGCGCAAGTCGTCGAGCCCGTGGCAGTGGTCTGCATGGTCGTGGGTGAGGACGACGGCATCCAGCAGGCCGCGCCCCGCCGAGATGAGCTGCTCACGACAGTCGGGCCCCGCATCGACGAGGACGGTGGTGCCGCCATCGGGCCCGCGGCGTTCCACGAGGAGGGCGCAGCGGCGGCGGCGGTTCTTCGGGTTCTCGGGGTCGCAGGCGCCCCAGTTGGGGCCCGCGGGGCCGATGCGTGGCACACCGCCGGAGGAGCCGCAGCCGAGGACGGTGAAACGCAGGTGGTCGCCGTCGCTCACGCGGCCGCCTCCTCGCCATGGGCGGCGGCCTTGGTGAAGAGCCGGTCGAAGTTCGCGGTGGTCTGGGCGGCGAGGGTGGCGGGGTCCTCGCCCCATGCATCCGCCACCGCCCGGAGGGTGAGCGCAGTGTAGGCGGGCTCACAGCGCTTGCCGCGATGGGGCGGAGGGGCGAGGTACGGGCTGTCGGTCTCCACCAGCAGCCGGTCCCGCGGCGCGGCGGCGAAGATCGCACGGAGCGCGTCGGACTTCTTGAAGGCGGCGATGCCGGACATCGAGAGGTAGAAGCCCAGCCCAAGCGCCGTCTCGGCCAGGGCCGCCCCGCTCGAGAAGCAGTGCATGACGCAGGCATAAGGCGCGGCTGCATGTTCCTCCGAGAGGATGCGCGCCATGTCCTCATCCGCATCGCGGGCGTGGATGATGAGGGGCAGGCGGGTGCGGCGCGCGGCCTCGATATGGAGGCGCAGGCTTTCCTGCTGCACCGCGGCGCTCTCGGCGGTGTAGTGGTAGTCGAGCCCCGTCTCGCCGATGCCGACGAATTTCGGATGGGCGGCGAGCGCTTCCAGCGTCTCGACCGTCACCATCGGTTGCTCGGCCGCCTGCATGGGGTGCGTGCCGGCGGCGTAGAACACGCCCGCATGGCGCTCGGCGATGGCGCGTACCTTCGGCTCGGCGGCGAGGCGGGTGCAGATGGTGACCATGCGGGTCACGCCAGCTTCGGCCGCGCGGGCGACCACGGCATCCAGCTCCTCGGTGAGTTCCGGAAAGTCCAGATGGCAGTGGCTGTCCACCAGACGCAGGGGCTGCCCTGCGATGCTCGACTGCCCGTTCGGCTCTGACATCGTCGGGCGCTCCTTCGCGTTGCGGGGCCTGGCAGAATTTGCCCGAGCATCTGGCCGTCAATCTGGCCAGTGGTGGGCGCGAGGCAGCGTCAGGCGCGTTGCAGGGGCCGCTCCAGGGCCGCCTCAAGGCCGAGCCACGTATCTATAACGGTCCGCCCGGGGTCAAGGGAGACGGCCTTCGCGCGGGACCCCGCTTCGGCCATCGTCACCGAGGCTTCGGCCAGATGCGGGGCGAGGGCCGGCTCCCGCGAGGCGTGGTCGAGCAGCCGGGCCTCCGCGGGCAGCGCCGGGGGTGGCATCGCACCGGCGGCGGCCCGCGCCAGCCGCGCGAGGAGCAGGGGGCCGAGCGTGAGCGCGAGGCCGTAGCGTCCCTCCCCCGCCTTGCCGCCCATGCCCTCGGCGAGGCGGACGAGTGCTACACGGTCGATCCGGAAGGCCGGCCGCCCGCCCGGGGTGAGGAGGCTGCAGAGGTCATGGAAGAGCGTGAGCCCGCCCTCCGACGAGAGCGTCATCGCAACGCCCACGGAGCCGCCGGCAAGCGCCGCCAGGCCTGCCGCCTCCTCCGCCGACGGGCGCTCGCCCAGCCCGTCCAGCGCTGCAGCCAGGGCGTCCGGAGAAAGCGGGTTGAGATCGAGCGCCCGGGTGCGGGAACGGATGGTGGGCAGAAGGCGCCCGGGCGCGTGGGCGACGAGCAGGAAGGCCGTTCGGGCCGGCGGCTCCTCGAGGCTTTTCAGGAGCGCGTTGGCGGCCTGCACGGTCATCTCGTCCGCCGCGTCGACGATCACCACGCGCCATCCCCCATCCGGTGCCGAGAGCGCGAGGAAGGGGCGGAGCGCGCGGACATCGTCGACGCCGATCTGCGTGCGCAGCCGCTTCGTCCGCTCGTTGAGCCCGCGGCGAAGGACGACGAGACGCGGCTCTGCCCCGGCGCGGATCCGCCGCATCACCGGGCAGTCCGCCGGCGGGGTCAGGTCGGGCGGCGGGGCGCCGTCCCCGGCGGCGATGAGCGTGCGCGCCATGCGGTAGGCGAAGGTCGCCTTGCCCACCCCCTCCGGCCCGCGCAACAGCCAGGCATGGTGCAGGCGGCCCGCACCCCAGGCCTCGAGGAACGCGGCCTCCGCCGCGTCCTGGCCATGCAACGCGACCGCCTCGCGCGGATGGGGCAGGGCGCCCCGACGGTCCGGCTCAGGCGGTGTGTCGTCGGCGCTCATGAGTGCTGATCCGTGCGTGGCAGGCGCGGGGCGAGCGCCGCCCAGAGCCGCGCCTCCACCTCGTCAGGCGACGCATCGGCATCGATCACGTCGCAGCGCCCGGGTTCCGCGGCGGCGATGGCGTGGAAGGCGCTGCGCAGCGCTTCCTGGAAGGCGAGCCCCTTCTGCTCGAACCGGTCCTCCCCACCCCGCGCCGTCGCCCGGGCGAGCGCGGCGCCGGGCGCGAGGTCGAGGATGAGGGTGAGATCCGGATCGAGCCCGATGGCGAGGCCGTGCAGCGCGTCGACCATGCTGCGCGCCGCCGCCGCCTGATAGGCACGGGTCGAGTCCACATACCGGTCACACAGCACCACCTCGCCTGCCGCCAGCGCCGGTGCGATCACCCGCTCCACATGGTCCCGCCGCGCGGCGGTGAACAGCAGCGCTTCCGCCTCGGGCGACCAGCGCCCAGGCTCACCGTTCACGAGCAAGGCGCGAATAGCCTCCGCCCCCGGTGCGCCGCCCGGTTCGCGCGTGAGGCGGACCCGGTGCCCCGCCGCCTCCAGCCTCGCTGCCAGCGCGCGGGCCTGGGTGGATTTGCCCGCACCGTCCGGCCCTTCGAGGGTGACGAAGAGGGCACCCGGCCCACGCGGCGGCCACCGAGGCGACGGCATCGCGGCGCCCCTGTCCTCGGCGGCCCGATCCACGGCGCGTCCGCTCAGAGGCCGGCGAGCGCGAGGGCGCGGTAGAAGAGGAGCTCCGCCGCCGCTTCCATGCGCACGAGAAACCCGCCCGGCGCCACGTCCTCCGTCGCGACCAGCGGCACTCGGCGGAGCGGCAGGCCGGGCACCTCGATCTCGAGCGCACCGAGCACATCCCCCTCGGCAATCGGCGCTGGCAGGGGCCCGTCGTAATGGGCGGTCACGGTCGTCCGGTCGAGATCGCCAAGGGGCGCGGTCAGGATCACATCCTCCGCCGGCGCGAGCGGCACCGTGGGGGCCGCACCTGTCCAGGTCTCCGCATCGATCACGGGCTCGCCCGCTTTCTGCAGCACCTTCGTGTCGAAGGCGCGAAAGGCCCAATTCATCAGCCGTTCCGCCTCCTGACGCCGCTGCGCCACACTCTCGAGGCCGGCCACCACGAGCAGCACGCGCCGCCCCTCCCGCTCGGCCGACGCCACGAGCCCGTAGCCTGCCTCTGAGGTATGCCCCGTCTTCAGCCCGTCCGCGCCCTCCACGCTGCCGAGAAGCGGGTTCCGGTTGCGCTGGGTGATCCCGTCCCAGGTGAATTCCCGCTCTGAGAAGAGCGTATAGTGGGTGGGGAACTCCAGGATGATCCGCTCGGCGATCTGGGAGAGGGCGCGCACGCTGATACGGTGGTCGGGATGCGGCCAGCCCGTGGCGTTGGCGAACATGGCGTTCTCGATACCGAGCTCCGCCGCCCGCCGGTTCATCAGCTTCGCAAAGTCCGCCTCCGTCCCCGCGATAGCCTCGGCCAGCGCCACGGCCGCATCGTTACCGGACTGGATCACGACGCCCCGCAGCAGGTTCTCGACGCTCACCCGGCTGCCCTGGCGCACAAACATGCGCGAGCCGCCGAGGGAGGCGGCGTTGGCGGAGATCAGGAACTCGTCCGAAAGCTTGAGGCGCCCACTCTCCAGCTGCTCGAAGACCATCATGTTGGTCATGAGCTTCGACATCGAGGCGGGCGGCAGCATCTCGTCCGCGTTCTTCTCGAGCAGCACGGCGCCCGAGAGCATGTCGATCACGATGGCCGCGCGGGCAGGGGTGGACTGCTGGGCCGCGGCCGGGAACGCGAGCAGGGCGACGAACAGGCAAAGCGCCTGGGCGAGGCGGCGGGCAATAGAAGGCATGGCGGGCTCCCTACGGTCGCTCGCCCTGTTCCTAGCGAAGCCCGCCGCCTGCGCCTAGAGGCGTCCTCGGATCAGCTGCCGGTCTGAAGCTCGAAGCTCTTGCGGTAGAGGCCGCCATCCGTGTCCCGGCTCGTCACCTGCATCGCGCTCGCACCCACATCGCGATAGGTGAAGCGCAGCGCCGGGTCCTCCGAGATCGAGATGCCACCGGTCATGCGGAAGAGCTCGGTATCGTCGAGCGTCACGGTCATCTCGTCGATGAAGAAGGCCGGGATGTGGAGCAGCGTCACCTGGTCGACCTGGAAGCCCGAGTTCTGCGGGTGGCGCACCATCACCTGTGCCTCCCGGTAGCCCTTCGGCGCCGCGTCGTTCCCGAACTCCCGGATCTTGGTGCGGCCTAGTTGCGCCAACGCAGCCTCCGCATCCTTCGTGGCAGGCGCAGCGCAGCCGCCGGAGGCCTTCACGAACCGTCCCACCTCGATCAGGCTGCCGTCGTCCAGCGTCGCAACCGCGCGAATGTTCGAATAGGCGTTGACGCGGAGGCGGGTGGAGAGCGTGATGTCTGGACCCATCGCCTCGCCGAAGGTAAACTCAGCCGCGACAGGCGCTGGGTTCTCCTCCACGATCAGCACCATCTTCTCGACCCGGCGGCCCGCTTCGGGCGCGATGCGGATTTCGACGGGGACAATCGCGGCGTCGGCCGCGCGCGTGGGCGCGTCCATGTCGATAATCGCATCACCGTCAGCGATTTCCTGGCCCGGCCAGAGCTGGTCGCGGATCATCTCCCAGGTCTCGCCCGGGCGATCCGGCGCGCCGCCGGCGATGGCAGGCGCTGCGAGGAGAGCGAGGGCGACGCCGAGCGCTGCAACGCTGCTCCTGCGGAGTTGAACCCGATCCATGTCGCTTTCCTCCCGATCATCTCATTGTTGTGACATGAGGCTACCAGCCGGGCGCCCTCAGGTCACGCTGAAGGCGAACCGGTAACAACCCCGTGTGATCGGGGCGTTTCACGCTCTCATAAACTGAGGTTTGGCGATGCGACGTTGCGGCAGCGCGCAGGCAGGCGTATTTCTCGGTCAGGTTTGCCAAAGGGAGAAACACCATGGCTTGGACTGCACCGAAGATCGAAGAGCTGAGCTGCGGCATGGAAATCAACATGTATTTTCCGGCCGACGACGAAGGCACGTTGTTCTGATCAGCCCTCGGGCCGACGGACAACGCAGCGAATGAAAGAGGCGCGCCGGGCAAACCGGCGCGCCTCTTTTGTTGCGTGGGCCTGGCGGGTCAGCAGTCGGGCTTCAGCACGGCCTTGCCTTCGACCATGCCGAGGAGGCTGACCGAGCAGCCGCCGATCGTTGCCGATCCGGCCTGCGGACCGACCGTAACCGTCCCCCTGCCGCGCACGAACAGCACCACGTCCCCCGCCGCGCGGCGCGAGAAGAAGACCGAGACATCGCCGAGGGCGCGCGCCTCGCCCACCCCCAGCACGATGGCATCGGGCCCGGCGCTCGCGATCAGATCGTCCGATCCGGTGTCCTCGGGCGCGGCCGTCGTCGCCATGGCGAGCTTGGGGGCATCGACGCTGCAATTGGAGCGGAAGGCGGCGCTGCGCCCCTTGATGTCGTCGAGCGCGATGGCGCAGTCGCCCGCAACGGCACCGGCATCGCCGCCGAGGGCCAGCACGAGATCGCCCGCACCCGCCACGCGCAGATGCGCCGCATTGTCCGCCACGCGCGAGAAGAAGACGCGCCCCTCGCCCACGCCGGCGGTCTGGCCGGGGGATAGCATGAAGGCCTCGCCCGCAGCATCGGCCGCGATGACCGCCGGGGCGCCCCCGGCGGGTGCGGCTTCGCCGGTGCAGTCGGTGTCGAGGAAGAGCTTGCGCGCCTCCGCCGCCACCAGCGACAGGCTGCAACCGTTGCCGAGGGCCGCGCGGCCGGAAGAGGGGCCGACCGTGACATCGCCTAGCCCCGCGACCCGCAGCACGGCATCGCCGTCATGCATGCGGGAGGCGAAGACGCGCAGCCCCTCGATCTCGGCAGTCTCACCGAAGGCCAGCGTGAGATCGCTCTCGGGCGCGGCCGCCTCCGCCGGCACCTCCGCGGTCACGGGCGCCGCTGGGACGGGGACTGCCGCCGTCGGCGCGGACGCGGTGGAAGGAACGGAAAGCGCAGCCAGGCGCTCGTCCAGCGCAGCCTGCGCCGTCTCGGCCGCTGCTGCCATCGCATCGACACGGGTGCCGAGCGCCGCAAGGCCCTCCGACATCCGCCCGGCGGCCGCCTCGGCCGAGGCTGCAGCGCTTTCCGCCTGCGCTGCCTGACCGGCCTCGAGCGCCGCCAGCTGCTCCCCGAGAGTGCCGAGGCGCGCATCCAGCCCGTCCAGCCCGGCCACCGCCGTGGCAACGCGGCCCACGGCGCTCTCGGCAGCCCCCGCGCGCGCGGCCGCCTGCTGGGCCTCCGACGCTGCTGCGTCGACCCGGGCCTCCACGGCCGCAAGCTGCTGGTTGAGCGACTTCAGCTCCCGCGCCGTGTCCTTCTCGACGCTGTAGCCAACGGCGAAACCGAGTGCGGCGACGACACCGATCGTCACTATCCTGTTCGTGTCGGTCATGGGCCCTCCCTAGGCTTATCAGGCAGTCGACCCGCTTCCGGGGCCTTTGATGGGAGGCTAGCACAGGGTCGCGGGCGGCGTGTGACCTTTTCTCGCGGCCTCTACCGCGTGAGGACGAAGCCCTCGCCCCGCACCGTTTCGATCCGCAGCGGTATGTTGGCGGCGGCGAGTTTGCGCCGCAGATACCCCACATAGACGTCCACGCTGTTCTCGGTCACCTCGCCGTCGCGCTGCCATGCCTCCTCGATCAGCGCGCGCCGGCTTACGGTCTCCCCCGCCCGGTCGAAGAGATGGACGAGGAGGGGCCATTCGCGCGGCGTGAAGCGCACGCGTTCCGGGCCTAGGAGGAGGGTGCGGCCCTCCCGGTCGAGCACGGGCTCGAGGCGCTGTTCCGGCACGCGGCGCGCCAAGGCCGCAAGGCGCGCCAGCAGTTCGTCGAGCTCGAAGGGCTTGGTGAGGTAATCATCCGCCCCCGCGTCGAAGCCCGCCAGCTTGTCCTCCAGCGTGTCCCGCGCCGTCAGCATGCACACCGGCGCGCGGCTGCCGAAGCGGCGGAGGGCGCGGCAGAAGGCAGCGCCGTCGCCATCGGGCAGCATGCGGTCGAGCACCACGAGGTCATGCACCTCGACGCGCGCGGCTTCCGTGGCGCTCGCAAGGTCGCGCACCCAGTCGACGCTGTAGCCTTCCACCGCGAGGCCGCGCTCCAGCATGCGGCCGATGCCCGTATCGTCCTCGACCAGGAGGAGCCGGAGCGCCCGCCGCTCGCCCGCCGGGGCCTGGGGTGCAGAACCTGTCGCCATGGCAGGCACCCTAACCGCCGGGGCCCGCCGGGGCCACCGCGGGCGCGCGGGGCAGGGCAAGCTCGACCACGGCCCCGCCCCGATTGCCGCCCCGGTTGCCGTCCCCATCGCCACCGCCTTCGCCCGCGCGGGCGGTGACGCGGCCGCCATGCGCCTCGGCAATCCAGCGCACGATGGCGAGGCCGAGGCCCGAGCCGCCGGCAGCGCGCCCCGTGCCCTCCTGCGCATAGGCGTCGAAAAGGGCCGCGGGATCCCCCTCGAAGCCTGGCCCGGTATCGCTCACGGCAAAGGAGAGGCTGTCCGGCGCCGCGGCGAGGGCGACCGTCACCCGACCGCCCGGCGGCGTGAACTTGATGGCATTGTCGATCAGCGCCAGCGCCGCCTGTGTCAGTGCCTCCTCGTCGCCTTCGAGCGCGAAGCTGCCCGGTGGCCGGGGCGCCGCCTCGAGCGCAATCTCGCTCGCGGCTGCGTAGCCCTGCGCGGTCTCGACGGCGCGGGTGACGGCGCGGGCGAGATCGGCCTCGCCCATGCGGAGGGAGAGCTGACCGTCCTCCGACCGGGCGAGGCGCATCAGATCGTCGAGCCGGCGGCGGAGGAAGCCGCCCGAGGCCGCGATACGGGCGAGCGCCTCCCGCTCCTCGCCCGAGGAGCGCAGGGCGAGCTGCGCCTCGCCCAGCAGCACGGTAACGGGCGTGCGCAGCTCGTGGCTCACATTGGCGAAGAAGCGGCGGCGGGCGCGGTCCACCGCGCGCAACTCAGCATTCGCCGCCTCAAGCGCCGCCGTGCGCGCCGCAACCTCACCCTCCAGCCGGGCGCGTGCCTCCTCGATCCGGCCGGCCATCGCGTTGAAGCGGCCCGCCAACCGCGCGAACTCGCCCGGCAGCTTCTCCGGCGCCCGCGCGCCTTCCGCCCCCGTGCCGAGCGCCTCCGCCGCGCTCGAGAGGCTGGCGATGGGGTGCATGAGCCCGCGATAGAAGATAACCGCGAAGGCCGCCGCCCCCAGAACCAGCGCCGCGGCGACCCCGCCCCAGGCCCAGGCGAGCATCCGGCGCAGCTGGTCGAGCCCCTGGAAGGCCGCCACGGCTTCCGCCCGCTCGTCCTCCAGTACCTCGGCCACAAGGCCCCTGAAGCTCTCGTCCCGCGGCGCCACGATCCCCTCCGTGAAGGCCTGTGCGGCGCGGCCGGCTTCGAAGGTGCGGCCCTCGATCCGGTCGAACATCGCCTCGGTCTCGATGGTCTCGAAAAGGCTGACGAGGCCGTTGGCGCGGATCATCTCGCGCCGCTCGGCATCCCGCTCGGCATCCGTGCGCGCGCTCTCGATTTCACCGGCGATCACCGCGCGATGGGCGAGGAGCGCGCCCCTGAGCGCGCCGGCGGTCTCGTGCTCGGCCGTCCCGCCTCCGCCGCCCAGGCGCCGGCGTGTCTCCGCCAGCAGATAGCGGTTGTAGGCGGCTTCGATGGCGCGGGCGTTCTCGATCTGCACGAGGCTCTGCTCGGCGGCGTCCACCTCCTCGAGCGCCCGCTCCACACCCCAGACCGTGAGCGCCCCGAGCGCCGCCACGAGAACGGCGAGCACGAGCAGTGCCCCGGCAAGCTGAACGACGATGGACCGCCCCGGCGCGGGCGCCCGTGCTTCATCGTCAGCACCGATATCCGTCACCGAAGGCCCGTCCCGCCGCCCCTGTCCTGCAACCGCCGGGCCGCGCCGGCAGTCACTCCCGCAGGATCCGGTTCTTCACGATGTAGTCCACCCCGCGCCGCCAGCTTTCATCGGTGTTAGAGCGGATATCCGCCGAGCCGCCGCCGATGAGCCGCGCTGTGCCCGCCTCGCGAATGTAGATCGAGATGTGGAGGATCAGGTTCGAGGTCTTCTGAACCTCGCCCGAGATCGCGACCGCGGCACCCAGCTCTTCCGCAAATGCCGTGTCGCAGCCGTTGCAGTGCGCCGGGTTCTCGTAGAGCGCCATGCGTTCGGCGACCGGGCCAGTGTCGACGAAGGTGTAAGCACCGGCCAAGGCCAGCCGCTCCCTCAGCTGCGCCTCCACCATGGCCAGCCGCGCCCGCTCCGCGTCGCTCGTGGGCTCGAGGCTGGTCTGCACGAAGGTCATGCCGAAATAGGCTGCCCGCACGGGCTCGCCTGCCGCGACACCTGGACAGAGCATAAGAAGAAGGACGCCGTGGGATACGAAGCTCCCACAGCGCCGGAGGAGGATGATGTGCCACTTGGGCGCCATGGGTTCAGTAGCGCCCGGGCCGCGGCCCACGTCAATCGCCACGCTCCGGGCTCTCAGAAACTGAAAGCTCAGGCGCTGCCTGCCCTATCGCGGTTGACGGCGCGCCCCGCTCCGGGTGCCATACCATCAGCCCTGCAAGAGACGGGGCAGCGATACGAGCGCCGCCATCGGCGCGGGGAGGACCGGAATGATGAAGCGCGCGCTCGCCCTCGCCGCGGGGCTTGCAGCCATGCTGGTGCCGCTGATGGCCAGCGCACAGGCCGTGAAGCTGACCGCCACCGCCGCCGTCATCCGCGTGGACACGGACGCGGAGCTGCCCCTCTCGCGCCTCGATATCCCGCCCGACGATGATGGCTTCGCCGGGGCCGAGCGGGCGGAGGCGGACAACGCCACCACCGGCCGCTTCCTCGGCCATGCCTACGAGACACGGTTGATGGACGCGACGCCCGAGGGGGCGATGGCCGCGCTCGAGACAGCGCTCTCCGAAGGCGTCCGCCTCTTCATAGCCCTCGCCCCCGCCGAGACGCTGCTGGCGCTCGCGGACCGGGCGGCGGAGGACGGCGCAATCGTCATCAACGCCCAGGCGCGCGACACAAGCCTCCGCCAGGAGGAATGCCGCGCCAACGTGTTCCACGTCGCCCCCTCCCGCGCGATGCTGGCCGATGGTCTCGCGCAGTACATGGTGTGGAAGAAGTGGACCGACTGGGTGATCGTCGAAGGCTCCAATCCGCCGGACAAGGCGATGGGCGAGGCCTACGCGACCGCCGCCAAGAAGTTCGGCATCGAGGTGGTCGACCGGCTGGTCTTCGAGGACACAGGGCGCGCCCGCCGCTCGGATAGCGGGCATGTCCTCGTCCAGCGTCAGATCCCCACCTTCATGCAGTCGGCGGACGACCATGACGTGGTCGTGGTCGCAGACGAGAGCGCCTATTTCGGCTCCTACCTTCCCTATCGCGCCTGGGCGCCCCGGCCTGTGGCGGGCGATGCGGGCCTGATTGCGCGAAGCTGGCATCCGGGCCACGA
>JBCBEP010000018.1:0-41928 GCA_038528605.1 Pseudomonadota bacterium
AGACGCTGGGTGTGATCGGCTGCGGCAATATCGGCTCGGTCGTCGCCTCCCGCGCACTCGGTCTCAAAATGAAGGTGCTGGCCTACGACCCGTTCCTCTCGGCGGACCGGGCGCGGGAGCTGGGCGTGGAGAAGGGCGAGCTCGAAGAGGTGCTCGCGCGGGCGGATTTCGTGACCCTGCACCTGCCGAAGACCGAGAAGACGGCGAACATCCTCTCGGCGGAACGCATCCGCGCGATGAAGAAGGGCGCCCGGCTCATCAACTGCGCCCGCGGCGGGCTGGTGGACGAGGAGGCGGTGGCCGAGGCGCTGAAGGACGGGCATCTCGCAGGCGCGGCCTTCGACGTGTTCGCCAAGGAACCGGCCACCGAGAACCCGCTCTTCAACCTGCCGAACGTGGTGGTGACGCCGCATCTGGGCGCCTCCACCACGGAAGCGCAGGAGAACGTGGCGCTGCAGGTGGCGGAGCAGATGGCAGATTACCTGGTGCACGGCGCAATCTCAAACGCCATCAACGCGCCCTCCATCACTGCCGAGGAAGCACCGGTGCTGAAGCCCTGGGTGCGGGTGGCGGAGGTGCTGGGCGGCTTCGCTGGACAGCTTACCGAGGAGCCGATCGTCGAGATCGAGATCGAGTTCGTGGGCAAGGTGGCGGAGCTCAACCTCAAGCCGCTGACCGCAGCACTGACCGCCGCGATGCTCGCGCCGATGATGGGCGAGGGTGGGGTGAACATGGTCTCCGCCCCGGTGCTGGCGAAGGAGCGCGGCATCCGGATCGCCGAGACGCGGCGCGACACGCAGGGCGCTTACGGCACGTATGTGCGCCTGATCGTCACCACCGGCACCAAGACCCGCAGCGTCGCCGCCACGCTCTTCTCCGATGGCCGGCCGCGCTTCATCCAGATCAAGGGCATCGGCATGGAGGCGGAGCCGCAGCCCAACATGCTCTACCTCGTGAATACCGATGAGCCGGGCTTCATCGGTGCTGTGGGCATGAAGACGGCGGAGCAGGGGGTGAACATCGCGACGTTCAATCTCGGCCGCGCCGAGAAGGGCGGCGAGGCGATCACCCTGCTGGGCGTGGACGACCCGCTCGACGCGTCGACGCTTGCCGCCATCCAGGCCCTGCCGCAGGTGCATGAGGCGAAGGCTCTGGCATTCTGAGAAAACGTGCCACGGCCCTGCCTGCTCGAGGCCAGGGCCGCGGCCTACTCTGCCGCAGGAGCGCGGACGGCAACGGCCAGCGGCGACGGTACGTCGCCCGACTGCCCTTCCGGTGCCACACCCAATGCCTCGAAACGGCGGGCGGCGGGGAGGACGCGGGTCTCGAGCGAGCCGAGCGCGCGGTTATAAGCATCGACCGACTGGCCGAGCGCGCCGCCGAGATCGCCGAGATGGCGGGTCAGGATCCCGAGCCGGTCGTGGAGCTGGAGCGCGGTGTCGTGGATGGCGCGGGTGTTCCGGCTGAGCCGCTCCTGCTGCCAGCCGAGCGCTGCGGCCTTCAGGAGCGCGATGAGCGTGGTGGGCGTTGAAATGAGCACGCGGGCGGCGAAGGCATCCTCAAAGAGCGCGGGGTCCGACTCCATGGCCGCCGCCTGGATCGCCTCGCCGGGCACGAACATCACGACCATATCCGGCGCATCGTCGAAATGCTGCCAGTAAGCCTTTGACGCGAGGGATTTAACCTGAGCGCGAAGCTGTGCTGCATGGCGCTGGAGAGCCGCGGCCTCCGCCTCCTTCGTCTCGGCCTCCAGTACGTCGAGATAGGCGTCCAGCGGGGTCTTCGCGTCGATCACCAGGCGACGGTCACCGGGCAGATGCACCACGAAATCAGGGCGGAGGCGGCGCCCTTCGTCATCCGCGACGCTGGCTTCGGCCAGAAAATCCACGCGGTCGAGCATGCCGGCAACCTCGAAAACGCGGCGCGCCTGCATCTCGCCCCAGCGCCCGCGGGTCTTCGGCGCGCGGAGAGCCTGGACGAGGCGGCGGGTTTCGGCGCCGAGGGTTGCGTTCTGGCGGGCGACTTCGGCCACCTGGGTTTCGACCGCGCGGTAGGCCCCTTCCCGCGCTTTCTCCACCTCGCCGAGGCGTGCTTCGAACCGGGAAAGCGCCTCGCTGACCGGGCCGAGCAGGGCGCCGATGGCCTCCTCCCGCGCGGCGAGCCCCGCCTCCGCCCCCTTGGCGTGGCGCTCGAAACGTTCACTCACAAGGCCCAGGAAACGGCGGCTGTTCTCCCCGAGCGCATCGACGGCAAGGGACTGAAAATGCTTGGAAAGTCGCGCCTCGACCGCTCGAAGCTCCTCGACCCGTGCGGCATGGGCGGCCCGCTCCGTCTCGAGCGCGCCATCGAGGCGAGCGGCATCCCGCTCGACCTCGAGCAGCGTTTGGCGGAGTTCCCGCGCCTCGGCTTCGAGCGGTTGGAGCCGGGCGTCGCGGTCGGCCGCGCGCGCCTCGGCAGCGGCGCGTGCCGCCATCGCACCGCTGAGCGTCGCCGCAAGAGCGAGCCGGGCAGAGAGCGCCCCGAGCGCGAGCAGTGCCAGCGCACCGCCTGCCAGCATGGCGGCGGGCAGCGTGATGGGATCGCTCAGTCCAGGCATAGCCCTTGCCCCGCTTGCATGTTCACATTTTGTACATGATGCGCACCAGCACGGAAACCCATGCGGGGCGAGCGCGCGCTGCCCGTGGCGGCGGCGCAACGCCGAGCGGGGTGCAGCGATGATCCCGTCGTGAAGACGCAGAAGCATCGAGTTGGAGGGAGTAGGCAGCGACGCCTCCCCAGCGCGCCATGATCTCGCGCCAGGGAAGCGGTGACGGGTGCGGAGGAAACGCAACGCCGTCTCGCCAGACTGCATGATGAGTGTACCGCCACACGGTCGCCATGGGTGTGACAGCCATCACATGAAGGCATTCCTTAGAAACCCGATCCGCCACTGATGTGCCGAGCCCTCCTTTTCGGTCTGACACATCGGGCAAGCCGGGGTGAGCGACGAAGGGCCCGACGCGGCCGGGAGGGACGGGAAGCTCTTCTTCTGCGGCTGCAAGGCGCCACTCTGCGACGACGCGCACAACGCCCTCTTACCCGACCCCGCGATTGCCGGCGCTGCCACCTTCCCCTCGCCGCCCACACACCCTAGAAGGGCGCGGTTTGGCCGGTCGGGAGAGGGCGCATGGCGAATGTGGTGGTGGTCGGCGCCCAATGGGGTGACGAAGGCAAGGGCAAGATCGTGGACTGGCTCTCGGAGCGGGCCGATGTGATCGTGCGCTTCCAGGGCGGTCACAACGCCGGGCACACGCTCGTCATCGGCGAGACGGTCTACAAGCTCTCCCTTCTCCCATCCGGCATCGTGCGTGACGGCAAGCTTTCGGTGATCGGCAATGGTGTGGTGCTGGACCCGTGGGCGCTGCTGGACGAGATCGACCGGCTGGCGGAGCAGGGTGTCGTCGTCGGGCCGGAACGGCTGGCGATTGCCGAGAACGTGCCGCTGATCCTGCCGGTGCATCAGGATCTCGACCGTATCCGCGAGGAAGCGGCGGGCGCCGCGAAGATCGGCACCACGGGGCGCGGGATCGGGCCTGCCTATGAGGACAAGGTGGGTCGGCGGGCCGTCCGCCTCGCGGATCTGGGCGACGCGGCCACGTTGGAGAGCCGGCTCGACCGGCTGATGGCGCATCACGAACCGCTGCGCCGCGGGCTGGGCCAGGAGGGGCCGGACCGGGCGGCGCTGAGCGACGCGTTGCGAGAAGTGGCGCCCCGTATCCTGCCTTTCGCCCAGCCGGTGTGGCGGCTGCTGGCGGAGGCGCAGGGGGACGGCAAGCGCATTCTTTTCGAAGGCGCGCAGGGGGCGCTGCTGGATATCGATTTCGGCACGTATCCTTACGTGACCTCGTCCAACACCATGTCCGGCATGGCGGCGACGGGATCAGGCATGGGGCCGGGCGCGGTCGATTTCGTGCTCGGCATCGTGAAGGCCTACACCACGCGGGTGGGCTCGGGCCCGTTCCCGACCGAGCTTCAGGACGAGACCGGCAAGCGCCTCGGTGAGCGGGGGCGGGAGTTCGGGACGGTCACCGGCCGGCAGCGGCGCTGCGGCTGGTTCGACGCCGCCCTCGTGCGCCAGACCTGCACGGTCGGCGGCATCTCGGGCATCGCGCTCACCAAGCTCGACGTGCTGGACGGCATGGAGGAGCTCCGGATCTGCACGGGCTACCGGCTCGACGGGCGCGAGATCGACCACCTGCCCACGGCGAGCGAGGCCCAGGCGCGGGTTGAGCCGATATACGAGAGCATGCCCGGCTGGCAGGAGAGCACCTTCGGCGCGCGCCGCTGGCTCGACCTGCCGGCAGAAGCCATCAAGTACATCAAGCGCGTGGAGGAGCTGATCGAATGCCCGGTAGCCTTGCTCTCCACCAGCCCGGAGCGGGACGACACCATCGTCGTGACCGACCCCTACCGCGGCTGAGCGTCACGCAAGTGCTGCCCGGCTCGACAGGGCGGCCTGCACGCATATCTAGCGCCTCATGAAGCACCGCACGAAAAAGCGCCTCGCCCTGCTGATCCTGGTGGTCGGCCTGCCCGTTTACGGCTTTCTGGCCGTGACGATCGTGACGCTCTTCGAGCGACCGCCGGTTTTCGTGGAGCTTGCGATCTACGTGGCACTCGGCATCGCCTGGGCCCTGCCCTTCCGCTCGATCTTCCGCGGGGTCGGGCAGGAGCCGCCGCCCGAGGAGGCGGCAGAAAACTCTCAGTCGAAATAGGGCGCCGCACGGTCGAGCTGGCGTTCTGAAAGCGCGTAGCTTTCCGTGCCAAGCTGCACCAGCGCGCCGTCCCGCAGCAGGCTGCGGAAAGCGTCGAGACGGCTGTCGAGGTCACGCTCGCTCTCGGTCTCGACTGCGTCGAGCTCCTCGAAGGCCGCGCTGCGCAGGAACTTGGGGCTGCCTTTCGCGAAGGTGAGCCAAGCGGCGACGCAGAGGACGCGCTCCTCCGCCGTGCGGGCGCCCATGCGCCAGGCCAGGGCCTGGACGCTCGGCGGCGCGCCGGCGGCTTCCGCCTTGGGTACGGGCTTGGGCGTGGGCGTTTCCACCCGCCTCGGGCTTGCGGCCTTGCCGAGCGGGCGGAGCAGGGACACCGGCGCAGGATCGTTGCTCGGGTTCTGCGGGCCACGGCCAAAGAAGCCGCTATGCCGTAGGGACCGCGCCGCACCGATGGCCACAGGCTCCTCGGCCGCCTCTTCCTCGGCCGTGGCCTGAGGGGCTTCGTCGGCGTGGGCGTTAGGGCCCGTCGGGTTCGGCCACGGCTCGGCAGACGGTTCGGACAGCCCTGGGCCGCGGACAACCGTGTCGCTCACCGTTTCCGTCACCGGCTCGGGACGGGCAGAGCGGGGCGGTGGGGCATCGAAGATGTTGAGGAGCAGCGGCTCTTCCTCGGGCTCTTCGCGAGGCTGTGGCGCAGGCTCCGGCTCAAGCTCGCTTACGGGCTCAGCCATCGTCGTGGCGGGCGCGGGTTCCTCTGCGAGGGCGGCAACCTCTTGCTCGGGCATCGGGGAAGACATGTCATCCGACGGTGCCGGTTGCTCCGTAGGAAGGGCATCATCTGGAGCATCGTACGCGCCCACCGCCTCCACCGGCGCGGGCTCATCGAGCTGACGCTCCCGCTTGCCGAAATGGCTTCGGGCGGCGAGCGCGGCGGCATCGGCTGGCGCGCTCGGCAGGCTTGCGGCCTGTTCCAGTACACGCTTGATCTCGGCACTGGCCTCGGCATCGAGCCGCGGCGCCGCGCGCTCAGCCTCCACCGCAGGCGCCGCTTCGCCGACCGCTTCCGGTATGGCCGCCGGGCGCGCGGTGACGAGCAGGCCACGGGCTACCTCCAGGTCCTCGGGCGGCAGACCACTGGCCGCCGCCGCCTCTTCGAGAAGCCTCGCAGCGGCGGAATCTGTCAGCTCGCCCGGCGCGCCATCGGGCACAGGCCCGGCCTCGAGCATATCGCGCACAGCGGCCAGGACCGCGGCGAGCACGGGCCCGGGCTCATCGAAGCCTCGGATCGAGCAGGCAAAATTTCCAAGACGAACGTCGACGTTCTTTACGCCCTGAGACATGGCTTCCCCCCGGTCGCCGTGACTTCCCCTCTCTTGAAGGTCTCGCATCAGGCCCATGCGGTCAAGAAAGAGCATTCGCAGCCGGGTTTTTGCGGAGGGACGGGCGATTGACCGCCGGCGGCGCGCGGGTGAAGGAGACGCATGACGCGGCTCACCTTCACCCGTCCCGTAGTGCTGGCCGGCGGCGGCACGCTCGACCACGCGATGCTGGCGCGGGCGGTGGAAGCGGCGCGCGCCGTGCATGCCGACGGTGCCGAGGCCCTGATCGCCGCGGATGGCGCAGCGGACCGGCTGGCAGCGCTCGGCCAGAGGCCAGATGCGGTGATCGGGGACATGGACAGCATCGAGGACCCGGGCGCCTGGGCGGCGCGCGGCGTGACGATGATCGACCTCGCCGAGCAGGACACCACGGATTTCGAGAAATGCCTCTACAGCGTAGCCGCGCCACTGTATCTCGCCGCGGGCTTCACGGGGCGGCGGCACGATCACATGCTCGCCGTGTTCCACACCATGCTGCGCCGGTCGGACCAGCGGGTGGTGCTGATCGCGGAGGAGGAGGTGATCGCGCTGGCGCCGCCTGGCCGAGAGATCGCGCTTCGCCCGGGCACTGGCGGGCGCGTGTCGATCTTTCCGCTGAGGCCCTTCCGCTGCGGGCCGTCGATGGGCCTCGCTTGGCCGGTGGACGGGCTGGCGATGGCGCCGGGGGAAGCCATCGGCACCTCGAACCGGGCAGTGGCGGATGCCGTGACGCTCCGCTTCGACGGGGCGGGCGCGCTCCTCATGCTGGAACATGCGGCGCTGGAAAGCCTCGTGGGAGCCCTGACGGAGCCTGCGACATCTTGACCGGAAGGCCGTGCCTCCACACCTGAACATCAGGCGATTGATGGAGGCAGGGATGACCACGGAAGGCGCGACGATCGGGACGGATGGCGGCAATGGCGCGCGCGGCGGTGGCGAGCCTGCGGGGCGCTGGTGGCGGGGTGGCTACATGCTGCTCTTCGTGATCGCCTTCAGCCTCGCGCAGAGCCTGCACACGCTGATCGCGGCGGTTCAGTTCCTGGCACTGGTGATCTTCGGCGCCCCGAATGCGCAACTGAGCGCTTTCGGAGCGAGCCTCGCGGAATGGACGCGCGAGACCTCCCGCTTCCTCACCTGCGCCGACGACGAAAAACCCTGGCCCTTCCGCCCCTGGCCGGAAGCGCGGGAGACCTAAGGGCGGCCATAGCCGCGCTCATCCCCCTGAGGGCCCAAGCCTGAACTTGATCGCTCCCCATCCGGCTGCGAAAGAGCTTCCGACGGGAGGCTCCTCAACGCATGAGATACAGAGCGGAGATCGATGGGCTTCGCGCACTCGCCGTGCTGCCCGTGATCGTCTACCACGCCGATCTGGGGCTCGCGCCGGGTGGGTTCGCGGGCGTCGACGTGTTCTTCGTGATCAGCGGCTTCCTGATTACCGGCATCTTGCTCGAAGATCTGGCGGCCAACCGATTCTCGTTGGTGAATTTCTACGAGCGGCGCGCGCGGCGCATCCTGCCGGCCCTTTGCGCCGTGATCATCACAAGCTTCCCGCTGGCGCTGCTTCTGCTTGACCCCAGGCAATTCGAGGCCTTCGCGGACAGCGCAATTGCCGCTGCACTGTTCTTCGCCAATATCCATTTCTGGAGCACGCTCGATTACTTCAACGACTTTACTGCGGAGTTGCCACTGATCCATACGTGGAGCCTTGCAGTGGAGGAGCAGTACTATTTCCTCTTCCCGCCAATCCTTTGGCTGATTTGGCAGCTGCAGAGGCGATTTAAGTGGGATACGCTGCTCTGGGCGCTCGTGCTCGGGGCGACGCTCAGCTTCGCGCTTTCGGTTACCGGCTCGGTGCTGGAGCTACGGAGCAACTTCTACCTCCTTCCCTCCCGGGCCTGGGAGATCATGGCGGGCAGTATTGCGGCGCTTCATGCGCACCGCCACGGCCTGCCTTCGGAACGATGGGCGTCGCCGGCGGCGCTGCTCGGGCTCGTCATGCTGTTCGCGACATTCCAGTTCATGGACGAGAGCTTCGGCTTTCCGGGCCCGTGGACCGTGGTGCCGGTTCTGGGGACTGTCCTTGTCCTGCTCTGTGCTCAGCCGGCGGGACTGGTCGGCCGGTTCCTCTGCTGGTCGCCGCTGGTGGGCATCGGGCTTGTGAGCTACTCGGCCTATCTCTGGCACCAGCCACTCTTCGCCCTTGCCCGGGCGGCGGCGGTCGACCGACCATCCGCCACGTTGATGGTCGCGCTCGGTTTCTTGTCCCTGCTGCTCGCCTGGGCGAGCTGGCGATACGTGGAACGGCCCTTCCGCAACCGGGCCTTTCTGTCCCGTCCACGGCTCTTCGCGGCAGCGCTCGGGCTTATCCTGCTTCCGGCGGGGATGGGCGTCGGTGCGTCTGCATTGGGCGAGGTGAACCGGCAAGCTTTCATCGCGCGGCTTTCGGATACGGCGCGCGAACGGTGGCTAGCGTGGGAAACGGTACGCGGCCAGAACGAGACGGTCGAGGCGCGCTGCCAGTTCGCGACACCGACGCTGGATGCCGGGACGCAGGCGCGTATTGCACGGTGCGTGGAGGAGCGCGGGCCGGTCATCCTGATCTCAGGTGACAGCCATGCAGGAGACGTCTTCAACGCGGTGGCGAAGAGCCTTCCCGCGCGCACTGTGGTGCTGCTCGCGGGGGGCGGGTGCAGGCCCGGGCAGCGCTATGAAACCTGCCACCCTGCACCGATCGTCCCCTATCTCGAGCAGGCGGGTGGGACCGTGGATCGGATGATCTTCACCCAGGCCGGCTTCTGGTTCTGGATAGCTGACCAGGACCCTGCCATCGGCCGCTGGGCTTACGCGCATTCGGCCGGCGAGGGGACGCCCAACGTGGCGGTGATCGATCGGACGGCCCGCTTCGTCGAGACAGTCGGCGACTTGGTGCCGACCACGTGGCTTGGTCCGCGTTTCGAGCCGCATCTCGATCCCGGGCGCGCGTTCCAGTATCCGCCTGGGCCGATCCCGATGCGGCCGGCGATGGTCACTCAGATGATGGCGATCGAGGCAGCGGTGCGAGAACGCGTGTCAGGCTGGAGTGGGAAGCCCGGCTACGTCTCGCAGCTGGACACTGTGACGCCGCCCGAACCGGACACGTTCATGAAGGACAGCGCCCTCCTCTACAATGACGGCGATCACTGGAGCCCGGTGGGCGAGGCCGTGTTCGGTCCACGCATTGTCGAGGTCCTGGGGTTAGCGCCGCGCCTGCCCTGAGGGCGTTATCAGCAGTTGGCGACGTTGACGGCCAGGCCGCCGAGGGAGGTTTCCTTGTATTTCTCGCTCATGTCGCGGCCGGTGTCGCGCATGGTGGCGATGCAGGCGTCGAGGCTGACGATGTGCTCGCCATCGCCGCGGAGGGCGAGGGAGGCGGCGCTGACGGCCTTGATGGCGCCCAGACCGTTGCGCTCGATGCAGGGCACCTGAACGAGGCCCGCCACGGGGTCGCAGGTCATGCCGAGATGATGCTCGAGGGCGATCTCGGCGGCGTTCTCCACCTGCTCCGGCGTGCCGCCCATGGCAGCACACAGGCCCGCGGCGGCCATGGCGGAGGCTGAGCCGACCTCGGCCTGGCAGCCGCATTCCGCCCCCGAGATCGAGGCGTTGTGCTTGATGAGCCCGCCGATGGCCGCGCCCGTGAGGAAGATGTCGCGCAGGCCCTTATGGCTCGCGCCCACCACATGGTCCCGATAGTAGCGAACGACGCTGGGGAAGACGCCCGCCGCACCGTTCGTGGGCGCGGTGACGACCTGACCGCCGGCGGCGTTTTCCTCGTTCACGGCCATGGCGTAGAGCGAGAGCCAGTCGTTCGCCACATGGGGCTGCTGCAGGTTGCGCCCGCGCTCCTCCGCCAGGCTTTCGGCGATGCGCTTGGCGCGGCGGCGGACGTTGAGCCCGCCGGGCAGGATCCCGCCCGTCTCGGCGCCGCGGGTGATGCAGGCATCCATGACCGACCAGATCCGGTCGATCCCCTCATCGAGGGCGCGGGGGGACATGCGCGTCTCCTCGTTCGCGCGCTTCATCTCGGCGATGCTGAGGCCGGAGGCTTTCGCCATGTCGAGCATCTGGGAGGCGCTCTCGAAGGGGTAGGGTACGTCCGGGCCTTCGGGGCTGCGGGGCCGGTCCCGCGCCGCCATCTCCGCCTCGGTCAGCACGAAGCCGCCGCCGATGGAGAAGTAGGTCTCGCGGAGGCGGAGGTTGCCCTCGGCATCATGGGCGGAGAGGACAAGGCCGTTGGTATGCGCCTCGAGCGCGGGGCCGAAGTCGAAGACGAGATCGGTCTCCGGATCGAAGGCGAGGGTGCCGAGGCCTTCGATCTCGAGTGTCTTGGTCTCGCGCAGCGCGGCTTCGGCCTGTTCCGCACGGTCGGCGTCGAAATCCTCCGGCCGGAAGCCGGCGAGGCCCAGCATCACCGCCCGGTCGGTCGCGTGACCGCGCCCCGTATGGGCGAGCGAGCCGTGGAGACGGCAGGAGAGGCGGGCGGCGGGGCCGGCGCCGGGGATGGGCTCATCGCTGCGCAAGGCATCGAGGAAGCGTGCCGCCGCTGTCATCGGTCCCATGGTATGTGAACTCGACGGGCCAATTCCTAACTTGAACACATCGAAGATGCTCAGGAACATGGAAGCCCTTTCCACCTGATGGTGCGCTTGTCGGACAGCGGCGTCCGGCACGCGCGCCCCGCGAGAGAGCGCATACGCGACGGGAGCGCCGGCATGACTTCGTTAAGCGACGATCTGGCACGCGTCTACGGCGCGCGGACGCCCGAGGAGACGGCGGCGGCCTACGACGCCTGGGCCGCGCGCTATGACGCGCAGAACCTGGCGAACGGCTTTCACCTGCCTGCCTTGGGCGCCGGCATGCTGGCGCGGCACCTGCCCCGAGGGGCCGGCCCGGTGCTGGACGCGGCCTGTGGCACGGGGCTCGGCGGGCTCGCGCTGCAGGTCTTCGGGCATCGGGACCTCGTGGGCGTCGATCTCTCGGAAGGCATGCTCGAGATCGCGCGGCAGCGGGGCTACTCGGCCTATGTGCACCGCCTCGGCACGCCCCTGCCGGAGCCCGACGGGCGGTTCGCCGGCGCGCTGTGCACCGGGGCTTTCGGGCCCGGCCATGCGCCGCCGGAGACACTGGACGAGATGGTGCGGGTGACGGCGCAGGGCGGCATCGTGGTCTTCAACTGCGTCTCGAAGAGCATGGAGGCGCAGGGCTTCTCCGCAAAAATCGCCGCGCTTAGCAATGCGGGGCGCTGGGAGGCGCTGGAGGAAACGGAAGATTTCCAACCCTTCGCGATATCGGAGCCGGAGCTTCTGGTCCGGCTCTTCGCGTTTAGGGTGATGTGACGGCCTAGAATGGAAGGAATGGACACCGATGACTGCTGAGACTGACGGGCGCGCGGCGGGGAAACGCGCGGCTGCCGCGGAGGCGCTGGCGCTGGTCGAGGACGGCATGATGCTGGGCCTCGGCACCGGCTCGACCGCCGCGATCTTCGTGGACCTTCTGGCCGAGCGGATGAAGGCGGAGAACCTGCGGCTCCTCTGCGTGCCGACGTCGCTGGCCACGGCGGCGCAGGCGGGTGCGCTCGATATCCCGCTCACCACGCTCGACGATGTGGCGGCGCTCGACCTCACCGTGGACGGGGCGGACGAGGCGGATGCGGCGCTCACGCTCATCAAGGGCGGTGGCGGGGCGCTCCTGCGCGAGAAGATCGTGGCGGATGCCTCGCGGCGCATGGTGGTGATCGCAGACGACACCAAGAAGGTGGAGACGCTGGGCGCCTTTCCCCTGCCCGTCGAGATCGTGCGCTTCGGCGCGCCGGCGACGATTGCGCGGATCGAGGGCGTGCTGGCGGACGCGGATGTGGGGGCAACCCGGCTCACCCACCGACAGGGCCCGAACGGGCGGTACATCACCGATGAGGGTCACGAGATCGTCGATCTCCATCTCGGGCGCATCGGTGATGCTCCGGCGCTATCGGCGGCGCTGCTGGCGGTGCCGGGCGTGGTGGAGACCGGGCTCTTCATCGGCATGGCGGAGCGCTTGATCCTGGGGCGTGCGGATGGCGCTGCGGATACAGTGATGCCCGTTGGTAGCTGAGCGGGACCGAGAGGCTTCACATTAAGGAAATGCAGCCTTGCGGGGGCTCACGCTTTTCGCCGGGGCGCCCTAGGTTGACCGCCGCGGCAATAGCGGGAGGACGCCATGAGCTTCGATTATGATCTCTTCGTCATCGGCGGGGGCTCGGGCGGCGTGCGGGCCGCGCGCCTCACGGCAGCCTCCGGCTTCAAGGTTGGCGTAGCGGAGGAGTTCCGCTTCGGCGGCACCTGCGTCATCCGCGGCTGTGTGCCTAAGAAGCTGCTGGTCTACGCCTCCACCTACGCCGAGCATTTCGAGGACGCAGAGGGCTTCGGCTGGTCCGTGGGCGCGCGCAGCCATGACTGGGCGAAGCTGCGCGCCGCGAAGGAGCAGGAGATCACGCGGCTCGAGGGGCTCTACGAGAAGAACGTGGAGCGCCATGGGGGGGACACCTTTCATCTCCGCGCCAAGGTGGTGGACCCGCACACGGTGATGCTGGCGGACGGGCGCCAGTTCACCGCGAAGCACATCCTCGTCGCCACCGGCGGCGCGCCGCATGTGCCGGATTTTCCGGGCAACGAGCATGTGGTCACGTCGAACGACATCTTCGACCTGCCGTCGTTCCCGAAGCGCATCCTCATCCTCGGCGGCGGCTACATCGCGGCGGAGTTCGCGGGCATCATGAACGGCCTCGGCGCGGAGACGACGCTGGCCTATCGCGGGGCGCGCATTCTGCGCACCTTCGACCATGACGCGTCCGACCTCGTGATGGAGGAGATGGTGAAGAAGGGCATCGATCTGCGCCTCCATGCGAATATCGAGGGGATCGAGAAGACCAATGAGGGCCTCGTCGCCAAGCTCTCGGACGGCACGAGCGTGACGGCGGACGCAGTGCTTGCGGCGCTGGGGCGGAAGCCGAGCACCGCGGGCCTTGGTCTCGAGGAGATCGGGGTGGAGCTGCGCAAGAACGGCGCCATTGCGGTGGACGAGTACAGCCAGACCGCCGTGCCCTCGATCTACGCCGTGGGCGACGTGACGAGCCGGCTCGACCTTACGCCGGTGGCCATCCGCGAGGGTGTGGCGTTCCACGAGACGGTGTTCAAGGGCAATCCGACCAAGCCGGACCATGCGCTGGTGGCCACCGCGATCTTCACGCAGCCGGAGGTGGGCACCATCGGCCTTTCCGAGGAGGCCGCGCGGGCCGAGGGGCACGACGTGGAGATCTACCGCTCCCGTTTCCGCCCGATGGTCCACACGCTTTCGGGGCGCGACGAGAAAATGCTGACCAAGCTGATCGTCGACAAGGCGGACCGCAAGGTGCTCGGCGTGCACATCGTGGGCCATGGTGCGGGCGAGATGATCCAGCTCGCGGCCATCGCGGTGAAGATGGGCGCCACGAAGGAGGACTTCGACCGTACGGTAGCGGTACACCCCACCGCCGCGGAGGAGCTCGTCACCATGCGCGAGCCCGTCGCAGCCGGCTGAACCTTGAAGGGGGCGCCCCGGCCCCCACTTGTTGTGTGAAAGCGACACGCGCGCTAGGGCAGGCCCAGTGACGGCTCGCAGGAGCGGGTTTAACCGGGCGCGGCCCATTTGCTGTCCCAACGGAGGAAGTCAGTAGGCATGCCAATCAACAACAGCTCGGGTGGCGGTGGCCCCTGGGGCGGTGGGCCGCGGAACAACGGCGGTGGACGCGGCCCCTGGGGCAATGGCGGCGGTCAGGGACCCGGCGGCGGGCGCGGTGGCGGCCCAGGCGGCGGCGGTGGCGGCGGCCAGGGACCGGATCTCGACGATCTGCTGCGGAAGGGTCGCGAACAGCTCCGCGTCGTCCTCGGCGGTAAGGGTGGCGGCTTCGGCGGGCGCGGCTCCGGCGGTGGCGGCATGCCGCCCGGCGTCGAGAAGGCGCTGCCCTTCATCATTCCCGGCGTGGTCATCGTGGCGTGGGCATTCCTGAGCTTCTACCGGGTTGAAACTGGCCAGCAGTCGGTCGAGCTCATGTTTGGCAAGTACAGCCAGACGGGCACGGAAGGCCTCAACTTCGCGCCCTGGCCTGTCGTGACGCACGAGATCGTCGACACGGAGCGGGCGCGCACGGTGGAGGTCGGGACGGACCGGTCGGGCGACCGCGGCCTGATGTTGACCGGTGACGAGAACATCGTCGACATCGATTTCTCGGTTGTGTGGAACGTGTCGAACCCGGCCGAGTTCCTCTTCAACCTCGCCGCACCGGACGACACCATCACGGCCGTTTCCGAAGCGGCCATGCGCGAGGTGATCGCGCGCAGCCAGCTGAAGCCGATCCTGAGCCGCGACCGTGCCGAGATCGCCAACCAGGTGAAGACGCTCATCCAGGGGACGCTGAACGAGTACAACGGCGGCGTGAACATCATCAACGTGAACTTCGCCGATGCCGATCCCCCGCCCGAGGTGATCGACGCCTTCCGCGACGTGCAGGCGGCCGAGCAGGACCGCGACACGGCCGAGAAGCAGGCGGACGCCTATGCCAACCAGAAGCTCGCCGGTGCGCGCGGTGAGGTGGCGGAGATGCTGCAGCGGGCGGAAGCCTACCGGGCGCAGGTGGTGAACGAGGCGAAGGGTGAGGCCGCGCGCTTCATCAGCGTCTACGACGAGTACGCCAACGCGCCGGACGTGACCCGCAAGCGTCTCTACCTCGAGACCATGGAGCGCGTGCTCGGCGATGTGGACAAGGTGATCATCGACGAACAGGCCAGCGGCGGCAGCGGCGGCCAGGGCGTGATCCCCTACCTCCCGCTCAATGAGCTGAACCGCAACAGCCAGGCGCGCGCCAGCTCCTCGAACCAGAACCGCAACTTCCAGAGCGGAGGGAACAACTGATGCGTTGGATCCCCGTAGCCATCGCGGCCGCAGCGGTCGCCGTCTTCACGCTGCTCTCCTCGATCTTCATCGTGGACGAGCGTGAGCAGGGCCTTGTTCTGCAGTTCGGTGAGGTGAAGCGCGTCGCCGACGAGCCGGGCCTCTATTTCCGCGTGCCCTTCATCCAGGAGGTGGCCTTCTACGAGGACCGCATCCTGCCGGTGGAGATCCAGGAAATCGAGGTCACGCCGGCCGATGAACGCCGCCTCGTGGTGGACGCTTTCGCGCGCTGGCGGATCAGCGACGTGGTTCTGTTCCGGCAGACGGTGCAGACAGAGTTCGGCGCCCGCCAGCGTCTGATCCAGCTGCTCGACCCGGCGATCCGTGAGGTCCTCGGTTCGGTTCCGCAGGCGGACGTTCTGAGCCCCGAGCGTTCCGCGCTCATGACCCGCATCCGGAATGTGGGGCGCCAGGGTGCGCTCAACTTTGGCATCGAGATCATCGATGTGCGGATCCGGCGCGCCGATCTTCCGGAGCAGAACCTGAACGCCACCTTCGCCCGTATGCAGGCCGAGCGTCAGCGGGAAGCCGCGGATGAGCGGGCGCGCGGTAAGGAGCGGGCCCAGGAAGTGCGCGCAACCGCCGATCGCGAGGCGACGGAGCTTGTCTCCGACGCGCAGCGGCAGGCGGACATCATCCGCGGTGAGGCGGATGCGGAGCGGAACCGCGTCTATGCGGATGCGTTCAAGCGGGACCCCGAGTTCTTCGCCTTCTACCGGTCCCTTCGGGCTTATGAAAACTCGCTCAAAGGGGAGAACTCGACGCTCGTGATCTCGCCGGACAGCGAATTTTTCAACTACCTGAAGACGGACACGGGTAGGATCGAGCGTTAAGGAAGAGCGCGATGGACCTATTGGCTGCCATCGCGCTCATGCTCGTGATCGAAGGGCTCGCGATCGCCATTTTCGCGGGCTCGCTGCCGGAACTCGTCGCGGCGCTCGAGGGCCTCGGCGAAGCCCGGCGCAAGCTCGTGGGCGGCGCCATGGTGGCCGCCGGCGTGATCGCCTATCTTCTGATCAGGGCATGACGGGAAGTTGCGGCTCGGCGCGTTGCGCCGGGCGGCTTGCATCCCAAATCATTGTTGGAGTTGACGCCGGGCTGGCAGAGAACCGCCTGGCCCGAGAGACGCGACAAGGGAGCGACCACGTATGACATCCCCGTCCTTCACCCGCCGCTTTGCGAAAGGCGCCGCCGTACTCGCCATGGCGGCCCTGCCCGCTGCCGGCATGCTCGGCACTGCCGCGACAACGCTGGCGCCGAGCGAAACGCAGGCGCAGGCCCGGCCGGGCAGCTTTGCCGATCTGGCGGAGCGCCTGAGCCCGGCGGTGGTGAACATCTCGACCGCGCAGAAGGTCGAGGAGGCAGAGCGCGGCGAGCGCCAGGTGCCGGAGGGTACGCCTTTCGAGGACCTCTTCCGTGACTTCTTCGAACGCGGGCGGCCGCAGGGCCCCCGCCAGGTGCAGTCGCTCGGCTCGGGCTTCGTGATCAGCCCCGAGGGCTACGTGGTCACAAACAACCACGTCATCGAGGAAGCGGACGAGATTACCGTGAACTTCGCCGATGGCAGCTCGCTGCCCGCGGAGCTGGTGGGCACGGACCCGAAGACGGATATCGCGCTCCTCAAGATCGAGCCGACGGAGCCGCTGGAGTTCGTGAAGTTCGGCGACAGCGAATCGAGCCGGGTGGGTGACTGGGTGCTGGCCATCGGCAACCCGTTCGGCCTCGGCGGCTCGGTCTCGGCCGGCATCATCTCGGCGCGGGACCGGAACATCAATGCCGGGCCCTATGACGACTTCATCCAGACCGACGCCGCCATCAACCGCGGCAATTCGGGCGGGCCGCTCTTCAACCTCGACGGTGAAGTGATCGGCGTGAACACGGCGATCATCTCGCCCACGGGCGGCAGCATCGGCATCGGCTTCGCGGTGCCCTCGGCAATTGCCGAGAACGTGGTCGCGCAGCTGCAGGAATTCGGCCAGACCAAGCGCGGCTGGCTGGGCGTCCGCATCCAGACGGTGAACGACGAGCTGGCCGAGGCGCTGGGGCTCGACCGTCCGCAGGGCGCGCTGGTGGCGGATGTCACCTCGGAGGGCCCGGCGGAGGAAGGCGGGATCGAGGCCGGTGACGTCATCCTGAAGTTCGACGGCAAGGACATCACCGAGATGCGGGACCTGCCGCGGATCGTGGCCGAGACCGCCGTGGGCAGCACCGTGCGCGTCGTGGTGTTCCGGAAGGGCAAGACACAGAGCGTGAAGGTGACGCTCGGCCTTCTGGAGGAGCAGGCGAGCGTGACGCCCGCCGCCCTGCAGCCGGCCGAGGAAGCACCGGCCGCTACCGACCTCGCCAATCTCGGCCTGCAGCTCGCCCCGGTAACCGGGGCGGCGCGCGCCGAGTACGACATTCCGGAGAGCGTCGAGGGCGTGCTCATCGCTGGCGTGATGCCGGAGGGCCCGGCCGCGGGTGAGGGCCTCGCCGCAGGTCAGGTGATCGTAGAGGTCGGCCAGGAGCCGGTCTCGACGCCGGAGGACGTGCTCCGCGAGGTTGAGCGCGTGAAGGGCGAGGGCAAGAAGGCCGTTCTGCTGCTCGTGCATGCGGGGGGTGACCTGCGCTTCGTCCCCGTCTCCTTCCCCGAGGAGTGACCGGCATGGCGGCGCTCTCGCGCTCGGCCGCCGGGCTGCTCGGCGCGAGCGGGGACGACGGCTGGGAGATCTACTACCGGGCCCGGGAGCTGGCAGCCGCGGGACACGAGGTGTGGAACCTCGCCGTAGGCGACCACGACACGCGAACGGACCAGCGCATCGTCGATGCGCTGAAGGGGGCGGCGGAGACCGGCCCCCTCGGCTACGCGCCGATCACCGGCACCCCGGCGCTGCGCGCGATGCTGGCGGAGCGGGCGAGCCGCTACGGCCCGGCAGTGGGTCCCTCGGGCGTGCAGCTGACCATGGGCGGGCAGGCGGCGCTCGCCATCGCGCTGGAGCTGGCGCTGGACGAGGGCGACGAATGCCTGCTGATCGCGCCCTACTACGCGACTTACCCGCAAACGGTGCGTGCCGCTGGTGGCGTGCCCGTGGCGGTGGACGCGTCAGCGGATAACGGCTTCCTGCCCGATCCCGCAGCCCTCGCCGCCGCCATCACACCGCGCACGCGCGCCATCATTCTGAATACGCCGCACAATCCCACGGGCCGGGTCTATCCCCTGGCGGTGCTGGAAGGGATCGCAGCGCTCTGCCGCGACCACGATCTCTGGTGCATTGCCGACGAGGTTTACGATGGGCATCTCTCGGAAGGGCTGACCCATGTGAGCCCGCGCGCCCTGCCAGGCATGGCGGAGCGCACGCTGGTGGTGAACTCGCTCTCCAAGAGCCATGCGATGACCGGGTGGCGCGTCGGCTGGCTCACGGGGCCTGAGGCGGCGATTGCCCGGGCGGGCGACTATGTCGTGGCCACGAGCTACGGCATCCCGGCCTTCATCCAGGCAGCCGCAGAGGTTGCGCTGCGGGACTGCGCGGACTTCGAAGCGGCCCTCGCGGCCCGCTACCGGGGACGGGCCTCAGCCGCCCTCGCCGCCCTGCCCGCGGAGACGCCGCTGCGCGTCGTCCCGCCGGAGGGCGGGATGTATCTGATGCTCGACATCCGGCCCTCGGGCCTCGACGCGACGCAGTTTGCGCGCCTGCTGATCGAGGAGGAGCACATCGCCGCCATGCCGGGGGACAGCTTCGGGGCCTCGGCCGCCGGGCATCTGCGGCTGGCGCTGGTGGCGCCGGAGGACGCGCTCGCGGATATCATGCACAGGCTGGCCGCTTGCCTTGATCGCCACGCCGCCCCTCTCCCGCAGGCGAGCTCCGCCTGAGAAGCCGCCGCGTCTGCTCCTAGCGGCCGCGGGTCTTTGCGCGGCGCGTGGGCTGGGCGTGGCGCGGGTCCTCGGGCCAGGGGTGCTTGGGGTAACGCGCCCGCATGTCCTTGCGCACATCGGCGTAGGAGTTGGCCCAGAAGCCCGGCAGATCCCGCGTTACCTGCACGGGCCGGCCAGCCGGCGAGGTTAGCTCGAGCACCAGCGGCATGGGCGGGGCGCCGACTGTGGGATGACGGTCGAGCCCGAAGAGCTCCTGCACGCGGATACTCACGGTGGGCTCGGCGCGGGCATAATCGATGGCGATGCGGCTGCCGAGCGGGGTGGTGAAGGCGGCAGGCGCCGTCCGCTCAATCTCCGCCAGCGCGTCCCGGCCGATATGGTGGCGGAGGGCGGTGTCGAGCGTCGCGGGCGCGATGTCCTGCAGCGCTGTCTCGCCGCTCAGGAACGGCAGCAACCAGCGCTCCAGGGTCGCCCCAAGCGCCGCGTCGGAGAGATCGGGCAACCCATTCGGCGCCGCCGCACCCGCGCTCTCGGCAAGCCAGGCCGCCCGGGCGCGCAGGCTGGCGGCGGCGGGCGGCCAGGGCAGGCGGTCGATGCCCAGGTCCCGGACACCGTCGCAAAGCGCGCGGGCGAGGGCCTCCCCCGGCGCATCCCGCCAACGGCGGCGGGCGAGGACGAGGGCGCCGAGGCATTCGCGTTCCTCCGCCACGACGCGGCGCTCGCGGCGGGACCATTCGGCGATAGACTGCCAGGCGATGGCCGCGCCGTGGCGGGCGCGGAGGCTCGCTTCGTCGAGCGCCGCGGCGCCGCGGATGCGCGCTTCGCGGCCGTCATCCGCCGCGTCCCAGGCGACGATGAGGCGGACCGTACCCATCGCCTCACCTGCATCGAAGGCAGCGCCGCGGCCCTGGGAGAGGAGGTATCGCGGCGCTTCGCCCGGGCGGCGGAGGCCGATCCGGTCGGGGTATGCAAGGCTGAGGAGGTCGCCCGCCGCCGATGCATCGGCCGGCGCGGTGCCCCTGGGCAGGCCGGCGGCGCGGGCGAGACGCTCGGCCTCCGCGAGCACGGCGTCGAGGGCCGCGCGCGTGGCCCCCTCGCGCGCCGCCCGGGCGGGGTGCGCGAGCGCGGCGAGCCGGCGCGCGATATCCGCGCCGCCCCCGCCGCCGCCGCCGCCCAGCGGGTCGCGCGCGCCCACTAGCGCGGCCAGCCTGCAGGCGAGCGCCCCGAGCGCGGGCGCCTCCGCCCCAGCGGTGAGGATCATGTGGGCGAGGCGGGGATGGGCGGGAAAGCGCGCCATCGCCCGGCCATGCGCGGTGATCGGCCCGGCGGTGCCGTCGCGGTCGCGCCCCTCTTCGAGCGCGCCGAGGGCAGCGAGGAGCTGCCGCGCTTCGGCAAGCGCGGGGGCCGGCGGCTGGTCCGCGAAGGCCAGCGTCGACGGGTCCTCCGCCCCCCAGGCGGCGAGATCGAGTGCGAGGGGCGCAAGATCCGTCGTCAGGATCTCGGGCGGGGCGAAAGCCGGCAGCGCCCCCTCCTCCGCCTTGGCCCAGAGGCGGTAGCACACCCCCGGCCCTAGGCGGCCGGCACGCCCGCGGCGCTGTTCGGCCTCCGCGCGCGAGACGGGGACGGTGACGAGCCGCGTGAGCCCCGTTCCGGGATCCGTCTCCGCCCGGCGCGCGCGGCCGCCATCGACCACGACGCGCACGCCCTCGACCGTGAGCGATGTCTCGGCGATGGCCGTGGCGAGGACGACGCGCCGCCGGCCCTCGGCATCCGCGGCCAGGGCCCGGCGCTGCTCCGCGAAGGGCAGGCTGCCGTGGAGGGGCACGACCGCAAGGCCCGGAAGGCGGGGCGAGAGACGGGCTGCTGTGCGGGCGATCTCGCCCACGCCCGGTAGGAAGGCGAGCACGTCGCCCGTGGCCACGGCCGCCACGGCTTCTGCGATGATATCGGCCATACGATCCTCGAACCGCGCACCGCCGGCCGAACCGGGCCGGTCGAGCCAGCGGGTATCGACCGGATGGAGGCGGCCCGCGCTCTCGATCACCGGGGCGCCACCGAGGAGGGCGGCGAAGCGCGCGGTCTTGAGCGTCGCGGACATGGCGAGGAGGCGGAGATCGGGGCGCAGCGCCTCCTGCACCTCGCGCGCAAGAGCGAGGCCGAGATCCGCGTGGATCGAGCGCTCATGCACCTCGTCGAAGATGATGGCGGCGATGCCGGGAAGCTCGGGGTCGGCCTGAAGAAGGCGGGTGAGGATGCCCTCGGTGACCACCTCCACCCGCGTTTCCTTCGCGACCCGGGTCTCGCCCCGGATGCGCCAGCCGGCGAAGCCGCCCGGGCGGTCGCCAGCCTCCTCGGAAATCCGCTCGGCTGCCGCGCGGGCCGCAACGCGCCGGGGCTCCAGCATCAGGATGCGCCCGCCCGCTGCCCAGGGCGCCCGGGCGAGCGCCGGCGGCACCCGCGTGGTCTTGCCGGCGCCGGGCGGCGCGGCGAGCACAGCGGTGTTGCCCCCTGCCAGCGCATCCAGCAGCGCGGGCAGGGCGGCATCGATTGGCAGGGGATGGAGGGCGGCGCTCATCGCCCCCGCATTGCGGAGGCGCGGGCGTCGGTCAAGCCGGGGCGAGGGCCCCGGCGGGCGGATCAGAGAGCGTCCTCGATCCAGCCGGCAATGCCGCGCTTGCTGTCGGCGCCGACTTTCTTCTCGACCACCTCGCCGCCGCGGAACATCAGCAGCGTGGGGATGCCGCGAATGCCGTAGCGCGACGGCGTGTTGGGGTTCTCGTCGATATTGATCTTGGCGACGCGGATCTTGCCGTCGAGCTCGCCCGCGATCTCCTCGAGCGCCGGGCCGATCTGCTTGCAGGGGCCGCACCACTCGGCCCAGAAGTCCACCACCACCGGGATATCCGACTGCAGGACGTCGCTCTCGAAGCTCTGGTCGCTCACGCTCATGGTCGACATGGTCTCTTCCCTTTCGCTGCGTCCGATTTCGGGGCTGTTTTCGGGCCCTGATTCGTGCCGTGGCGCTGCCATCGGCCCGGACGGCCGTGTTTTCCGAAGAGCGAAGGTATGGCGACGCGCGGGGACGATCAAGCGGCGCCTTGCCGATGAGCCGTGAGGGCCGCGTCAAAGGCGGATTGCGCCGAGGCGGGGTTGACGGCGTCGAGGCGCGGGATCGCGGTCCAGAGAATGGCGAGCTTCACCGCGCGGTCCGGATAGATCCGCGAGAGGGCCGCCGCGTAGGCGCCGAGCTGGGCGCGGTAGCCCGCCGGGATCTCGTTGGAGGCAGGGGGACGCGCATCGGTCTTGTAGTCGATCGCGAGCACCTGATCGGGGGCGATCAGCAGCCGGTCGATCCGGCCGAGGAAGAGAGGGGGCAGGTCCTCGCCCGCCCCGAACGGGCCGCCGATGCTCGCCTCCGCCACGCTGCCGGGGGAGAAGACCTTGGCAGCGAAGGGTGCGTCGAACACGCGGGCCGCTTCGGCGAGCGCGGCTTCCCGGGCCGCGTCGTCGAGCGCGGGCACGGCCTCGGCGAGCATCCGTCGCCCCGCGGCCTCACGCGCCGCCGCCGGCAGGGGCGGCAGGTGTTCGAGAAGGTGGTGGACCGCGATGCCATGGAGCAGCGCCGCCTCGCGCTCGCGCGGGGCCGGCGAGGACTGTCGCGTCGGGCCCTCCGGCAGCTCCGTTGGCGCAGGCTCTTCCGGCGCCAGGGCCGAGGGCGTGATCCTCAGGCGACGCGGCTCCTCCGGTGCCGGGCGCAGCCATGACGGCCGCAGCCCCGGGGCGCGCGATCTCCCCTGTGTCTCGCCCTGCGTAGCCGGCCCGGAGGCCCGGCGGGCCGGGTCGATCCCGATCCGCCAGGCCGCCGGCACGCCGTCTGGCGGTTCGATCGCGCGCGCCTCCGCATGGCCCATGACCGCACGCTCGACCATGTGATACCAGCCGGCGGCATCGGCGGCGCCCTTGCTGCCGAGCGGGGCGGACGGATCGCCCCCCGCATTCTCGGAGAGCGAGCCGGCGCCGCAGATGAGCAGCCGGCTCTCCGCGCGGGTGAGGGCCACGTAGAGGAGGCGCTTGAATTCCGCCGTCTCCCGCGCCTGGGCGGCCTCGCGTGCCTGCCGGGCCAGCGCATCGTCCTGCCCCTTGCCTTCCGCCCACAGCATGAGATCCGGCGCGTTGCCCGTGCCGCGGACGGGCAGCAGCGTGGGGCGGCCGGCGCCGCCGCCGCCGGGCTTGCCGAGCGTGTCGGGCAGGATGACGACGGGCGCCTCGAGGCCCTTGGCGCCGTGCACGGTCATCACCCGGACCTCGCCGCCCGCCTCGCCCATCTGCCGTTTGGCCTCGAGCGCGCCGGTCTCCACCCAGTCGATGAACCCGGCGAGGCTTGGGGCGGCCTCCGCCTCGTAGGCGAGGGACTGGGTGAGGAGTTCGTCGATGGCATCCTCCGCCTCGCCGCCGATACGCGCAAGGAGACGCGCCCGGCCGTCATGACGCGTGAGCAAGCGCTCGAGCAGCTCGTAGGGCCGCGCGAAATCGGCCGAGGCCTCGAGATCGCGGAAGAGAGCCGTCGTCCGGGGGTGGTCGGCCTCGGCCGCGAGCAGCCGGCGCCAGAGCCGCTCGCCGGGCGCGCGCCCATGGGCCAGCGCGAAGAGCCCTTCCTCCGAGACGTCGCAGAGGGGCGAGCGCAGGAGGCAGGCGAGCGACAGGTCATCATCCCTGTGGGCAGCAACCTTGAGGGCGGCCAGCAGGTCCTGCACCGCCAATTCTTCCACCAGCGTGATCCGGTCGGCTCCCGCAACGGGCACCCCCTCGGCCTTCAGGCGGCGGACGATGGTGTGGAACAGCAGGCTCCGGCGGCGGACGAGTACCAGCACATCCCCCGGCCCCATGGCGCGCGCCTCTCCCGGCGCCCGGCCCGGCAGCATGTCCTCCCGCACCATGCGCGAGATCTCGGCCGCAACGCGATGGGCGAGCCTGATCTCGGCACGGCCGGGGCTTGGGCGGTCCACCGGCTCCCACCACGCCGTCTCCTTCTCCGCACTCTCGCCGGGGATCGCCGCCCAGAAATCGATGGTGGCCGGCGCCTCCTCGTGATGGGCCACATGGCGCGGCGGCGTCCCGTCCGCCACGAGGCCGGATGCCGCCTCGCCCGCAAACACACGGTCGACGAAATCGAGGATGCCGGGGGCGGAGCGGAAGGACCGCTCGAGGGCGGGTTCGGCCAGGCTGCCATGCGGCGCGAAAGCCGCGCGAAAGCCTGCGCGGCGCTCGGCGAACACCGCCGGATCCGCGCCCTGGAACGAGTAGATCGATTGCTTTTCGTCGCCCACCGCGAAGAGGGTCCGGGTTGCCGCGCGCGCGCTCTCGCCCGCATGGAACTCCGCCGCGATGGCGGCGATGACAGCCCATTGCTCGGGGCTCGTATCCTGCGCCTCATCGACGAGGATGTGCTCTATCCCGCCATCGAGCTTCCAGAGGACCCAGGGCGCGAGGCCGGGTGCCGTGAGCAGGCCCGCCGCGCGGCCCACGAGATCGGTGAAGTCGAGGAGGCCCCCTCGCGCCTTGGCGGCGGCGTAGCGCATCAGCCAATCGGCCGCGAAGGCGTTGAGGTCGCCCGCGCGCGCGGCCATGCGGGCGGTAGCGAGCTCGGCGAGCGCATCGGCCACGCTCTCCGCCAACGCGGTCATGCGAGGGCGGAGGCCGGGACGCGCGGTCTCGTCCGCCTGTGAGATCAGCCAGGTCTCCGATTTCGGCGCGGGCAGGCCGGTCTCCTTGTCTTTGCTGAGCAGGGCGGCGGTGAGCGCGTCGAACGCGCCGAGGTCATCGCCCGCAGCATGCCGCCGGGCGGCGAAGCGTAGGCGTTCTGCTGCTGTATGGCCGCGCTTGCCCTCGCCTCCCTCGAGCTCCGCGGCGAGTGCGGCGAGGGCCGGCCAGTCGAGCCGCCCAATGGCCTGACCGACCGCGGCCTCCTCGCCGGCGAGCGCGCTGGCAGGGTAGTGCGCCGCGAGGCGGCCCTCCACCGCCTCGGCCCTGGACGGAAAGCGATGGCGGTCGGCCGAGACGGCGGCCTGCAGGGCGTCGAGCGCATGCTCGCCGGCGCGGGCGGCCACGCGGTCGATCACGTCGCTCTCGCCCCGCGCCGCCGCATCGCCCTGCGCGCGCGAGACCGCGGCGCCAAGAGCTGCCTGGTGCCGGTCGTCGACCACGCGGAAGCGGGGGGAGACGCCGGCCTCCAGCGGAAAGCGGCGGAGGAGCTGTTCGCAGAAGGCGTGGATGGTCTGGATGCGGAGCCCGCCCGGGGTCTCCAATGCCTCGGCGAAGAGGCGGCGCGCCTCCACAAGACGCTCGGGCGCCGGCGCGGCCGAGCCGCCGCCAAGGCCGCGGAGCGCGCCCGAAAGCGCAGCGTCGCTGGCCATGGACCACTCGCCGAGGAGTTTGAAGAGCCGGCCCTGCATCTCCGCCGCGGCCGCCTTGGTGTAGGTGAGGCAGAGGATGCGCTCGGGCCGGCTGCCCGCGAGCAGGAGCCGCGCCACACGGTGCGTCAGCACCCGCGTCTTGCCGGAGCCTGCATTCGCGCCGACCCAGGCCGAGCGGGCGGGGTCGGCCGCGAGGCGTTGCTCGGGCGTGGGTGCCTCAGCCATCGCGCCCCTCCCATTCCCGGCGGCGGGCGAGGTGGTCGTAGTCTCCCGCATCCTGCTCGCGCTTCATCGCGCGGCGGGAGAGAAAGCCCGTCTCCGGCGCGGTATAGCGTTCGAGGAGATGCGTGAGCCGCTCACGATAGGCTGCGAGCGCTTCGGTGCTCAGGGGCGGGTTCGGGCCCCGGCTCTGATGCCCGCCAAGGCCGATATAGGCGGCGGGACCGGGGCCGAGCGGCGGCAGGCCCTCGAAGGCGCCCTCGGCCAGCATCAGGGCCTGGAGGTGGAGCTGGTGTTCGAAGACGCCGATCTCGCCCTGCCCCGGCGGGCTCGACTTGTAGTCGTAGACGCTGCCTCGCCCGTCGCCCCGCCGGTCGATCCGGTCGGCCTTGGCGGTGAGCAGGAAGGGCGCACCGGCGATGGGAAGGGTGAAGCGGCCGCTGACCTCGACAGCGAATGCCGCCACACCCTCGCGCCGCTCGGCCTCGTCCGCCGCCATGCCATCGGCGAGCCGGGCGATGAGTGCCCGCCAGAAGCGGGCCTGGGCGGGGTCGGCGACGCTATCGGCAATCACCTCCTCGGCGGTGGTGCGGAGGCGGGCGGCCTCGGCCGCCACGTCCACCGGCCCAGGCACCGCGGCGGCCATGAAGCGCTCCATCACCGCGTGGAGCACCGTGCCCCGGTCCCGCACATCCGCGGGCGCGCCGAGGGGGTCGAGCGGGCGGAGCTGGAGGACGCGGCGGGCATAGACCGCGTAGGGGTCCCGGATCAGCCGCTCGATATCGGAGGCGGAGAGCCGGCGCGGGCGGGCCGGCGGGGGCGGCGCCGGGCAGGGCCGCCCCGCCGGATGCAGCGCCGGATCCTCGGGCTCGGCGGGATGATCGAGAAGGGGGAGGAGATCGAGAATCCTCGCGCCCCGCCCGCGCATTTCCTCGAGTGTCCCCGGCGCCGTGCCGGCCAGCAGCGTCTCGAGCCGGATGAGCCAGCGCGACGGCACCGTGGGCTCCCCGCCCATGCGCAGGGAGCGGGTGATCAGCACCTCGGGCCGGCAGGCCGCCTGCAGAAAATCGTGCGCCGCAAGGCCGATGGCGCGCTCGGGCTGTGCGAGGCCGAGGGCTGCGCGCATCGGCCGGTTGAGCCAGGCGCCGGGGTCCGGGAGCGCGGGCCAGGTCCCTTCGTTGACGCCGGCGAGGATGGTCAGATCCGCCGAGGCGGTGCGCGCTTCCATCGTGCCCCAGATGGCCACGCGGGGGTGCGGACGGCCCGCCTCGGGCCGCAGCGTCTCCCCGCCGAGGCGGCCGGCGAGGAGGCTGGCATAGGCGGCGGCGGCGACAGTCCCGCCGGCGGCGGCGGCGGCGTTCTCAAGCGCGTCGAACAGGCGCTCCACCGCCAGACCATCCGGCCCGCCGCCGAAGCGCGCCCCCGGTTGGGGTTCTTCGGGGGCCGGGGCGGCCGGATCCTCCCCCGCACGTGTCAGCGCAGCAACGGCGGCGCGGTGAGCGGCGAGGAGCGTCGCGAGAGGGCTGGGTGTGCGCAGCGCCTCGGCCAAAGGGCCGAGGGCAGCCTCGAGGGCCGTGAGCCAGGCAGCCCGCTCCGCCAAGGCCGCCTGATCCTCGCCCTCCGGCGCGCTCGCGGGCCAGGGCGGCAGGAGGGCGCCGCCCGTGCGCGCGCCGCCCCGGCGGCGCAGCACCGCGCGCTCGTACCTCGCAGCCAGGCGCCGGTGCACGCCCCGCGCATGGCCGAGCCGGCAGAACGGGTGGCCGAGGAGTGCGGCGAGCGCGACGGCGTTGGGGGCGCCGCCGAGGGTCAGGGCCGCGTCGCGCACGAGCGTGAGGAAGATGCCCGCCGGGCTCAACGCCAACGGGCGGCCGAGGCTGTCATCCGCGAGCACGCCGTAGCGGTCGAGCGCCGCGGTTACCCGACGGGCCAGCGCCGCATCGCGCGTGACGATCGCCACCCGGCGCCCCGGCTCTTCCAGCGCCTCGCGCACGGCGAGGGCGATGGCCTCCGCCTCCGCCCGGGGATGCGGCGCCTCCAGCAGCGTGAGCCCGGCCGCCGCGGTGGGCGCGAGTGCCGCGAGCGTATCGCGCTCCGCCGCCCAGGCGTCCGTGACGGGTGCGGGGCGCAGCGCCTCGCCGAGGAGACGGCGGCGCGCAGGCCCGGCTGCGCGCTCCTCCATGGGCAGCCAGGGCGCCACGTCGGCCGGTTCGAGCCCCAGCTGCTCGAAGAGCGGCTTGAAGGGGCCCATCGGATGGTCGGGACCCGCCCGCTCCCAGATATCGGGCGCGACCGACGGGTCGAAGCCTGGCAGAACGACCGCGCCTTGGGGCAGGCGCGCGATCGCAGCCATCAGCGCCGCGGTGCCGGGCCGGGAGCCCGTGGAGCCTGCGACGATGAGCGGTCCCTCGGGCGGCGCGGCCTGCCATGCGGCCAGCAGCCGTGCGATCGCCGCGCGCTGGCGGGCGGCGCCATCAACCGCACCGGGCGCGATGATGGCACGTAGCGCAGGCCATTCGCGGCGGGCGATGTCGAGAAAGGCAAGGGCGTTCTGCCAGTGGGCCGCCAGCGCTTCCGGCGCCGCCGGGCCGCCACCCGTCGCGGCGGCGAGCGCGCCTTCGAGGGTCCCGGGGTCCACCCCGGCTTCGTCCAGTTCGTCGATCAGCGCGCCGAGGGTTTCCGCCAGGTCCGGCGCGGCGGCCGGTGGCATCGCGCCATCGCTCCGCTCGATCCAGGCGGCGACCAGGCGCATCAGGGCAACCTGGCGGGTCAGAGGATCGACTGCAGCGTTGGGCGCGGGCGCCGAGGGCCAGCCCGATACCTGCGCCGCCCGTTCTGGTAGCGCCTCGAGGAGCGAAAGGCGCGGCAGGAAGGCCATCGCGCCGCCTGCCAGCGCGTCCTCCAGCGTCCGCAGGGCGCGCCGCGTGTTGACGAGCACCTCGACGCCCAGCACCGCTTCGGGCGGTGTGGCCGCGAGCCGCGCCCTAAGGCCGGCTGCGAAAGCCGATGCATAGTCGGCCCCCGCAGGCAGAGCAAAGACCCGCGGCGTGCCGGGCACGGCTGGCGACGCATCTGAGAAGAGCATCAGGCCCCGCCCCTGGCCCAGGCGGCGAGCGCGGCCTCCGCCTCACCGATACCCGCCGGCGTGCCGACATCGACCCAGCGCGCATCGGGCGCCGGCGTGCCCGCCCCCACGGGCCAGACGACAGCGCCGAGACGGTCGGCCGCCAGCAGCCTGTCCCACACGGCGTTGAGGGAGAACACGGGCGCCTCCGCGCCAACTTCCGCAGCGATCGCGCGCGCGGCCGGGCCAAGCACCTGCGCGCCGGTATAGACGTAAGGTGCCGCCGCCGCCTCACCCCGCCGGCGCGGGCGACCGATGGCGCCGGCCGCCTGCTCTGCCTCCAGAAAGAAGTCGCCCGGCCGGGTGTAGCCGACCGTTGCCGCCCTCGGCACCAGGAGGAGAAGCGCATCGAAGGCCGGCGCGCCGGCCCAGGCATCGAGGAGCGGCGGGAGCGGTTCGGGCCCTGCGAAAATCGCGTCGGCGTTCAGCGCGAGCACCGGACCCTCGCCCAGCAGCGCAGCGGCGCCGGCGAGCCCACCGCCGGTATCGAGGAGCAGCCCCCGCTCGTCCGCGAGCGCGATACCGGGGGGCGTGGACCTTGCGCCGAGGTGACGCTCGAGGATCTCCGCGAAATGGTGGAGGTTCACCACGGCGCGACCGATCCCCGCTGCGGCGACCCTGTCGAGCGCATGGTCGATGAGTGGCCTGCCATCGACCCTTACCATCGCCTTCGGCATGGTCTCGGTAAGCGGGCGCATCCGGGTGCCGAGCCCTGCGGCGAGCACGAAGGCTGTCTCGGGCCGTTGCCGGTTGCTCACGCGGCGATCCCCCGGCCCGCCCGCGCAGCGATCCGTGCCCGCAGCTCCCCGCTCGGCGCCGGAACATGGGCGGCCACGAAGCGGCGGAGCGAGGCGAGGCCCGGCGCCGTCAGATCCCGCTCGAGATGCGCCCAGACGCGGGGGATGAGATCGACGTAGCGGGGCTTGCCGTCCCGCAGGCAGAGGCGGGCGAAGATGCCGACGATCTTGAGGTTCCGCTGTGCGCCCAGGGCCGCATAGGCCGCCCTGAAGCCCTCCGACGCGTCGCCTGCAATGCCTTGTGTGGCGAGGTACCGCGCGAGCATGGCGCTGCGCAGCGTCTCGTCCGTGTCGCGCCGCGCATCCTCCAGCAGCGAGACGAGATCGTAGGCCGGGTGGCCGATCAGCGCGTCCTGGTAGTCGAGCAGCCCGACGCGGGCGAGGCCGGCGCGGCCGGGCAGCCAGAGCAGGTTTTCGGCGTGGTAGTCCCGCAGGGTCGTGACACCCTGCGAGGGCTCGAGGAGCGCCGGGGATAGAGCCTCGCCAAGCATCGCCTCGTATTCCGCCAGCGCGTCCGGCGGCAGGGCGTGGCCTGTGCCGGCGGCCCACCAGTCGGTCGCGAGCCGTGCCTCGCGGAGGAGTATGTCGCGCCCATAGGGCTCGGTACCCTCAGGGGCCGCTCCGGCCGGCAGTGTCGCCAGCAGGTCGACGGCGGCAGCGTAGAGCTCCGCTTCATCGTGCGGCCGCGGCCCGGGCTCGAGCATGCGGGCGTAGAGCGTGTCCCCGAGGTCTTCGAGCAGCACGAGGCCGTGGTCGAGATCGGCCGCGAGAACCTCGGGCGCCGAGAGCCCGCGCCCCCGGAGCCAGCGCGTTACGGTCACGAAGAAGGCCATGCTCTCGTTTGCCGGGCGCGGTGCGTCCATCAGGACATACTGCTGATGGCGGGCCGCGACACGGAAATAGCGCCTGGCAGAGGCATCGCCTGCCAACGGCATGAGACTGCCAGGGTCGAGACCGGCTCCCTCGAGGAACGCAAGGAGCTCGGGGCGCGCGGCCGCGCTCTCGGTGGCAGTCGTCATGGCGCCAACGTCTCGAGGCGCGGCCAGGGGCCCACGGCCGTGATGGACGCCATCCGAACGTCATCCGCCAACGCATCTGCGGGCAGTTCTAGGCGGATCAAGAGGCGTCGCGGCGGGAGGTTCGGGAGGCGGTCGGGCCACTCGACAAGGCAGATCGCGCTGGCGAACGCGTCTTCGAGGCCGAGTTCATCGAGTTCCGAGCTATCGCCCAACCGGTAGAGATCGGCGTGCCAGACCGGCGGCGCACCGGCTGGCTCGTAGACATTGATTAGCGTGTAGCTCGGTGAAGGCACTTCCGCCGCGGGGTCCCGGAGCAGCGATCGCACCACGGACCGGGCGAGCGCGGACTTGCCGGCGCCGAGCGTGCCCGAGAGCAGGACAGCATCGCCAGGGGCCAACGTGCCGGCGATGATCTGCCCGAAGCGTTCCGTGGCAGCCTCACTGCGGAGCAGCAGGGTGGCGGCCCCGACCCCGGGGGTCGCGGCCCGGGCGAGCGCGTCGCGCGCCGCATCGGCACCCTCGGTCGGCGCGCCGGTCTCGGCACCGGTGTCCGAACCGTGCGTCTCAACGCGGTCTGTGCTTGGAAACGCCATGGCCGAGCGATAGCGGAGCGGGCGATGCGCCGCCAGTCCTCCCTTGGGCGAGAGGCGGCACGGGGCGCGCTCAGGAGCCGCCTGCGCCCGCACGGGCCGTGGCGGCTTCGATGGGCGTGTCGAGACGGAGCGGCGTGTCCTCCGCCGCCGGAAGCGCAGGTTTGGCAGGATCCATGACCGCCGCATCGGGGCCGGCGGGCGGGAAGGTCGCTGCACAAGCGCGCGTGCCGGCAATCTCAGGGTCGGTAACCGCGCCGTAGGAGAAGGCCCCGCCCTCGCTCTCGACCATGCGCCGCGTGAGCGCGAGTGCCGCTTCGCCCGCCTGAGCGGTAGCCGAGCCCGTGACGGGATTGGGGGCGCCATCGCGCTCATGCTCGGTGGCGATCACCGTGATGTCGCCCGAGGCCTCCACCATCGCGGAGAGGCTGACGCTGCCGCCCGTGGCAGTGCGCAGGATCGCGCCTGCGCTCATGCTGAAGACGATCTGGCGGAGCTTCTCGGTCGGGCAGTCGGGCCGGAGCTCGTCCTCGGGCAGGAGTGCCGTGAGGCCCACGCCCGCCTCGGCTGCGCGCTTCTGCAGGAGCGAGCGGGTGAGCTCCAGGGTCTCCGCCAGGAGCGGCGGTGATCCGGTCTCCGGCCGGGCGTTGGGGCCGAGGGCGGCGAGATCCGTCACCTCATCGATCGTGTCGAGGAGCTGGCCCGATGCCTCGAGAATGCCGGAGGCGTATTCGCGCTGACGGTCGGAGAGCTGGCCGAAGCGCGCGTCCGACAACAGCTGGCCGAAACCGAAAATGGTGTTGAGCGGGGTGCGCAGGCGGTGGCTGATCTGGTCGAGAACCGCTGTGCGCATTTCCTCGGCCGACTCGAGCGCGTCGTTCCGCTCGCGCAGCGCTTCGGCAATCCGCTCGCTGTCCGTCACGTCCGCGGCCACGAGCATGGTGCCCCCGCCGGGCAGCGGGGCGACGCGGAGACGGAGCCGCCGGTTCGAACCGAGGGTGAGCGCCTCGGAGAATGGCTCCCTCGCGTCGGCCGCCGTGATGAAACCGGCCACCTGGTCCCAGGTCTCGGCCTCCACGGTAAGGCCCGCACAGATGGCCATGATCTCGCGCGCATGGCGGCCGGGGCGGACGGTTGCAGGGTCGGTCCCGAAGATCTCGTGGAAGGCATCGTTGACGATCTGGAGGCGGCCATTGGTGCCGAACACCACCAGTGCCTCGTCCAGCCGGTCGAGCGTCGCCTCCTGCAGGTCGATCGACTGGCGGTAGCGCTGCTCCAGGCGCACACGGTCCGAGATATCGTCGAACACGAAGGCGAGGCTGCCATGGGGGTGCGGCCGGGCGATTACCTTGATGTTCGAGCCGTCCGCCAGGTGCCAGACCTCGTCGAAATCCACGCGCTCCGGATTGTCGAAGAGCGAGAGCAGACGCTCGCGCCAGGCGTGGAAATCCATCAGTTCGGGGATCCGGCGCTTGGTGCGGAGGGCATCGATCGCGTCCCGCAGGCTCGGCCGGTTGGCAAGCCAGGCAGGGTCGAGCTGGAGCATCTGGGCGAAGGCGGGATTGAAGAGGACGAGCTTCTGGTTCCGGTCGAAGATCGCGAGGCCGGCGGTCAGATGGGCGAAGGTCTCGGTCATCGTCTGGACGAAGCGGCTGAGGGTGCGCTCGGCCTGTGCCGCCACGGTCGCGTCGGTCGCGATGCCGGTGGCGGAGCCGTCCGCCGCAAAAACCTCGATCACCTGGAGCGGCAGGGGTTCGATCGCGCCCGCGGGCAGGATCTCAACCCGGCTGCGGGCGACACCGTTGTCGTCCGCCCCCGTCTCCCCCGGCCGCGCGCGGACGAGGGCGACGGTCTGCTGCGCGGTCACGCTCCCGTCCCGCGTGTTCACGCAGCCGGAGGACCAGATCATCTCCCCGTCCCGCCCGCGATGCCAGGCAATGGCGCTGCCGGTGTTGAGGAGGTTCAGGATCGTGCGCCGCTCGTACCAGCCTGCCTCGAGCGCCCGTTCGCGCACGGCGATGCGCGCCTCGGACTTGCGGAGCTCCGTGACCGCCAGCGTTGCATCGCGAAGCGCGAAGATCAGCTCACCGCCGCGGGGCCTGCCGGTGAGTTCCCAGGGCCGTCCCTCGGTATCGGTGACCAGGAGCTGGAGGGACCGGCCGCTGCGCACGAGTTCGGAGACCGCCGTCAGCGCTTCCTCCCGGCCGTCATCCAGAAACCCGTTGAGGAAGGTGTCGATCCGCCCGCCGGGCTCGGCCCCGGGGAGAGTTTTCGCCGCGGAGGAGAGATCGAGGATCGCGTATTCCTCAGCGCGGATGACATACCCTTCGACCAGCGCCTCGGTCGCCTCCTGCGCGGCCTCGGCCCGGCGCAGGCGCGCAACGAGTATCACGCAGAGGGCCGTGGCCGCTGCGGTAACGATGCCAACGATGACCCAGCTCAGCACGGACAAGGCGCTCCACCCAACTCGCCAGAGGGTTGAGGATAGCACGCCCCGGGCACCCCTGTGCAAGATTTAGTCGAGGCATCAGAAACTTAAGACCCGATGGTTGCAAATGGCTTAAGCGCTCTGGCGGGACTGGGCCGGCTGGCGGCTTTCGCGCTTGGTGCGATCCACGGTGCCGGAGGGCCAGCGCAGCTCGACCATGGCGCCGCTGGGGATCGCCTCGCCCGCGCCCGCCGCGCCCTGCGCCGGTGCGTTGGCGAAGCGGATACTGGCGCCCGTCCGCTCAAGGAGCGTGCGCGCGATGAAGACGCCGAGACCCATGCCCTCATAGGCATCGCCCCCCGGCACGCCCCTGCCGGCGCGTCCCCGGCCACCGCGCGGACGCGTGGAGACGTAAGGATCTCCGAGGCGCGGCAACACATCGGCATCGAAGCCCGGACCGTCGTCGAGCACGCGCAGCACCAGTGCCGTGTCGCGCTGTTCGATATCGAGCCAGACCGTGCTCTTCGCAAAATCCACCGCGTTCTGGATGAGGTTGCGGACGCCGTGGATCAGTTCGGGCCGGCGCTCGACAATCGGCACGGCCTCGCCATCCACGCCACCGCCGTCACCGTCGACCTCCCGCCCGTCGAGGCGGATGACGATGGCCTTGCCGCGGTCCACATGCGGTGCCGCCGCCTCCTCGAGCACGGAGATCACCGGCGCGGTATCGAGCTGCGTGTCCGGCCGGCCGGAGCGGGCAAGATCCGCCATGATACGGCCGCACCGTTCCGCCTCCTGGTGGATCAGCCGTGCGTCCTCCGCCAGCTCAGGACGGTCTTCCAGATCGCGCGCCAGCTCCTTCGCCACCAGCTTGATGGTGGCCAGCGGTGTGCCGAGCTCATGGGCCGCCGCCGCCGCGATCCCACCTATCGCCGCGAGCCTCTGCTCGCGCCCGAGCGCGATCTGCGTGGCCGAAAGCGCCTGGCTCATCGCATAGCCCTCGACCGAGACGCGCCGCGCATAGAGCGAGAGAAACCCGACCGCGATGGCCAGTGCCACTGCCACGCCGCCGCGGTAATGAAGCGGCAGTTCGAGCGCCGCGCCATCCGGCCCGATCAGCGGCAGGTGCAGGCTGGACATGAGGGAGATGAGCACGATCGCGGCGATCCCGAGCCACAAGGTGGGCTGAAGGCGCAGCGCGGAGGCCGAGATCGTCACCGGCGCAAGCACCAATAGCGCGAAGGGGTTGTTGAGCCCCCCCGTCGCCATCAGCAGCGCCACGATCTGCACCAGATCGAACATCAGCCAGGCGAGCGTCGCGTTCTCAGAAAGCCGCGCCTTCGCCGGAAAAACGGTACCGGCGACGAGATTCGCCAGCACCGCGGCGGAAATCAGCCCGGCGCAGAGCGGCAGGGGAAGCTGATAGTCCATCGCCAGCACGGCGGTTAGCACCGCGCCCGACTGTCCGATCACCGCGATCCAGCGCAGGAGCAGCAGCGTGCGCAGGCGCACCCAGTCCCCCCGGGCGCGCATGTCGAAGAGGTAGTTGAACCCGCCTTCCGCCATCCGCTGCAACCTCGCGCAACTCTTCGCGATTGCAAGCGGAAGGGCCTTGCAATGGGTGGGAAGGATGCCCTTCTACCAATCGACAGCTGCCCGGAGAGAGCAATGCAGAAGGTCATGATCGCCGCTGCCGGCGCCCTGTGCCTCGGTGCCATTGGCGCAGGCGTGGTACTGGCGCTGCAGGAGGAGCCGGAGGCGCCTGTGCTCGGCGCATCCGCCATCGACGCCACCGGCAGCACCCTAGGCGGCCCGTTTACGATGGTGAGCCACGAGGGCGAGACCGTGACGGCGGAGGCGCTGATCGACGGTCCGACGCTCCTCTATTTTGGCTACACTTTCTGCCCGGATGTCTGCCCGTTCGATGCGCAGCACATGGCGGATGCGGTGGATCTTCTGGCGGAGGACGGGATCGAGGTGACGCCCGTGTTCGTGACGGTCGATCCCGAGCGCGATACGGCCGAGCAGCTCGGTTACTTCGTGGAGGCGATGCACCCCGACATGATCGGCCTGCGCGCCGAGGGAGCCGCGCTTGATGAGGCGACCACGGCTTACAAGGTGTTCTACAGCCGGGTGAACGACCCGGATAACGCCGAGAACTACCTGATGAACCACACCGCCTACACCTATTTCGAACTGCCGGAGGAAGGTGTCGTGCGCATCTTCCGCAACGGCTTCCCGCCGGAGGAAACGGCGGCGGAGGTGAAGCGGGTGCTCGAAGCGCGGGGTCTCGCCGGCTGAGGCATCGCCGTTCCGGCGCCGCCAAACCACGCATCTTGTCGCACCCGTTGACTTTGGCGGGCGCGCGCTCATCTGGCGTGGCGTACGGCAACCAATGGTGTGATGCATGCCCGAAGCGATGATCGGCACGGACCCCTCGGTCCTTATCCTTGACGACGACGCGGCCTTCCGCACGCGGCTGAGCCGCGCAATGGAAAAACGCGGGTTCGCGCCCGTGATGGCCGGCAGCGTCGAGGAAGGTCTGGTCGTCGCCCGCGCCAACCCGCCTGCCTATGCGGTGATCGACCTTCGGCTGGAGGACGGCAACGGGCTCGACGTGGTCGAGGCACTACAGGAGAAGCGGCCCGACTGCCGCGCCGTGGTGCTTACGGGCTACGGGGCAATTGCGACCGCCGTTGCCGCCGTGAAGATCGGTGCGGTGGACTATCTGGCGAAGCCGGCGGATGCGGACGATGTGGAGAAGGCCCTGCTCACGGCCCCGCATCAGAAGCCGGAGCCCCCCGAGAACCCGATGTCGGCGGATCGGGTGCGCTGGGAGCACATCCAGCGCGTGTTCGAGCTTTGCGACCGGAATGTTTCGGAGACGGCGCGGCGGCTCAACATGCACAGGCGCACCCTGCAGCGCATCCTTTCGAAGCGCAGCCCGCGCTGAGCCCCTGCGGGCTCAGCCACAGCGCTGCGCAGCGGTGGCGAGCGCCGGAGCGACGACGTCGGCATAGCTCCGCGCCATCAACGGCTGCTCGCTCTGGTCGCTGACGAGCTGTTCGAGCCTCGTTGAAAGCCGCTCGATCTCCGCGCACTCCCCGCCGAGCCACAGCTCCGCTTGCAGCCACCAGTTCACGAGCGGCACCTCCGCCTGCACGCGTGTGGTTGGGTTCGGGTCGGCACGGATGATGGCCTCGGCGGACTGGAACCGCTGGCGTGCTGCGGCCGGGTCGAAGAGCGGCCCGGGCGCTGACAGGATGCGCCCTCGGAAAATCTCGAGCTGCGCCTTCTCGAAAGGGGCCGCCACCATCCCGGTCATGGTTTCAGCCACGCGCGAGGCGGTCTCCGTGTTACCGATCTCGAGGAACGCGCCGGCGATGAGCCAGCGTTCGTACTTGCTGAAGACCGAGGGGCGCCGGAGGAAGAGCACCTCAAGCTCGCGCAGCGTGCTCTCGTAGAGCGGTGCGTTCGCCTCCAGCAATGCTGCGGCCCTCGCGAAATCCCCGGCGGCGCGGGCCTCGAAATGCTCCTTGTTGATCCGGTTCAGCTCGGCGAGCAGCTCACGGGCGGCATCCTCATCCGCCTTCGCCGCCACCGTCTCACCATAGATGACCGGGTAGAGCACCCCGTCGTAGAGCGTGACGAAACCGGTCGGCAGCGAAATGGCGAGGGCGATGATGCCGCCCCAGATGCCGAGGCGCTCGGCAACGCTCTTCTTGCCCTTCTTGCCCTCAAGCTGCGTGACCTTTTCGGCCAGCTCATCAATGCGCGCATCGAACCGCGCGAGCAGGGCATCCCGCGGCAGATGGTCCTGGGCGGTGGTCGCGGCGTTCCCCTCGGTTGCCATGACGCTTCCTCCTGAAATTGTGCTCGGCAACTTATACGCGAAATGCTATTTGCCGGCAGCGTCAGGAGGGCGCTCTGCGCGTGAAAAACAGCATCAAAACACGCAGAACGCCCGAGCCTGCGGGCCCGGGCGTTCGTGGCTTTCAGCGTTACGCGCAGGCGCGGATCAGCGCTCGCCCTTGTCGTCAGCGCCGTTGCTGCGCGGGGTCGTCGCGTCGTCAAGCGCTGCCGCACCGGCAACGACACCGGCCAGCCCGTCCTCGAGGCTGATGCCCACTTCCTCGCCCAGCTTCTTGAGGGCGGGCAGTTGCACAGCCATGGCGCCGATGGCGTCGACCGCCTGGTTCACCGGGCTGCCGCCGACGGGCACGCCCGCCCCGCCATTGCCGCCTGTGGCGCCATGCAGGCCGGTGACGTGGTGGATCTTGATCGAGTCGATCTTCTCCGCCGGTTTCACCATCTGCTCCACGATCGCCGGCAGCGCCTCGAGCCGGGCAAGCTGCACCTTCATCGCGGCAATCTCCGCCGAGATCGCGTTCTCGGCATCGACGAGCGCCCGCTGGCCCTCCGCCTCCGCCAGCTTGTCCGCCTTCTTAGCCTCGGCGCGGATGGTCAGCGCCTCCGCTTCCGCCTGCGCTTCCTCGCGCAGCGCAGCCGCGCGGTCCGACGCCGCCTCCTTCTCCGCCGTGGCGGCCAGGCGGATGGCAACGGCCTCGCGCTCAGCCTCCCGCGCCGCTTCGATGAGCGCGACCTGCTTCGTCCGCTCGGCCTCCGCCGTCTCCCGCGCCGTGGCGATCGCCTCCGCGGCCTTCACCGCCTCCGCCCGCGCCGCGTCGGCGGACGCCCGCGCCCGGCTCTCCTCCTCGGACTTCGCAGCAATCACGATCTGACGCTCCTGATCGGCCACTTCGAGCTGCCGTTCCTTAGCGATCTCCGCGGACTGCACGGCCTCCTCCTTGGCGATTTCGGCGGCGCGCACTGCCTCCTCCCGGGCGATCTCGGCCGCTCGAACCTGACGCTCGCGCTCGATCCGTGCTTCCTCACGCGCCCGCGCCGCATCCTCCTCGCGCTTGGCGATCTCCGCCTCCTGCGCCGCGCGCAGGGTGGCGATCTCCTGCGTCTGCGCGATGCGGGCCTCTTCCTCCTCGCGGTCGATGGTGAGCTTCCGCTTCGCCGCTTCCATGGCGGACTGGCGCACGGCGGTCTCAGCCTCTGCATCGATCTCCGCCCGGCGCTTTTTCGACTCCGCGATCACTTCCGCCAGCTTGCGCATACCGATCGCGTTGAACGCGTTGTTCTCGTCGAGCTCGTCGAACGCCGTCTGGTCCAGCGCCGTCAGCGAGACCGTCTCGAGCATCAAGCCGTTCTTCAGAAGGTCCTCGCTCACCGCGTTCTGCACCTGCTGCACGAACTCGGCGCGGTTCTCGTGGAGCTCGTCCATGGTCATCTTCGCGGCAACCGAGCGGAGACCGTCCACGAGCTTGCCCTCGATCATCTCGCGCAGGCCCTCGATGTTGAACGTCTTGTCGCCCAGGGTCTGCGCCGCCTTGGCGATACCGTCCTCGTTGGCCTGGACGCTCACATAGAACTCCACGCCCACATCCACGCGCATGCGGTCCTTGGTGATGAGGCTTCCCTCACCCCAGCGGCGCACCTCGAGGCGGAGCGTCTTCATGTTGACGGGGCTGATCTCATGCAGGAGCGGGATCACGATCGTGCCCCCGTCCATGATCACCCGCCGGCCGCCGGCGCCGGTCTTGACGAGGCTCACTTCCCGCGTCGAGCGCCGGTAGAGCCGGGCAAGCACGAGCCCGACGAAGACCATGAGCACGACGATGGCGACGATTGGCACGACAAGGCTCTGGATTGTCTCGATCATGAAAGTCTCCTCTCTCGAAAGGGCAGACGGGGGCGCTCCCCCCACCCGCAGTGGTAAACGCTCAATCGGTCGCGCGTATGGCGCGCAGGCGCCCGTCGCGCAGCCGGATGATCGCAACCTCAGTGCCGGCGTCCAGCACCTCGGCGTCCTCGAGCGGCTCGACGCGCGCATAATGCGTGTTGCCGTGCCCGTCGGTGAACCGCACCTCCGCCGGCATGTCGCGCCGCGCGGATCCGGTGGTGATCACCCCCCGCCGCCCGCCATAGGCGCGGGACGAGATGGCGGTGCTCTCGGTCTTCGGCAGGAGCCGGCCCAGCGTCCTCGCGAAGCGGCCGCCAAGGCCGAGCCCTGGCAGGAGCGCCAAGGCGACCGCCGGCACGGCCCCGATGGGCGTGCCGAGAAGCGCCATCGCCCCCAGCTGGATCCCGTAGCCCACCAGCCCGAAGGCCGTGAGCGTGCCCGCGAGCCATATCGCGAAGGGCACCTGCCCCAGCCCGAGCCAGCTCAAGGCAGAAGCGGCGGGCCCCGCCCCGGCATCGGCCGCATCGAGGTCCACCTCGTCAAGCGCATCAACGCCGCTGTCGACGTCCGTATCAAGGCCGGGCTCGAGATCCATCTCGAAATCCGCCTCCGCGCCACCATCCGCCAGCAGCGACAAACCCACGAACATCATGACCAGCTCGAGCAGGCACAGCGCCGCCACCACGCCCAAGGCGATGGCGAAGGGCGCAAGCTCCGGCGCCAGAAGCAGGCTAATGCTGGACATGACGACCCTCCTGCGCAATATTCATCCAATACACGCAGGAAACATCCTACGTGGCATTATACTGCATATATAATGCAAGATAAGGCGCCCTGTAAGAGGATCCGGCCAGAAAATGATCGTCCGCCAGCAAATCTCCGCCGCCCGCGCCCTCCTCGGCTGGTCACGACAGGAGCTGGCGGACCGCTCCGGCGTCTCGCTGCGGACGCTCGCACGCTTCGAGGGCGGTGAGGGTGACATCACCACGACAAAGCTCGCCCGGCTCGAGGACGCGCTCCTCACCGAGGGGATCGACTTCATCGATGGCGGGGTCACCGTCGAAAGCCTGAAGCGCCGGCGCACGGTGTGAGGGGGTGCAAAGGGGGGCGCGGCTGGCGGGCGGGCCGCTGAGGACCGCAAGGTCCGAAGCCGGGGCGTCCGTCAGCCCGGCCCGGAAGCCAGGACGCTAAACCCCCCCGATATCGGGGATGGACGCGAAGGCCTCCCGCAACGCGCCGGACCACCGCTCCGCGATATCGTTGAACTCCGCATCGTCCGGCTCGATCCGCCGGTTCACCGCGAAGCGCTGCTCACCCGCCCGTATCACCGCCAGATCCAGCGGCATGCCCACGGAAAGGTTCGAGCGCAGCGTCGAATCCATCGAGACGTAAACAGCCTTCAGCGCCCGGCTCAGCGGCGTCTCGGGCGCGATCACCCGGTCCAGGATCGGCTTGCCGTATTTGTGCTCGCCGATCTGTAGGTACGGGCTGTCGTCCTCCGCCTCGATGAAGTTGCCGGGGCTGTAGACCATGAAGAGCCGGTGGTCCCCGCCGGCCCGCTGCCCCGCCACGATGATCGAGGCATCGCCGGCCGCCCCATGCTCGTTGAGCGCCTCGCGATACTTGTCCTGCATCGCGCCCATGTATTCGCCAACCAGCTCCGCCACACGGTAGAGGCTCGCGGCATTGAGGATCGTCTCGACCTCCTCCCCCGCCGCCGCGCGCTTCAATGCCGTATCCACCTGCGTGATGACACCCTGCGTGATGGAGAGGTTGCCCGCGGTCATCAGGCAGACCGCCCGTTCCCCGTCGAGCCCCCAGGTGAACATCTTCTTGAAGCGCGAAACATTATCGACGCCCGCATTCGTCCGCGTGTCGGAGAGGCAGACGAGCCCCGCCCTGAGCTTCAGCGCCACGCAATAGGTCATGCCCACTCCCCAGATCTCGCTCGACGGTGACCGGGGGGGCCCGGCCCGCGCGCCATCACGAGAAGCGCTACGCCCAAGCGGTCCGCCGCACAATGACGAAGCGCATCGCCCGATCACGCACCGCGCGACCGACGCCGAAACGGCCTGCGCGATGGCTACAAGGCGGAACGAACTTCCAAAAATTTTCGCTCAACCTGAACCGTTTTGAGACTGCCCCGCACTCACTGACAATCGCCGCCTGAACAAACCCGCCGAATAAAGCGGACCACGAAGTCAACCCCGGAGTTGGCGGCGACTGAACTTGTGCAATCACATCCTAACGCAGGAGAACGGTCATGTTTCGCAGCAGCTTCTTTGGTCAATTCTTTGGCCCACGCGACAGTAACGGCACCGAAGGCGGCGAGTTGATCCTAGGATCGATCGTCGGGGACATCATCGACGCCCGTGGCGGCGACGACACCGTCCTCGGCCTCGGCGGCAACGACTTCATCATCGGCGGGACCGGCAATGACAGCCTCGACGGCGGTAGCGGCGAAGACACCATGCAGGGCGGCGATGGCGTCGACGAGATGGAAGGCGGCTCGGGCGACGACGAAATGGTCGCCGGCAAGGGCAACGACTTCGTCTTCGGCGAGGGCGGCAACGACCTCATGGTCTGGAACAACGGCGACGGCTCCGACCTCTTCGACGGCGGCA
>JBCBEP010000019.1:0-40866 GCA_038528605.1 Pseudomonadota bacterium
ATGCCGAGCGTGCCGCCCGCGGCGATGGAACCCGAGGCCACGCCATCCGGGAACCCGCGCTTTCGCATCTCCGGGATGCCCATCTTGCCGATGGCAGCGCAGGTCGCGGGGCTCGACCCGCTCATCGCGGCGAAGAGCGCACAGGCGCCGAGGTTCGAGATTACGAGTCCGCCCGGGACGCGCGTCAACCACCGGTCCAGCGCTTCGTAAAGGTCTGCGCCGGCGCGGGTGGAGGCGATGGCCGCGCCCATGATGATGAACATCGGGATCGAAAGCAGCGCGAAATTGTCGAGCTTGCCGAAGAACACCTCCGGCAGAAGCTGGAGCGAGCCAATCCCGTCGAAAACGATCAGGAAGCCCGCCGAGACGATGAGCAGGCCGGCGGCGACGGAGACGCCGGAGAAGAGCACGACCACGGTGACGATGGCGACGATGGCGCCGAGAACGAGCGGATCCATCCCTCAGCCCTCCCGCGCCGCGGCTTTGGCCTCTTCGGGCACCGAATTGGAGAGGGTGGCCTCGGGGTCTAGCCCGAAAGGCTCCTCGATGCCGACGAGCATCGCGTACGTGTCTGCCGCGAGCTGCAGGGCATAGAGGCCGAAGCCCACGGGAAGCGCGAGGTAGGGCACCCAGAGCGGCGGGTCCCACGGCGTGTTTGAGGTCTCACCCCAATCCCACGCCTCGTGCCAGAACCCGTAGCCGTGCCAGATCATCGCGCCCACCACGAGGAGCGAGAGGCCTAGGACGATGCAGGCGAGCGCCTTGCGTGCGGCGGCCGGCAGCGCCAGCGGCAGCAGATCGACGTTTACATGACCGCGGAGGTACTGAACGTAAGGCAGCCCCAGCATCGTTGCGGCGATCATCATGTAGGTCACCGCCTCGGTCTGCCAGATCGTGCTCTCGTTCATCACGAAGCGCAGGAAGATCATCTGACAGGTGATCGCAACGGCGGCGACGATGGTCAGTGCGGCCACGATCCCGCAGATCCGGCTGATCATGCCGATCGCCCAGAGCACGGGGTTGCCCCCGTGGCGGGCGGCGGGGATGGCGTGGGCGGAGCCGGACATGGCGTCTCCCGACGGTCTGTGGGTGCGTCGCGCGCCGTGAAAGCGGCGAAGGAGGAGGCCCCGGGGTCAGGCCCGAGGCGCTCGCGTCACGATCTGAGCGTCACTCGACCGACAGCGCCAGGTCGAGAAGGCGCTGGCCCTCGGCATTGCCTTCGAGGAACGCCTTGTACGACGTCTCCTTAGCAATGGTCTGCCAAGCCTGGAAATCGGCCTCGCTCATCTCCGCGATTTCGACGCCGTTCTCCGCGAACACCTTGGCAGCGTTCGCGTCCTGGGTCTTCGCTTCCTCAAGGTAGTAGGCCTCGGCCTTCGCGGCCCCGTCCATCAGCGCCTTCTGCTGCGCCTCGGTCAGTCCGTCGAATGTCGACTTGTTCATGAGGAGCGGCTGGTACATGAACCAGAGCGCGTAGTCGCCGGCCGGGGTGAAGCACTGCACCTGCTCGTAGATGCGGAAGCTCACGAAGGACGAGGACGAGGTGTTGGCGGCGTCCAGAACGCCGGTCTGCATCGCGTTGTAGATCTCGGAGCTCGCCATCGAGGCGATAGAGGCGCCGGCGCCAGCCAGCATCTGCTCGAAGGCCTTGCCTGCCGCGCGGCTCTGCAGGCCCTGCACGTCGTCCGGGGCGGTGATGCAGCGGTCCTTGCCCGCGAAACCGCCGGCCAGGTAGCCATGCACCAGCACCATCACGTCGTCCTCGGCCATGATCTTCTCGATCTCGCCCATGAACTCGCTCTCGTTGAGGCGCGCCGCATGGTCGTGGTTCTTCACGAGGCCGGGCATCAGCGTCAGGTTGTACGCAGAGCGCAGGCCGCCGGCATAAGCGAGCGGGAACACCGTCATGTCGAGCTGGCCACGGGCGAGCGGCTTGTATTGCTCGCGCGGCTTGAAGAGCGACTTCGACGGGAAGATCGTGATGTCGAGGCCGACATCAGCCTCCTTCACGTGGTTTGCCACGATCTCGGCAACCTTGTGGCGCACATCCGAAGTGGACCACTGGTGGCTGAGGCGCAGTTCCTCGGCGCTGGCGGGGAAGGCGGCGAGGCCAAGAGCCACAGCCGCCGCGATCGTCGCGGTGGTCTTCATGATTTCCTCCCTTTGCCCGCCTGGCGGGCGGTGCACTTAACCCCGGCAGTTTTCGCCGGCTGACTAGAGGTTTTGTCGCACTCGGCGAGGAAGTCAACAAATTGCATACAATCCCCGTGGTGGCGAAAGCGCTGGACCTTCGGGCGCAACGACGCAATCTCGTATCCCATGACCACGGAACGCGCCCATTTGCTGCATGACGGGATCGAGGATCTGATCCTCGATGGGAGCTTTCCTCCGGGGAGCAGGCTCGACGAGATGTCCCTCGCTGCGCGCTTCGGCGTATCGCGAACACCGGTTCGAGAAGCGCTGCGCAGCCTCTCCACTGCAGGGCTGGTTGAACTGCGGCCCTATCGCGGCGCGGTGGTGGCGGAGATCGGACCCGGCAGGTTGGCCGAGATGTTCGAGACCATGGCCGAACTGGAAGCGCTCTGCGCGCGCTTCGCGGCGACAAGGGCGGGCGATGAGGAGCGCGCGGCTATCGCAGCTTGCCACGCGGCCTGCGCGGAGGCCGCGCGCGCAGAGGACGAGGACGCTTACTATTACATCAATGCGCGCTTTCACGAGGCGATCTGCAACGCTGCCCGCAACGGCTTTCTGGCGGACCAGACGCTGGCCTTGCGCCGCCGGCTGAAGCCCTTCCGTCGTCATCAGCTTCGGGCAACTGGCCGGATCAACCGATCGCTCGACGAACATGCAGCCTTGGTTGAGGCCATCCTCGCGGGTGATCCTGAAATGGCCGCGGCGAAGATGCGGGCGCATGTCCTCGTCCAGAACACTGAGTTTGGCGATTTGCTGGCTGCGAACCGCGCACAGGCCGGCAAGGGCTCGACCGCCGCGGGCGTTCAGTGAGGCAATGAGCGGCGGTTGATCACGCCTCAGCCGCCAGCTTGGGTGCGAGCACTTCAGCCGCTGCGGCTGCCAGAGCGCTGACGAGATGGGCTTTCGGATGCCCTTCACGTTCGATCAGGCACAGCGAACGGCTTGCGCCGCTGCCCGGGAGGGGGAGCGAGAAGAGGCCTTGCCGAACGTCAGCACCCGCCCCTGCAGGGCGTGGCACCACCGAGACGCCGAGGCCGTGGCGCACAAGTGCCTCGATCGCATCCAGTGCATCGACCTCCATGGCCTCCGCCGGGGCGAGGCCGCGGGCTGCGAGCGCCTGTTCGATCTGGCGGCCGGCCCATGCGCGGCGGCTGAACCAGATGAAAGGTTGATGACGGACGAGGTGGGCGATCTGTTCTTCGGGATCCAGCCCATCGCCTTCTGCGGCGAGCGACGGGGCTGCGATGAGCTCAAGTGGCTCCTCGACGAGAGGCCGAATGTCGAGCCCCGGGGGCGTGGCGCTGCCGGCCGGCCGGGTCAGCAAAGCGGCGTCGAGCGAGCCGCTGCGCACCGCCTCGGCCAGATCACCCGAAAGGCCCGCGCGCAAGCGTACGGCGATGCCCGGCGCTGCCTGGCGCAGATGGGCGAGGGTGGGTGCCGCCAGATGCACGAAGGCGGAGGGGACGACGCCGAGGGTGAGGACCCCGCGCCGTGCGCCCTGCTCCCCGCCCGCCCCGGCCGCAGCCATTTCTTCCACCAGCCCTGCAACCTGCCGGGCCTGGGCAACGACGGCGCGGCCTTCCTCCGTCAGCCTCGGCGGGCGTGAGGAGCGGTCGATCAGATCGGCCCCCAGCGCTTCCTCGAGCGCGCGCAGTTGCAGGCTGACAGCGCTATGGCTCAGCCCGATCGCGCGGCCGGCCGCGGTCATCCCGCCCTTCTCGGCGAAGGCGATGAGGATGGTGAGCTGTCGGAGCGAGATGTTGGGTGGCATCGTTTGTAAATCTCACAGTCTCTCTGAATATTACTCGCTTCCGTGCGCCTAGCGAACGGTATACTCACATCACGTGTTTGTGAGGGAGGGCCGTCATGCTGGACATCACCGAGGATCTCGCCGGCAACGTTGCTGCGGTGCGGGACGAGGCGCGGGCGTTTGCGCAAGACGTTGCCGCGCCGCAAGCGGCGGAGACCGACCGGACGGAGTGTTATCCGTGGGAGATGGTCGCGGCCATGCGCGATGCGGGGCTGATGGGGATGACCATCCCGCGCCGCTTGGGTGGCCGAGGCATGCCCCTGGCCGCCGCTGTGACCGCCGTGTCCGAACTGGCGCAGGCCTGTGGGGTGGCAGGGCGCATCGCGGTGGAGAGCAATATGGGGGCGCTCGGCGCCATCATCGCGCACGGTACCGAGGCGCAGCAGCGCCTTGCGGCGGATCTTGTGCTGAGCGGGGACAAGCCGGCAATCTGCATCAGCGAACCGGGCGCCGGCTCCGCCGCGACGGAGATGACGACGACGGCGCGGCGCGTTGCCGGCGGCTGGGTCGTCAACGGGCTGAAGCATTGGATCACCGGGGGTGGCGTCTCGCGTCTCCATCTTGTCTTCGCGCGGATGGTAGAGGACGGGGAGGACTGTGGTATCGGAGGCTTCCTCGCTGTGCGTGGCGAGACGAAGGGACTGCGCACGGGCCGCCGCATCCCGACAATGGGTCTGCGCGGTATTCCGGAATGCGAGGTGCATCTGGAAGAGATGTTCGTGCCGGACGCGATGGCGCTCATTCCCGGGGGAGATGGGCGGCGCGGTTTCGCGAAGCTGATGACCGCCTACAACGCGCAGCGCTGCGGCGCGGCGGCGGTCGCGCTCGGCCTTGGCCAAGGGGCCTTCGCGCATGCGCGGGACTATTTGCTGGAGCGCGAGCAGTTCGGCCGACCGATTGCGGAGTTCCAGGGTCTGCAATGGATGCTGACGGACATGTCCATCGGCCTTGCGGCTGCTGAGGCACTCATCGGCAAGGCCACGGTGAACGCAGCGACCCGTCCCGGCGGCTTCCCGGAGATGGCGGAGGCGGCGCAGGCGAAGATCCTCGCGGCCGAGACAGCGGTGAAGGTGACCAACGACGCGCTGCAGCTGCATGGCGCCGCGGGCTACAGCCGGGACAATCCACTGGAGCGCATGGTGCGCGATGCGCGCATGTTCACGATCGGTGGGGGTACGGCGCAGGTGCTCCGCACGCAGGTGGCATCCGCGCTCCTCGGCCGGAAGCTGCCGCAGACCCGCGCGGGGCAGGCCGCGGGCTGAGCGCGGCGCCTGGCGGGGCTTGGGCTGTGCCCGGGGGCGACCGCCGGCCGGGCCGCCACCCGCCCCCGCCCACCCACCAGCGGCTGACGGCCCGGCCGGATGGCATGGTCTCGCGCTCTTGCGGCTTGCGCCGCCACTTGCTCTCGTCTTCCCTCAGTGGAGCTTTCGGGAGAGCGCCGTGACACCTTTCGATTTTCGCACCACCCCCACGATCGCATGCGGACCGGGCAAGACTTCGGCGCTGGGCGACCAGTTTCTCGGGCTTGGGGCGACGCGGATCGCCCTCGTCTCCGATCCGGGAGTTATCGGAGCAGGGCTGACCGCTGCGGCCGAAGCGTCGCTTAGCGCAGCAGGCCTCGGTGTTTTCCGCTGGCAGGACGTGGCAGCGGACCCGCCGGAAGCCGACATCCTCGCTGCGGCGTCGGCGGCCCGCGCCGAGGGTTGCGATGCGGTGCTTGGCCTTGGCGGCGGTTCGCCAATGGACACGGCGAAGCTGGTGGCACTGTTGCTCGGGACCGACCAGCCACTCGGCGAGGCATATGGTGTCGGCAACGCACGCGGGCGGCGTGTGCCGCTCATCCTGGTGCCGACGACGGCGGGAACGGGGTCGGAGGTCACGCCTATCGCCATCGTGACCACCGGTGAGAACGAGAAGAAGGGCGTTGTGGCCCCGCAGCTTCTGCCCGATGCCGCCGTGCTGGATGCGACGCTGACCACGGGCCTGCCCGCGCCGGTTACCGCCGCAACGGGCATCGACGCCATGGTGCACGCGATCGAGGCTTACACGTCGCGCCACCGGAAGAATCCTTTGTCGGACGTCCTGGCGCGTGAGGCGCTGGCGCTGCTGGGCGGCAATATCCGGCAGGCCGTTGCCTCGCCTCAAGATGAGGATGCGAGAGGGGCGATGCTGCTGGGCGCCTGCCTTGCGGGTATGGCCTTCGCCAATGCGCCGGTTGCCGCTGTCCATGCGCTGGCCTACCCGCTTGGCGGGCATTTCAAGGTGCCGCACGGGCTCTCGAACGCGATGGTGTTGCCCCATGTGCTGGCCTTCAACCGCGCGGAGCCCGCGGCCGAGGCGGCCTATGCGGAGCTCGCACCCATCGTGTTCCCGTCGCTCGGCGGGCATGACACGGGGCTGCGGGTGGATGCCTTCATCGAAGAGCTGGCCGCGCTCGGCCCCGAACTGGGCCTGGATGTCACCCTCGCCTCCGCCGGTGTAAGCCACACCCACCTGCCCATGCTGGCGGAAGATGCGATGAAGCAGCAGCGGCTGCTCGTGAACAATCCGCGGGAGATGACGGCGGAAGCGGCCCTCGACATCTATACACGGGCGCTTTGAAGCCACAGGCGTGGCGATAGGCGTAGCGATGCATGCCTGATGCCTTGCAAGCCGGGGCGCGCCGCGTAACCTGCCCCACACGCTGACGCCAGCGCCGATACCGGCTGTTTGCACAATCGCTTAAGGGGGAGTTCAGCCTTGCGCCTCGCCATCGTCACCGCCCTCGCGGCGGGCAGTCTCGCCCTCGTGCAACCGTCATTCGCGGCCCACTCGTCCTGCGCTGGGGGGAGCCTGCCGGCAGCGGAGCAGTGCGCCGCGAAAGACGGCGTCCTTTCGCGGATCGGCACGAAGGGCGGTACCGCCGTGTGCCAGGCGGCCGATGACGCGCCGTTCAGCCTTCAATATGACCGGGTGGCACCGGCCGGCTACCAGTGCTCGCACTACCATAGCTGCGACTGGGCGCTGCAGTACGATCCGGAAGCCTGGAAGGCCTTCTGCGAGATCGACGAGGAAGCGCTTGAGGAAGAGGCGACCCGCAAGCTCGAGGAAGAGAAGCGCCTGGAGGAAGAGCGCGACCTCGACGCCCCGGCGGAGTGACCCGGTCGCCGGTCCTGGCGCGCCTTACTCGGCGGCGGCCTGAGGGTTTTTGACCGCGGGCGCGGGCACGTTCGCGAGGGCCAGCGTGGTCCGGAAGAAGCTCGTCCCGTCCTCTCGGAAGACGACCGTGAGCGTGCCGCCCATGCGCTCAACGATGGCACGGCTGATGGGCAGGCCGAGCCCTGCCCCCTGCTCCGCCCCGGCCCGCCGCCCGCGAGCGAATTTCGAGAAGATCTCCTCTGCCTCGTCCGGTGTCACGCCGCCGCCATTGTCCGAGATATCGACGGCAATTTGGCCGCCAAGTCGGGTGGTGCTGACCGCGATGCGCGGCGTGGCCGAGGTGTTGTACTTCACCGCGTTGGAGAGAAGGTTGATCAGCACCTGCCTGAGCCGGTCCGGGCTCGCGGCGATCCGGAGGTCGTGGCCGGGCAAGTCGACATCGAGCGTCACGCCGGCGGTGCGGGCGAGCCCGGTGACGCTGTCGAGCGCGCCCTGAATGGCCTCTGCCGCCGAGAGGGGCTCGAGCTGGATCTCGGAGGCGCCGCTCTCCAGCCGGCTGATGTCGAGGATCTCGTCGAGCAGGCGGGTGAGCCGGATGCTCTCCGCATGGATGATGTCGACGAACCGGGTTCGCTCTTCCTGCGTGATGCCCGGCTCGGAGAGCAGGATCTCCGAGAAGGAGCGGATGGACGTCATCGGCGTACGCAGCTCGTGGCTCACCTGGCTCAGGAACTCGTCCTTCTGACGGTCGAGGCGGCGTAGCCGTTCGTTGGCGCGGCGCAGGGCGCTGGCGGTTTGCTCGAGTTCCTCGGTTTTCTCGGCCAGCGTGAGGGTGGTCTCCATCAGCTTCTGCGTCTCGTCAGCGATGTCGAGCAGTTCGGAGAGGGAGCCGATCTCGCCCCCCGTCGCGCGCATGAGCATGGCGTGCGCGGAGGCGGCGCCGATGGAGCCTGCAAGTTCGCGTTCGAGCCGCGCCATCATTGCGTCGTCCGGCACCGGCAGACGGCCTTCATTGCCCTGCTCGCGCGCGATGTCGTCGAAGAGGCGGCGTGCCGTATCCGCCCCGAGGATCCGCTGGGCGAGGACGAAGAGGTCCTCGATTGCCGCTTCGCGGTGTGTGAAGCGCTGCGCGTCGCTCGCCCCGCCGTCGCCGCTGCGAAAGACCTGGACGAAGAGCGCGCCCTGGAGCAGCTCGAGCGGCCGCATCGGCGCGAAGATCGAGACGCCGATGAAGAGCAACGTGTTGACCGACAGGGACCAGATCGTGGCGTGCACCAGCGGGTCGACGCCCGTGAGGCCGAGCAGCGCTTGCGGGCGCAGAACCGCGAGGCCGAAGGGGCCGCTCGCTACCCACGCCGCCTCCGGGGCGAGCGCGGGCAGGAAGAGGGTATAGAGCCACAGAAGCCCGCCCGCCGCGAGCCCGGCGAGGGCACCGGCCCGTGTTGCTCCGCGCCAGACGATGCCGCCCGCCATCGCCGGCAGGACCTGCGCGGCGCCCACGAAGGCGATCAGCCCCATGGCGGCGAGGGCCGCCGCACCGTCGGAGATCGTGAGGTATAGAAAGCCGAGGCCGAGGATGGCGGCGATGGTGATGCGCCGGCTCGTGATCAGCACTTCGCGCACGTCGCCGGAGGCTGCGTTGCTGCGCATGAGCGCGCGCAGGGCGAGCGGCGCCACGATGTGGTTCGACACCATGGTCGAGAGCGCGATGGCCGCGACGATGACCATGGAGGTGGCCGAGGAGAAGCCGCCGATAAAAACGAGAAGGGCGAGCGCCTGCTGATCGAAGGCAAGCGGCAGCTCGATCACGTAAAGGTCCGGGTTGGAGCCCGCGGGAAGATAGGCCTGCCCGGCAATCGCCAGCGGCAGCACGAAGAGGCTCATGAGGAACATGTAGAGCGGGAACATCCACGACGCGGTCACCAGATGCCGCTCGTCCGTGTTCTCGACGACCGTTACCTGGAATTGCCGGGGCAGGCAGAGGACGGCGGCGCCTGCCAGTAGCGTCATGGTGAACCAGCGCGGCCCGAAGACCGTTTCGGGGTCGACCATCTCCTCGGGCATCCGATCGAAGATCTCGCCGATCCCGCCCGCGACGCCCCAGACCGCGAAGATGCCGACCGCGAGCAGGGCGGCCAGCTTCACCACTGCCTCCAGCGCGATGGCCGCGACCACGCCGTGATGGCGCTCGTTCGCGTTGATGGTGCGGGTGCCGAAAAGGATGGTGAACGCGGCGAGGCCGCAAGCAACCCAGAACGCCGTTCGCGTCTCATGCGTCGTGCCACTGATCGCCTCGAAGCTGGCGGTGATCGACTGCAACTGGAGCGCGATGTAGGGCGTGGTGGCGGTGAGCGCGAGAAGCGTGACGACGACGGCGAGCGTGCTGGATTTGCCGTAGCGGGAACTCACGAGATCCGCGATCGACGTGATGCGGTGGACGCGACCGATACGCACCAGCTTGCGTAACGTCCACCACCAGCCGATGAAGACGAGCGTGGGGCCGAGATAGATGGTCGCGAATTCGAGGCCCGAGCGCGCGGCGGAACCGACCGCGCCGTAGAACGTCCACGACGTACAGTAGACCGAGATCGAGAGCGTGTAGACGAGCGGCGACTGCAGCCACCGCCCGCGCGCCAGGCTCGCGCGGCGGTCTCCGAGAAAGGCGACCGCGAAGAGCAGCACGACATAGCCGAGCGCGACAGCGAGGATCGTATCCTGTGAGAGCATCGGCCGCTCCGCGCGTGGCCTAGCGCTGCCGGTGCGCGGCGTGGGGTGCGGCCGCCTGTTCCTCGGCCGCGGCCGTCGCGAGAATGCGCCGGCCGACGACGCGCGCAGCCACGATCAGCAGCGCCCAGGCGATGAAGACGTAGGCGACGATCAGCGGCACGCCGAGCAGCGTACGGTCCACGGCCACGACGAAGAGGAGGGGCGATGCGAGGAGCAGGACGCCGAGAAAGGGGAGCGCCATGGCAGCGTCCCGTTGACGCCGGCGGCTGATAACTACCTCGTCGGCCGGTGTGCGCTTTGCGAGCGCCGAGGCAGCGTCGCGGCTCACAATTCAGCGCCTGGTGCGCTTGCGGGCGGTGTCTCGGCCTCACACGCCAGCATGCGCACTGCGTCGACAACCTCGGAGTTTGAGAAAGGTTTCGTGATGAAGGCGCTCGCCCCGAGGCGCATGGCCGTGTCCCGATCCTCCCGCTGACCCTTGGCCGTCAGCATCACAACGGGCATCTGCGCCGTGCGGGGATCGGCGCGGAGCTGCCTGAGCGCTTCAAAGCCATCACAGCCCGGCATCATGACATCGAGCACGACTACCGTCGGCATCTCGGTCATCGCGCGGGCGACGGCGCGCGTACCGTCGCTCTCCACGACCACATCGAACCCTGCCCGGCCGAGGAGGAACCGCAGCGATGTAACGATGCTGGGCTCATCCTCGGCGAGCAGGATGCGGGCGCCTGCACTGGCGCTCATCGGCGTCTCCTCCCGGCCGCAGCAATTGCGCTGGCCTATGACGGGCGCTTTTCTGTCCCGGCCGGACAGCGCCTCTCCAAGCACCTTGCCCGTTGGGGCGAGTTTCCGCAACTTTCATGCGTGCTTCGAAGATAGTTGGGAAGCAGCCTATGCCATCTCGTATTGCCCGCTACGGTGCGCGCAGCCTTCGCGCGGGCAGATGAGGCAGCTTTGGCCCACGGGCTCCGGCACGAGCGCCGAGAGGCTGGTGCCGTAGACGGTTGCTGCCGCACCTTCCGGCTCGAGGATCAGCATGTCCGTCACCGGCAGCGTCGTCTGCCCGAAGCCCGGGGCTTTGCTGGGTCGCGCGCGTGCGACGAAGAGATAGCTCAGGCCGGTCGGGAAGGCGGCCAGCTGGCGCAGGGTTTGCCCGGGCTGGGAGGCGGCGCGGAATTGCACCCAGAGGGGGCAGGGCGTGGTGGTGCGGGGCGGGACGAGCCCGGGGAGGCCGTAGAACTCCGTTACCGTGCCGGCGGCATTGGTCTCCACATAGGCAAATCGCGGGCGGGCGCCGTGGTTCTCCAGCGGTGGCAGGCAGGCGAGCCGGCGAAAGACCGTCTCGACCGGGGCGCCGCTGCGCTCGGCGATCAGCTCGGCGTCGAAGCCGAGGGCCGGGGCGAGCGAGAGGAATGGCTCGAGCGGTGCGGCCCTCGCATCCTCGGCATAGCGCCGAAGACGTGCTGCGGCCGACTGCCGGGCCTGTGGCACAGTCAGCTCCTCCGCGCCGTCGAGGATGCTCGCGATGGCGTTGTCGGTGTCTCCACCGTTCGCCACGGCGTGCTCGATCTCAGGGAAATGGTTTGCCCGCGTCTCGAACAGGAGGGCTACCTCGTCTTCGAGCGTGATCGCCTGACGCGCCTCGCTCGACCGGTCGAAGTATCCGGCAAGCGCGGTCCCGACCTCGGAAAGCCGGCCACTCTCATCGGCGAGGATTTCGATGAAACGCGCCCGATCAGCGGCATCGATCTCCGGCACGTCGCGCAGGATCTCAGCGGCCGAGCGCAGCGATGCGATGTGGGTGAGCATGCGGTGGACGGACTCTCCCAAAAACGGGTCATGCGTCAGCCTGTCCGACAGCGTCCGCGTGAGTGCCGCGAGCTCCCTTTCCGAGCGCGCGAGGGCGACGAGGGCACGGGCCCAGCCTGGAAAGCGGCCGATCAGCTCGCCCACATCCGATGCGGCGATGGCTTGACCTTGCAGTCTCGGATCCACCGCGATCTCCGCAAGGTCCGCCGCCAGCCGCCGCTCGGCCTCGCCGTCCAGTTCCTCTCGTCGCACGCCGATCTCGGTGGCGATTTCGCCCAGCAGCTTACCCGCGATCGCCCGCTTGTTGCGCTCGATGAGGTTGAGATAGCTCGGCGAGATGCCCACCCGTCGCGCCAGCTCCGCCTGGGTAAGGCCGATATCCCGCCTGCGGGCTCGGATACGGGCACCGACGATGCTGCCCTGGAGACTCCTGGCCATCCGAGGAAGTCCTTTCAACGCAGTCACTTCCCGCAGCGCAATGTAACTTGTTGACAAAGCTGCGTCGTTCTGCGTCCGACAATTGACAAAAAAATCCAGCTAAGTCAATAACTTGTTGAGCACTTTACACCGCCCGGGCAATCTGCGGTTGAGGAGTGCCGTCTGCTGCGGTGCCTCAAAAGGACGGCGAGTGCCGGCAAACCGGCCCGCCAAGAAACGTTCCGGGAGGATCATATGACCGACCTCAAGTTCAACCGTCGTGGGCTGCTGAAGTCCGGCGCGGTTCTCGGTGCCGGCCTTGCCGCGCCGAACTTCTTCGTGCGCGGCGCGCATGCCTTCACCAACGAGCCCACCGGCTCGACGGTCACCCTCGGCTTCAACGTGCCGCAGACTGGTGCCTATGCCGATGAGGGTGCGGACGAGCTGCGCGCCTACGAGCTGGCCGTGAAGCACCTCAACGGTGAGGGCGACGGCGGCATGATGGGCACCTTCAGCTCGAAGGCGCTCAAGGGTAACGGCATTCTCGGCAAGAAGGTCGAGTACGTGACCGGCGACACGCAGACCAAGTCCGACGCCGCGCGCGCCAGCGCCAAGCGCATGGTCGAGGCCGATGGCGCCGTGATGGTCACGGGCGGGTCGTCCTCCGGTGTGGCCGTCGCCGTGCAGTCCTACTGCCAGGAAGCCGGCATCATCTTCATGGCTGGCCTCACGCACGCCAACGACACGACGGGCAAGGACCGCCGCCGCAACGGCTTCCGCCACTTCTTCAACGCTCACATGTCGGGCGCCGCGCTCGGCCCGGTGCTGAAGGACAACTACGGCGCCGACCGCCGCGCCTACCACCTCACCGCCGACTACAACTGGGGCTGGTCGGTCGAGGGTTCGATCCGCGACGCGACCGAGGCTCTGGGCTGGGAGACGGTCGCTGCCGTCCGCACCCCGCTCGGCTCGGGCGACTTCTCGCAGTACCTCACGCCGGTGCTGAACTCGGGCGCCGACGTGCTCGTGCTTAACCACTATGGACGCGACATGGTGAACTCGCTCACCCAGGCGGTGCAGTTCGGCATGCGCGACAAGCAGGTCAACGGCAAGGACTTCGCGATCGTCGTGCCGCTCTATTCGCGCCTTATGGCGCAGGGCGCGGGCGAGAACGTGAAGGGCATCTTCGGCTCCACGAACTGGCACTGGTCGCTGCAGGACGAGGGCTCGAAGGCCTTCGTGAAGTCCTTCGGCCAGGAATACGGCTTCCCGCCGAGCCAGGCTGCGCACACCTGCTACTGCCAGGCGCTCCTCTACGCGGATGCCGCCGAGCGCGCGGGCAGCTTCAACCCCTGCGCGGTGGTCGAGGCGCTCGAGGACTATGAGTTCGATGGCCTCGGCAACGGCCCGACGCTCTACCGTGGCGAGGACCACCAGTGCTTCAAGCCGGTGCTCGTGGTGAAGGGCAACGAGAACCCGACCTCGCAGTTCGACCTGCTCGAGATCGTCGACGTCACGCCGACGGAGCAGATCACCTACGACTCGAACAACGAGACGTTTGCTGGCGACCTCGGCGCCTGCAACTCGGGCGCCTGATCTGACGCACCCTCGGGGCCGTGCTGCGGCACGGCCCCCCTGACCTCGCCCAAACGGTACCCCTTCGACGGGTGGCGGGGTTTCCTTATTGCCAACCGACGGGAGGAGGCCCAGCGCCATGGACGCCATACTGCTCCAGTTCCTGAACGGGCTCGACAAGGGCGGCGCCTATGCGCTCATCGCTCTCGGCCTGACACTGATCTTCGGCACGCTCGGCGTCGTCAACTTCGCGCATGGCGCGCTCTTCATGCTGGGCGCCTTCTGTGCGGTGGTGACACGCTATCTGCTGACAAAGGAAAGCATCACGCTTTCTGAAACCGAGACGACCGCCTGGGGCACGCCCCTCGAGATCCGTACACCCTATGTCGAGCTATGGTTCGGCGATGCGGGGCTCTGGATGGTCGAGTACTCGGTCTTCCTCTCGATCTTCCTTGCCATCCCGTTCATGCTTCTCGTCGGCGTGGCGATGGAGCGCGGCCTGATCCGCTACTTCTACAAGCGCCCGCATGCCGAGCAGATCCTCGTGACCTTCGGTCTGGCGATCGTGCTGCAGGAAATCGTGAAGGCGTATTTCGGCGCCAACCCGATCCCGCAGCCGGCGCCGGACAGCTTCACTGGAGCCGCCGATATCGGCGTCCTGTTCGGGATCGATCCTGGCATCGTGGTCTATCCCTGGTGGCGTGTCGCCTATCTCTTCTTCAGCCTCGCGGTATTGGGCGCCGTCTTCGCCTTCCTGCAATTCACTACCTTCGGCATGGTCGTACGCGCCGGCATGGCGGATCGTGAGACCGTTGGGCTGCTGGGCATCGATATCGACCGGCGGTTCACGATCGTCTTCGGTCTCGCCGCCTGTGTCGCGGGCCTTGCAGGCGTGATGTACACGCCGATCCTGCCGCCGGACTATCACATGGGCATGGACTTCCTGGTCCTCAGCTTCGTGGTGGTGGTCGTGGGTGGCATGGGCAGCCTCGGCGGCGCCGTGGCCGCGGGCTTCCTGCTCGGCATCCTGCAAAGCTTCGCCTCGATGAACGAGATCAAGCAGATCCTGCCGGGGATCGACCAGATCATCATCTACCTGGTCGCCGTCGTCATTCTACTGGTTCGCCCCCGTGGCCTTCTCGGCCGCAAGGGCGTGATGGAGAGCTGAGCCATGGAAAGTTCCACGACCGTCTCCCCCGCCAAGGACATGGGCCTGCTGATCGCTTTCGCAGCCTTCGTCCTCCTCGGTCCGATCCTGCTGGCGCCCTTTGGTGCCGGCTACCCGGACCTTCTGCAGCGCTTCGCGATCTATGGGCTGTTCGCGATCGGCTTCAACATCCTCTTCGGGCTCACCGGCTATCTGAGCTTCGGGCACGCGGCCTTCCTCGGCGTCGGCTCCTACTCGGCCGTGTGGATGTTCAAGCTGCTGAGCATGAACGTGATACCGGCGCTCTTCCTCGCGGTTCTGGTTTCGGGCCTCTTCGCGCTGCTCATCGGCTTCATCTCGCTCCGGCGCACGGGGATCTACTTCTCGATCCTCACGCTGGCCTTCGCGCAGATGAGCTACAACCTCGCCTATTCGGTGCTGACACCGATCACGAACGGCGAGACCGGGCTGACCCTCACGCTCGATGACCCGCGCGTGCTGGACGGCACCCCGACCGATAACACGTTGCCGTTTCCGAGCTTCTTCGGGCTGGAGATGAACCAGACCTGGGAGGTCGATGCCATCGGCTACACCTTCCAGTTCAACACGGGCTTCTACCTCTGCGCCATCGTGCTGATCCTCGGCTTCTATCTCGCGCAGCGCATCTTCCGCTCGCCCTTCGGCCTGATGCTGAAGGCGGTGAAGACCAACCAGAACCGCCTCAACTACACGGGCATCAATACCCGGCCCTACACGCTCGCGGCCTTCGTGATCTCGGGCATGTATGCCGGCCTCGCCGGCGGCCTGCTCGCGGTGACGGACCCGCTGGCCGGGGCCGAGCGCATGCAGTGGACCGCGTCGGGCGAGGTGGTGCTGATGACGATCCTCGGCGGCATGGGCACGCTGCTCGGGCCGGTCCTGGGTGCCGGTATCATCAAGTACATGGAGCAGATCGTCTCGTCGCTGAACGAAGGCATCCTGACCGATTTCTTCGGCGGCTTCCTGCCGGAAATCGTCACGGGTCCGGTCGTGTCCTTCGTCTCGCTCTTCGTGGGCGAGGGCTGGCACCTGCTGCTCGGTCTCGTCTTCGTGCTGATCGTCACCTTCCTGCCCGGTGGCCTGATGGAGGGTCTTGCCCGCATCGGCCGGCTGATCTCGGGCAAGCGGAAGGATGACACCGGCGGCGCCACGGCGCCCACGCCGGCAGAGTAAGGGAGGACTGGCAGATGTCCGCAATCCTTGAAGTCCGCAACGTCAACAAGAGCTTCGGCGGTCTGAAGGCGCTGAACGAGGTGAACCTCTCGGTCGAAGAGGGCACGGTTCACGCGATCATCGGTCCCAACGGTGCCGGCAAGTCGACGCTCCTCAACTGCTTCGTCGGGCGCCTCGTGCCCGACACCGGCACGGTAATGTTCGACGGCAAATCGCTCCTCGGGGTGAAGCCGCACGAGATCAACCAGTATGGCGTGGCCCGCGTGTTCCAGACGCCAGAGATCTTCGGCGAACTCTCGATCATCGAGAACGTCATGATCCCGGCGTTTTCAAAGCGCGACGGTGCGTTCACCATGAATGCTTGGTCCGGCGTGCGGAAGGAGACTTCCGTGATGGAGCAGGCGATGGAGGTGCTCCGCGACCTGAAGCTCGACCGCTTCGCCAACAACCGGGCGAGCGAGATGAGCCGGGGCGACAAGCGGCGCCTCGAGCTTGCCATGGGCCTCATCCAGAAGCCGAAGCTGCTTCTGCTCGATGAGCCGACGGCGGGCATGAGCCGTGCCGATACGAACGCCACGATCGAGCTGCTGCGGGAGATCGCCACGCGCGGGATCACCATCGTAATCATCGAGCATGACATGCACGTGGTGTTCAGCCTTGCCCAGAAGATCAGCGTGCTCGCGCAGGGGACGGTGATCGTCGAGGACGAGCCCGCGAAGATCAAAGGCGACCCGCGGGTCCAGGAAGCCTATCTCGGAGGGGCGCAGCTATGAGCGACACCACGGTCAATCGCACGGGCGAGCAGGCCCAGGGCCAAGGGCTCATGGACCAGAGCGTCTGGGCCGAAGCCAAGGCCCCGGGCGTGGACCCGAAGCGCGGCAAGGGCGGGCAACGGGCGTTCTTCTCCGTCTGGGATGTCCGCGCCTATTATGGGGACAGCTATATCGTCCAGGGTGTAAGCTTCGACATCCGCGAGGGTGAGATCGTCGCCCTTCTCGGCCGGAACGGCGCGGGCAAGACCTCGACACTGAGGACGCTGGCGCGGCTCGACAGCCCGGGCATCACCCATGGCGAGATCTGGCTCGATCACCAGCCGCTTCACGAGATGAAGGCGCATCAGGCGGCCCGGGCCGGTATCGGCCTCGTGCCGGAGGATCGCCGGATCATTCCGGGCCTGACGGTCGAGGAAAACCTGAAGCTTGCACAGATTGTCGAGCCCCATGGCTGGTCCATCGAGCGGCTCTACGAGCTCTTCCCCCGCCTCGGTGAGCGCCGGAAGCAGGAGGGCACCACCATGTCCGGCGGCGAACAGCAGATGCTGGCGGTCGCTCGTGCGCTGGCGCGGGACGTGAAGCTGCTGCTGCTGGACGAGCCCTACGAGGGGCTGGCCCCGGTCATCGTGCAGGAGATCGAGCGTACGCTCGAGCAGATCAAGGATCTGGGCATGACGACGATCCTCGTGGAGCAGAACGCGATCGCAGCACTCCACCTCGCCGACCGGGCGCTGATCCTCGACATGGGTCAGATCGTCTTCGACGGCACGGCGCAGGAAGTGCTCGACAATGCCGAACTCCGCCAGGAGTACCTGGCCATCTAGGTCGGACCGCCACGCTGCATCAGGCCAGGACAGGCCCGTCCCCGGATGACACGGGGGCGGGCCATTTCTTTTCGAAACCCAATTTTCTATGGTTAATCATTGGCTTGGCGGTTCACGCCCCGCCATTAGCCCATTATTTACCTACGCGTAGGCGGCAGTGATCGCTGGTCGGAGAAGCCGACGCCTGAAACCTCAAGCCTGGAGAGTTCCATGCGTACGGCAGCCACTTGCCGGGCGGCAGCGGCCGCCTTTTCCATCGCTCTGGCCGGTGCCGCCGCCCCTGCGGCCGCGAGCATCATCGGCTTCGATCTGACCATCGACGGCAGCCTTGGCACTCAGCCTGGCAGCGTCAACGTGCCCATCATCACCCTCACGAACCGCTCCGATACGGCGCTGCTCGAGAGCTTCTCGCTGACCGTTGGCGACCCGTCGTTCAACTTCGATGGCGTTGTTGAAATCATCGCACCCGATGGGGGAACCGCGACGCTGGTTGAGGGGGATACGAGCATCAACCGCGTCGACGGCGTGAACACCGACCGCATCAGCTTCAGCTTCACCGGCTTCGACCCCGGCGAGAGCATCAGCTTCGGTGCGGATATCGACGCGGATAGCGGTGTCTTCCAGCAGGACTTCCGGGACGTGCTCTTCAACAACGGCGAGGCAAGCAACGCCGTAGCCTCCACCGCTTTCGGTAGCGGCACGCCGCTGATGCTGACGCTGGCGGATGTCGAGAACCCGTCTGAGCTCTACGAGACGAGCGCGTGGGCGGGGCACTACCAGAACGGCGAGGTGATCGCGACGCCAGTACCCGCGAGCCTGCTGCTCCTGGGCGGCACGCTGGCGGGCATCGGCTTCCTGGCCAGCCGCCGCAAGAATGCCTGAGGGGGCCGAGGCGGCGCGCTCTAGTGGCGCGCCGCCAGCCCCTCGAGCAGAAGGTCGATTACCTGATCGAGCATCGCGGGCCCGCCATCGTCCTCGCGCCTGATATGGACGAGCGCCATGGGCATCCAGTAGGCGCGCGTGGCGGCCACCAGAATGCGCCCGGCTTCTTCGGGATCGCAGGGGCGAAAATCCCCGGTCTCGATCCCGCGCTCCACCTCGCGGGCGATCGCCTTCTCCTTCCAGCCGATATGCTGTTGGAGGGACTGCACGCCTTCCGGGTCGGCACAGATGAAATCCGCCAGCTCCACGAGGCGGGGGTTATGGTCCATCTCGGTCATGAGATGGCCCACGCCGTTCTTGATCAGCTCCCGGATCCGCTCTGGCGGGGAGCCGCCGGGGAGCATCAGGCCCGTCGCCATCTGCGCCTCGGTCATTCGGAAGTAGCGTTCGACCACGGCGCGACCGATGGCCTGCTTGTTGCGGTAGTATCGGTAGAGGTTGCCGGGGCTCATCGCCGTTTCGCGCGCGATGTCGGCCATGGTCGTCTTGCCGAAACCGAAGTGCTGAAAGAGGCGCATGGAGGCTTCGAGGATCTCGAGCCTCGTCCGTTCGCCTCCCTCAGCCGGTCCATCGCTCTCCCGCGGAGCAGCGCTCATCAGAAGAAGAACTTCAGCTTCAGCCGCATGAAGCTGTCATCGGCGAAGCTGCCCGCGAAGCTGTCGGGGTCCTGGTTCACGAAGCCCACGCCCTCGAGCGAGGCCGAGAAGCGGCTGCCGAGCCGGCGCTCCGCTTCCAGCCGGAAGCTGATGTCGCCGTTCTGGGTGTCGAAGGCGCTGGTGAGCAGGATGGCGGTGTCGGACACGTCGTTGAAGGTAAAGCGCGTGCCGAGGATCACATCGTTCTGGAAGTTCGTCAGCGCGTCCTCGCCGCGGCTATCGAACGCGTATTCGGCGATCAGGCCCAGATCGTAACTCGTGTCGAGGATGCTGAAGAGCGTGTGCTCGATACCGCCTGTGAAGGCGCCGAAGAACTCATCCCGGAACTGGGCGTTCTTCTCGCCACCGCGCAACAGGCCCTCGAACTTCCAGAGCGTCGCGCCGGAGGTGAACTGGAAGTCGATCCCGCCCTGGGTGATGCGCTGGTAGACGGCCAGCAGCTCGTCGAACTCGGCATCGGGCATGAAGGATGGATCGCGGCCGAGACCGTGGAAGACGTGCAGGCCAAGGTCCACGGGGCCGACGAAGCCTGAGTAGCGCAGTGCGAAGCTCGGGGTGAACCGCTCGGCATCCGTCTCGAAGATGGGATTGTCCGTGTTCACCGGCAGGCCGAAGCGCAGGCGCCCTTCCGGGCCAGGGAACCGCCTGATGCGCTGGTAGGGGAAGTAGAGGGCTGCAAACTCACCAAAATCCGTGAGCCGGGCGACGCGGATCATGGGCTGGCCGAGCCTTGTCTCGTCGTCGATCGCCTCGGCGAAGTCCGTCTGGTTCACGATGTCGACGAGGTGGAAGGCTTCGGTCTTGCCCCAGAAGATGGTGTCCACGCCCACGCGGACACTCCAGGGACCGCTGACATAGTCGACCTTCGCCTCGCGGATATCGCCGTTCGTCCGCTCGTCGTCTGCCAGATCGGCGCGGGCGAAGGGGGTGAAGCGGAAGGTTAGATCGCTGTCCATCCACTCGGCGAGGAGGGTGAATTCCCCGGCGATGGAGGCGTCGTCGCGCACCTGCTGGTCGAACTGCGGATCCTCGAAGAAGACCGTGCCCTCGAGCTCCACCTCGCCGAAGAACTCGAAGTTCGTGGTGCCAAGCGGCCCGCTCTCCTGCCCCGCCGCGGGCGCGGCGAGGAGGAGGGCGGCGAGGGCTGCAGGAAGGGCGCTAAGGCGCATCAGCGGGCCATCCGGGGCAGGCGGTTGGGGTCGAAGTCCCCATCGCCGAGGGAGGCTGAGAAATCGTAGTTGGTGAACAAGAGATCGGTCTCCTTGCCGCTCTGCAGGTTCGTCATGACCAGAAGGTCCGGCCGCCAGTAGCCCTCGTACTCGGTGTAGCCGCTCGACTGAAGAATCTTCTCCAAGTCACCGCGTCGATTGTAGAATTCCACTTTGAACTGTCGATACTCGGCCACATCGGTCCAGCCGATCCGCTTCGAGTAGCCGGATTTCGAGTTCTTCGGGTAGCTCTCCACCACGTGGCAGGTCAGCTCCTCGGCACCCGGGCAGGGTTCGTCCCGCAGCCACTTGTAGGTGTAGTCGTCCACCTCCTGGGAGCCGAGGTCCTCATACGAGAACTCCGAGCCGACGAACTTGCCCGTGCGGTTCGAGGAGGAGATCCGCTTCACGCGCTTCACCGCGGGCAAGTAGAGCCACTGGTCGTCGTCCTGCGGTTCGATATTCGCGTGGGTCAGGAGGCCCGTCCCGCGGATGTCCCGCGGCCGCGTGAAGACGATGATGCCGAGATCGCCGAGCGAGCGGTCGGGCCGTTCGAGTGAGAGGCTGTCGAAGACGCGGCGGCTTTCGTTGCCGGCCTTGTCCCGCAGGATCATCTCGCCGTCGACCGTGAAGGCCTCCCAACCAAGGTCGCGCTTGTCGGCTGCCTCGGCGATGGCGAGGCCCTTTGCGGCGGCATCGTCGGCTCTGGCTTCGGGGGCAAGCGTAAGGGCGGGTGCCGCGAGAGCCGCGAGCAGCAGGGCGGCGGTTGCGGGCTTGAGGGTCATGCTTTCTCTCCGTTTGTCGAGGAAGATCAGAAGGCAAGGCAAAAGCAGGAAGTCGGCGATCAGCGCCACTGTAATGGTGATCGCCGTCAGCTTCGCCATGTCACCATTCACGGCGAAGCCCGAGAAGGCGAGCACGGCGAAGCCTGCCACAAGGCCGATCGACGTGATCGTGAGTGCATTGCCCACGCGCGTGAAGGCGTGGCGGACACTGTCCTCCGGGCTCATGCCCTTGCGCCGCCCGGCCTGGTACTTCGAAAGGAAGTGGACGGTATCGTCGACCACGATCCCCAGCGTGGCCGCCAGCACCACGGCGATCGCCAGCGTCACCGCGCCCACCGAGTAGCCCCAGATCCCGAAGGCCATGGCGGCCGGGATGAGGTTCGGCACGAGGCTGATCAGCCCGATCCGGACCGATCTCAGCGCGATCATGATCACGCCCGAGATGAGCACCAGCGCCAGCGCCGTACCCGTCAGCATCGCCCGCACATCCCGGTAGCTGATGAGGTTGAAGACGTGCACCACGCCCGTGGGGGTAACGAGCGGTCGTTCGGGGTTCCCGGCGGCCCATGCCGCCTGGATCGTCGGTGCGTTCTGCTCGAGCCACTGGCCGGCCCGCAGGGTTACCTCCCGCATCTCCGCGGTGGTCTGACGGGCCAGTGCGACGCTCACGCGGAGGGCGGACTTGTCGATGTTGAGCTGGTCCGTCAGATCCCGCCCGTAGCCGAGGCTGAGTTCGTAGAGGAAGAGGTACTGCGCTGCCGCTTCCTCGCTCTCAGGCAGCCGGAAGAACGAGGGATCGTCCTCGTTCATGTTCATGGTCAGCCGCTTCAGGGTGTCCGTCAGCGTCGCGACATGGGTGACCTCGGGCTGGGCCCGCAGCCAGTCGGCGAAGGCCGAGACCTCCTGGAGGAAGGCTGGCTTGTTGATCGCCTGGTCCCCACCGGCGGGGAGCGCGAAGTAGAGCTGGTTCACCCCCGTGAGCCGGTCCTCCACGAAATCGGTGTCCTCGCGGAAGGCATAGCGTTCATCGAAGTAGCGGATGAAATCGTCCTCGAGCTTCAGCTGGCTGATGCCGGCGGCGAGGAGGGCGACGACGCCGATCATTACCGGGGCAATCACGCGCCGGCGTCCCACGACGAAATCTGCCAGCGCGCGCATGGCCCGCGGTTCGCGTTCGGCGCTCTTTTGCCGGCGGATGGGCAGGGCGATGAGGAGACCTGGGAGCAGGAAAAGCGTGAAGAAGAGGGCGGCCAGCACGCCCGTGCCCACGATGTTACCGAGCTGCCGGAAGGGCGGCGAGATCGAGAAATTGAGCGAGTAGAAGCCGATCGCCGTTGTCACGCAGGCGATGATGATGGCGCCCGCGTGCTCCGTAAGGGCGCGGCGTACCCATTCCTTCCGGTCGGCCGTGTCGGGCATCGCTGCGCGGCAGGCTGAAAACACGTGCACAGCGGAGGCCACCGCCAGCGTCATGATGTAGAGCGGCGCCAGCACGGTGACGGAGTTCAGCCGGTAGCCGAACCAGCCAGCCGCGCCGAGGCCCGTGGCGGCGGAGAGCGTGATCAGGATAAGCACCGCCACCGTGGCGAAGGCCGAGCGGAGGGCGAGGCCAACGAGAAGCAGGATCACCAGGAACATGGGGCCGAGGAGGTTCTGACTGTCCTCCTGCCCGCTCGTCGCGAACTGGTTGTTGATCATGATCGCGCCGGTGAGCCGGATGTCGACCGGATGCTCCGCCTCGATCCGCTCCGCCATCGCCTGCACTTCGCGAACGATGAGGGGAACCTCTTCGGTGGGGTTGGCCTCTGGCAGCGTGAAGAGAACGTTCACCTGCGTGACATCGCCCTCGGGCGCCAGCAGCAGGTCGACGATCTCGAGACGCTCCATCGCCAGCCGCTGAACTTCTGCTGCGTCGTCCGGTGTCAGGGTGGCTGGCTCGGGTACGAGGTCGCGCACCACCAGGCCCTCGGCGTCGGCGTAGCTGTGCTGGAAGTTGGTCAGGCTGTCGACGCGCCGCACGAAGGGGAGCCGCCAGGCTTCGTCGGTGATCTCGCCGATGAGCGCTAGGGTTTCGGGTTTGAAGACCTCGCCGTCCTCCGGGACCACGGCGATGGTCAGGTTGTCGTCCTTGGTAAAGGCGGCCTCGTAGGCGTCGAGCGCCTGACGGTCCGGGTTCTCCTCGGCGAAGAAGATCCGGGCCGAGGGGTCCGGCGGCCAGATGGCGCCGATCTTCGCGGTCGCGACGCCGACAACGGCGAGGGAGAGGGCGAGAAAGACCCAGCGATAGCGGACAACGGCATCGGCGAAGCTGGCGAAGAAGCCGGCTTGGCCGGTGCCGTCTGGCTCGGTGGGGGTGGGCGAGGGTGTGTCGGTCATCGACTGCTCCGTCAGGACGCGCCCGACGATACGGGCCGTGGCGCGGAGAATGCCATGCTTCGAGAGAACGTCAACGCTGAAGAGTAAATTTTTCGGAAATTATTCAGACATTCGTCTTCAGCCGGCTGCGTTTCGTTGTGAGAGCCAGATGCCGCCGAGAACCATGGCAAGGGCGGCGGCGTGATAGGTGGCGAAGGTCTCGCCGAGGACCATGACAGCCAGCAGCGCCGCGAAGATCGGCACGAGGTTAATGTATACACCAGCGCGCCCGGGCCCGATCAAGTCAACACCGCGCAAGAAGAAAAGCTGCGCGAGACAGGAGGGAAAAATGGTCACGTAGAGCGTGACCAGCCAGCCTTCGGCGGTGGGCAGCGAGGCCCCGGCGATGAGCGCTTCGCCCACCGCAAAGGGCACCGCCGTGATGGCGGCGATCGGGCACATGAGGGTAAAAAAGGCGCGGCCGGGAATGGCCGGGCGGCTGCGCAACGCCACGGTGTAGCCAGAGTAAAGCACGCAGGCGACGAGCATCAGCGCATCGCCGGGGTTCACCCCCTGCTCGGCGATGAGCGCGGGCGCGCCCTTGGTGGCCACGAGGATGACGCCCACAAGCGTAATGAGGACACCCAGCGCCTGCACCCGGCCCACGGGCGTGCCGTGGACGAGGAAAGCGCCTGCGAGCACGAACATCGGCATCGAGCCCTGCAGAATGCCGATATTGATGCCCGTGGTGCTGTGGGAGGCTGCGTAGAACAGCGCGTTGAAGCAGGTGAAGCCCGCCGTCGCCATGATGGCGATGCGCGGCAGGGCGGGGCGGATGGTGGCCCAGTGAGCGCGCACTTCGTGCCCGTAGAGCGGCCAAAGCAGCAGGGTCACCCCGATCCAGCGCAGAAGCACCAGCATGAAGGGCGCCACCTCGTCTTTCGCCAGCTGCCCGGCGATGGCGTTGCCGGCCCAGAAGAGCGCCGTAAGCGTCAGGAGGAGCGCAGGTGTGCCATTGAACCAGCGGAGGGCCGACAGAGCGGCCCCGTCGGGCCGTGTGGCCTCCCGCCTGCCTTCTCCGTCATCCGTGGTCATGGCCCTGCCGCTCTTGCTCGTGGGGGCGGGGATGGTAGCCCGACCCGTGCCGGGGCACACTGCGCACACTCGGGCGGTGGGCGAAAGGGCGGACGGTGAGCGGACTGGCGGCACTCCAGATGTACGACCTGCCGGTACTGCGCCCCGCGACCGATGCGCTTTGGGCCGGTATCGCAGAGGCGTTGCGCGACTTGGGCGTGACTGCGCCGGATGCGCTCAGCAGGGCAGACAACGTCCACGCGCCCTGGCGCGACCCCGCCCTCCTCCTCGGCCAGACCTGCGGCTACCCGTACTGGCACGGGTTGCGCGGCCATGTGCGCCTCGTGGCCACCCCGGTCTACGCCGCGCCGGGATGCGAGGGACCGACCTACCGCTCCGCCATCGTTGTGCGGGAGAACGATCCTGCGGCCTGCCTGGCGGCGTGCCGTGGCTATCGCCCCGCGGTGAACGGACGGGACAGCCAATCCGGCCATAATGCCCTGCGCGCGGCCGTGGCGCCGCTGATCGCCGAGTCGCCGTTCTTAGCGCTGGGCGTGGAGACCGGGGCACATCTGGCCTCGGCCCGTGCCGTCGCGGCGGGGGAGGCCGATATCGCCGCCATCGACTCTGTGACATGGGCGCTGGCGCAGCGCTGGGCGCCGGAGACGGTCGCGAGCCTCAGGCGCATCGGCTGGACGCTCGCTGCCCCATCGCTCCCCTTCATCACGGCCGGCGGGCAGGAAGACGCAGTCGTGGAAGCATTGCGGGAGGCGTTACAGGCGGCCCTGGCGTCGCCCGCGTTGGCAGAGGCACGGGACGCGCTGATGCTCGAACGTGTGGAGGTCCTTCGGGAGGAAGCCTACGCTGTCATCCCGGCCATGGAGGTGGCGGCGGAGGCGGCCGGGCAGCCGCCTCTCCTTTAGCGCTGCCGCTCAGAAATCGTAGGCGATGCCCTTTTTCTCCCAGTCGCCGAAGCGTACGGGTTCCGGGCCCTCGCGCCCGCCCTCCTCCTTCGGCAGGGACAGGGGTTTCTCGGCCTCCCGCCGCGCCGCCGCCTCCGCCAGGGCGCGCTCCGCCGCGGCCTTCACGCGGGCTGCGCGCGCGGCGTCGGGCGACGTTGCGTCGCCTTCCGGCGAGCGGGCCTCTTCTGGGGCGTCGGCGTCGGACATATATCCCTCCACAAGCATGTGCCGCAGATGTAGGGGCGGGGGTGCAGGACCGGCAAGCGCGCCTTTCGCCTCCCCTCCCTCTCCTGCGCGGCACGAGGAACACGGAGTACGACGCGCATGAACTACATGAAGACGGCGCTCCTGCTTGCCGCGCTCACGGCGCTCTTCCTCGGCGTGGGCTACATGATCGGCGGGCCCGGAGGCGCGATGATCGCCTTTGCCGTGGCGGTTGGCATGAACGCAATGGCGTATTGGAACTCGGACAAGATGCTGCTGCGCATGCACAATGCGCGGCCCGTCAGCCGGCAGACCGCGCCGGAGCTCTACGGCATGGTCGAGGAACTGTCGCGCAACGCCAACCTGCCGATGCCAGCTGTCTACATCATCGAGGATGCGCAGCCGAACGCCTTCGCCACGGGCCGCAGCCCCGAGAACGCGGCGGTGGCGGCAACCACGGGCATCCTCCAAACGCTCACGCGCGAGGAGCTTGCCGGCGTGATGGCGCATGAGCTCGCCCATATCCGGAACCGCGATACGCTGATCATGACGATCGCGGCGACGGTAGGCGGTGCAATCTCGATGCTCGCCAACTTCGCCTTTTTCTTTGGCGGCACGCAGGGGGACAACCGGAACCCGTTCGGGATGATCGGCGTGCTGCTGGCGGTGATCGCCGCACCCTTCGCCGCCTTTCTCATCCAGTCCCTCATCAGCCGAACGCGCGAATATGCGGCGGACAAGGCGGGCGGGGAGATCTGCGGCAATCCGGTGTGGCTTGCCTCGGCGCTGGCCAAGATCTCGGGCGGTCGTCGCTCCGAGCTTGAGAGTGCCGAGCGAAACCCGGCTACCGCGCACATGTTCATCGTGAACCCGCTCACGCGCCGTGGCATCGACAGCCTGTTCTCCACGCACCCGAACCCGGCCAACCGGATCGCGGCGCTCGAGGCGCAGGCTCGGGAGATGGGTGTGACGGTGGGGCGGGTTGCACGGCCGCAGCCCGGTCCTGCGCCGCGGGAGATGAAGCGGAACTGGGGGATGCCCCGCACCCGCCCGCGCGGCGGCCCCCGCTCCGGCGCCGGGCCCTGGGCCTGAAGATGGAGGGGGGGCGAGGAAAGCCGCGGCGCGCGAGCCGTGCCGCGGCAGCGTCGGGCCGGCTGGATCCGGATGAAGCCGGTGTCGGGACCGCGCGGGGGGCGGCTGCGCGGCTGATAGCCGGGGTTCTCGACCAGCGGCGGCTTATGGGCGGGGCTGCGATAAGCCACCTTTCGCCGCCGGAGCGGGCCGAGGCGATGTCTCTCGCCGACCTCACCCTCAGGCGGCTGGGGGAGATCGATGCCGTCCTCACACGCTTTGTCGACCGGATGCCGGGGCCGCCGGCCAATCACCTCCTCAGGCTGATGGCCGCCGAGATCCTGCACGCCGGCCGGCCGGCACATGCAGCGGTGGACGGGGCGGTGAAGCTCGCGCGGGCGGACAATTCGGCCCTGCGCATGGCCGGGCTGATCAATGCCGTCGGCCGCAAGCTGGCGGGCGCGCCGGAGCCGAAACGCCCGCCCGCCATCAACACCCCGCCCTGGCTCGCCGAGGCGCTGGAGGCTGATTGGGGGCGTGAAGAGGCCGGGCGCGTGATGCGGGCCCACCGCGGTCCGCCCCCGGCGCACGACCTCACGCTTCGCATTGCGGCTGACGGGGATGCGCTGGCGGAGGAGACCGGCGGTACCCTTTTGCCCAGCGGCACGCTGCGCCTTGCTGGCCGCCCGCAGATTTCGGCCCTGCCTGGGTTCGACGATGGCGCCTGGTGGGTGCAGGACGCGGCGGCCGCCCTGCCGGCCCTGGTGCTCGAGGGCGCGCCGGGGGCGCTGTCGGGCAAGCGGGTGCTCGACCTTTGTGCGGCGCCCGGCGGCAAGACCATGCAGCTCGCCGCGATGGGCGCTCACGTGACGGCGCTCGACCTCAGCGAGGCGCGGCTCGCCACGTTGGCGGAGAACCTGGGTCGTACGGGGCTGAAGGCGTCGGTTGTGGTGGCGGATGCGCGGGAATGGCAGCCTGAAGCGCCGTTCGACGCAATCCTGCTCGATGCACCGTGCAGCGCCACCGGCACTGCGCGGCGCCATGGGGACCTGGTCTGGCGGCTTGCGCCGGAGGACATCCCGCCGCTCCTTGAGTTGCAGGCGAGCTTGCTCGCGCGCGCCTGGGGCTGGCTCGCGCCGGGCGGCCATCTCGTCTACGCCACCTGCTCGCTCCTGCGCGCCGAGGGGGAGGGTCAGGTCGCCGCATTCGTGGAGGCCATGCCGGGGGCGGCGCTCCTGCCCATCGAAGCGGACGACGCCCGCCTGCCGCCTGGCGTGATCAGCGAGGAAGGCACGCTCCGAACCCTGCCGTCGATGCTGCCCGAGATAGGAGGGCTGGACGGGTTCTTCGCCGCACGCCTCAGACACGCCACGTAGAAGAGAACCGTTGCGTGGGAAGCGGTGCTCGGTCCCACCGCGCAACGTCCCTCTTCCGGGTGCCGCGCCGGCATGACATTAACGCTAGATGATGTTGCGCCGCGCCACCCGGCGCGCTTTCGGGGGAGAGCAGAGTTGAGCGACACATCCGCGGGCCGAGAGGCCGCTGGCGGAGGCGCCGTCGTCCCCGTCCGCCGCGCCATCATCTCCGTATCGGACAAGACGGGGATCGAAGCCTTCGCCGCCCGTCTCGCCCAGGCCGGGGTGGAGATCGTCTCGACTGGCGGGACTGCGCGGCTGCTGCGTGACGCGGGCCTCGGCGTCCGCGATGTCTCGGAGATCACGCAGTTTCCCGAGATGATGGGCGGGCGGGTCAAGACGCTGCATCCGATGGTCCATGGCGCCATTCTCGCGGACCGGGCGAAGGACGATCACATGGCCGCGCTCGCGGATCATGGCATCGGGGCGATCGACCTCGTCATCGTCAACCTCTACCCGTTCGAGGCCACCGTCGCACGCGGGGCGAGCTTTGAAGAAGCGGTGGAGAACATCGATATCGGTGGGCCTGCAATGCTGCGTGCGGCCGCGAAGAACCACGCGGCTGTGGCCGTGGTCACCGATACGCAGGACTACGAGACGGTTGCGGACGAGATCGACGCGCTGGGTGGCACGACGGGCGCGACGCGCCGCCGCCTTGCCGCCATCGCCTATGCCCGGACGGCGGCCTATGACGCTGCGGTAAGTGGCTGGTTCGCCCGTGCGACCGGGGACGGGGCGCCGCGACGGCGGGTGGTTGCCGGCCATCTGCTGCAGCCATTGCGCTATGGCGAGAACCCGCATCAGTCCGCCGCCTTCTACTCCGACCATACCGCAAGGCCGGGCGTGGCGACCGCGGTGCAGGTGCAGGGCAAGGAGCTCAGCTTCAACAACATCAACGATACGGATGCGGCCTTCGAGCTCGTTGCCGATCTCGACGGGGAGGCGGGGCCGGCCTGCGCGATCATCAAGCACGCCAACCCCTGCGGCGTGGCGCGCGGGGCGACGCTGGCCGAAGCCTATGGCCGTGCCTATGACTGTGACCGGGTATCGGCGTTCGGCGGGGTCATTGCCGTGAACCGCCCGCTGGACGCTGCCGCAGCCGAGGCGATCACCCGCATCTTCACCGAGGTGGTCATCGCCCCGGGCGCGGACGCGGCGGCGCGGACGATCTTTGCCGAGAAGCCCAATATCCGCCTGCTGCTCACCGAAGGCCTGCCCGACCCGGCCGCACGCAGGCTCGATCTCCGGCAGGTGGCGGGCGGGCTGCTGGTGCAGGACGCGGATACGCTCGGCGCCGTGGGCGAGGGGCTGCGTTGCGTCACGTCGCGGGAGCCGAGCGCCCAGGAGCGTGCGGATCTTCTTTTCGCCTGGCGCGTCGCGCGGCACGTAAAGTCCAACGCCATCGTCTATGTGCGGGAGGGGGCCACCGTGGGCATCGGCGCGGGCCAGATGAGCCGGGTGGACAGCACCCGGATCGCCGCACGGAAATCGGCCGAGATGGCCGAGGCGATCGGCCTAGACCGGCCGATGACCGAGGGTGCCGTGGTCGCCTCCGACGCGTTCTTCCCCTTCGCCGACGGGCTGATCGCCGCGGCCGAAGCGGGGGCCACGGCCGTTATTCAGCCGGGCGGCTCGATGCGGGATGCGGAAGTGATCGAGGCTGCCAACAGCCGGGGGCTCGCCATGCTCTTCACCGGCCGCCGGCATTTCCGTCACTGAGCCGGCGAAGCCTCAGTAGCGCTTCAACCAGGCGCGGCCGATGACGGCGGCGGCGAGGAGGCTGACGAAGACACCGGCGACGAGGAACGCCGTATCGATCACGAGGCCGACGACGCTGAGATGGTCCGCCCCCTCGATCATGGCGCGCTCCGGCAGGTTGAGCCAATCCGCCATGCGGGAGGCGGCGAAGAGACAGAACTCCGCGAGCACCGGCCCCGCGAGCATGAGGGCGAGCACCGGGCGGAACCCTTCGCGGCCGCGCTCCAGCGCGGCCTCCGGGTCTCCGCGCCCGCCATCCGCCAGATCCGCGAGCATGGTGCCGAAGAGGGAGAAGGTGACGGCATAGGCGCTCAAGCCGGCAAGAACGCCGCCCGCGAGCGCTACAGAGCTGCCGAAAGCGGGCATCAGCAGGCCGCCCACCATGAGGAGGGCGAGGATGCCCGGCATCATCAGCAGCGTAGCGCGGAAGATGAAGAGCCAGGGCGTCTGCCCGCCGCTGCCGACCAGGGCGGCCGTGCCCGCCACGCGACCATCGCTCAGCATGCTGCGCAGGCCCATATGGACCATCAGCGCGTCGAAGACGAAATGCATCAGCACGCGCGGGGCCGCGCCAAAGAGCGCGACCATCACGCCATCTGCGATGATGAAGGCGAGGAGCGCCCAGCCGATGGCCTCTGCGTTGAGGGCGGCGAGACCTGCGGCGATCTGATAGCTGGAAGGCGCAGTGGCGCCGCCGTTCTCGCTCATGGACTGCGCCCCCGGTGCCCCGCTCCTTGCCGGACCATCCGCGGAGCACGGGCGCGCTGTCAACAAAACCAGTGGGTCAGGCTTCGGCGCGCGCGCTTTCCCAGGCCAGAAGCGCTCGCTTTACCGGCAGTCCCCAGTGGTAGCCGCCGAGCGCCCCGTCCCGCCGCAGCGCGCGGTGGCAGGGGATGAGCCAGGAGACCGGGTTGCGCCCAACGGCGGAGCCGACGGCGCGCACCGCGCGAGGGTGGCCGATGGCGCGCGCGATCTCCGAATAGGTGGTCACCTGTCCGGAGGGGATGGAGAGCAACGCCTCCCAGACCTTGATCTGGAATGGCGTGCCATGCAGCCCGAGCCTCACCGGCTCTGCAGTGCGGCTGGCGAGCTGTGCCGAGATGGCGGCGGCGTGGGGCGCGATGGCTGCCGCATCCTGCCGGAACGTCGCGTCCGGCCAGCGGGCGCGCATATCCGCCATGGTGGCGTGGCGCCCCATCTCCTCGGCGAAGGCGAGGCCGCAGACACCCTTTGGCGTTGCCATCACCAGCGCCTCGCCGAAGGGCGTGCCGATCCAGTCCCACGCGATCTCGAGACCCTTGCCGCCGGCCGCGTAGTCCCCGGGTGTCATAGCCTCCCAGCGCAGGAAGAGGTCGTGCAGCCGCGACGGGCCGGAGAGCCCGACTTCCAGCGCCGTGTCTAGCACCGTGAAGCGTTCCGCCAGCAGCCGGCGCGAATGGTCGAGGGTGAGGTACTGGAGATAGCGCTTCGGGCTCACGCCGACCCAGGCGGAGAAGGAGCGCTGAAAGTGCGCAGGGCTCAGGCCCACGGCCTCCGCAACCTCGTCGAGCCCCGGCTGTGCCTCGCGGTTCGCCTCGATGTAGTCGAGCGCCGCGGCCATCAGCGCATACTGCGCCGGATCGGGCGCTGGGCCGTGTGAGGTGGTAGGGTCTGGCGTGTTGGCGGCGAGGGTCTCGGCGGTCATGAGCGGTCTCCTTCTCGAACGCTCCCTTTCTCGCCGATCCCGCCTGCGCCCGCGACCCGTATCCTGCGCTGTGCCCCTTTCAGTGAAGCACGCGTTCCCGCGCTGGTGCCGCGTCAGGGTCCGGTGCTGCCCGCGGTTCCTCGGCCGTCGCACAGCAGGCCGCGAGGAGGGGTGCCAGCCGCCCGAGCACCGGTCCAACGGCCTCCGCCTCCGCAACGAGGGCCAGGGCGCGATGCGGTGGCGTGAGCGCGAGGGCGAGCAGCAGCGCATCCTCTCGCCGCCCCCTCGCGGCCGCCGCCAAGAGGCCCGCAAAGGCGTGCTCATCCGCGCCGAGGCAGCGGCAGCCCATCGCGTGACGCATCAGCGGACGATGGCTTACCTCCAGAACTCCGGCCAAGAACCGCTCGAAGGCGCCCAGATGACGATGACCCTCCTGCGCCCCAAAGGTCTTCGCGAAGGCGTTCCAGAGGGCGGCCTGCGCTTCGGGCCCGGAGAACCAGAGGCGTAGCGCGCGCACCGCCCCGGCTTCCAACGCGGGCAGCGTCTCCATCGTGCCTACGGGGAGCGCGCCGATCGGGGTGTGCATGCTCATTTCGTCAGGATCAGCTTGTTTTGGCGGGTGAGGCTCAGCCGGTAGGTCTGATCGTCGAGCCGCAGCAGCGCATGCCGCCGCCCGTCGAGCAGCAGGCGCGCGTCGAGCACGGGCTCTTCGTTCTCAGGCCTCCGCGTCCTGATCTCCTCCATACGCATATCTGCCTCCCTGGCGCTGTCAGTGGGGTGGTTCTGGCTCGACAGTCATGCGTGGCTTGAACAATCAAATAGTTGAGTGAATCACTCGGCTTTGTCAATCCGCTGGAATGTGAAAGGGCGGGACCAGTGGCCCCGCCCCCCAACGCGCAACCCCGGAAACTCAGCGCGGTTCGCTGACCAGCCCCTTCCAGATCGCGATGCAGCCGAGCAGGAGCACGATCGTGAATGGAAAGCCTGTTGAGACCGTCGCCGCCTGCAGCGCGCCAAGCCCGCCGCCGAGCAGCAGCGCGATCGCCACGAGCCCCTCGAAGGTGCACCAGAAGACACGCTGCGTCGTCGGCGCATCGGTCTTGCCGCCGGCCGTGATGGTGTCGATCACGAGGCTTCCGCTGTCCGATGAGGTTACGAAGAACACCACCACCAGCACGATGGCGATGATCGACGTGATCGAGGAGAGCGGCAGGTCCGATAGCATGCCGAAGAGCGAAAGCTCCGGCTGGTAGCTGTCGATGACGTATTGCTTCACCCCGGAGCTTTCCGGGTTCGAGACTACCTGGTCGATGGCAACCCCACCGAACGCGGTCATCCAGAGGACGCAGACGGTTGACGGGATGATCAGCACGCAGATGACGAACTCCCGCACGGTGCGCCCCCGGCTCACCCGCGCGATGAACATGCCCACGAAGGGCGACCAGGAGATCCACCAGGCCCAGTAGAACGCGGTCCAGCCCTGCCGGTAACTGTCATCCTCCCGGCCGAGCGGGTTGGAGAGCGGGACAACCTCCATCGCGTAGTTGGCGATGTTCGAGAAGAACCCGGTGAGAATGGCCAGCGTGGGCCCCGCGAGGATGACGAAGAGCAGCAGCAGCCCCGCCATCACCATGTTCACCTCCGACAGCACCTTCACGCCACCGTCGAGACCCCGCAGCACGGATATCAGCGCCACCGCCGTGATGCCGATGATCAGCAGCACCTGCACGTTGATGCTGTTGGGCACGCCGAAGATGTATTCGAGGCCCGCATTCGTCTGTTGCGCGCCGTAGCCGAGGGAGGCGGCGAGGCCGAACAGCGTCGAGAACACGGCCAGGATGTCGATCACATGCCCCGGCCAGCCCCAAACCCGGTCCCCCAGCAGCGGGTAGAACATCGAGCGCATGGTGAGCGGCAGGCCCTTGTTGAATGAGAAGAGGGCGAGAGCCAGCGCCACCACCGCGTAGATCGCCCAAGGGTGAAGGGCCCAGTGGTAGATCGTGGCGGCCAGCCCCATCGCCTGAGCGGCAGCCAGGTTCTCCTCGATCAGGTTACCGTCCTCATCGAAGGGGGATGGCACGCCCAGCGGCTCCGAGATTGCCATGTGGTAGACGGGCTCCAGCACGCCGAAGAACATCAGGCCGATGCCCATGCCGGCGGCGAAGAGCATCGCGAACCAGCCGAAATAGCTGTAATCCGGCGTCGCTTCCTTCCCGCCGAGGCGAACCGAGCCCACAGGCAGCACGATCAGGGCGAGGCAGAACAGCACGAAGATGTTGGACGCGCTGAGAAAGAACCAGTCGAAGGTCGAGGTGAGCCAGACCCGGATATCGCCGAGGATCGGGCCCGCCTGATCCTGAAAGATGAGGGTGATGAAGGTGAAGGCGACGATGCTGAGCCCTGAGACGAGGAAGACCGGGTTATGGATGTCGAGGCCGAAGGGGCCGATCTTGGTCTCGATATTGTCCTGACCGATCTCGTAATCCGTATCATAGAGCTGGGCGGCCCCTTCCGGCGCCGGTATGCCCTGTTGGTCCATATCGCTCATGGTATCCCCGATGCTGGTTTCTGCCCTGAAATCGGGCCGGTGCGGGTGATGGTTGCGACACCGCGCACCCGACCACGTAGCGAGGGGATGGGTTGCGTCGAGCCCGGGGGGCTGGCATGCCGCTCGCGATGACGCCACAGCTCTCCTATCATGATATCCGTGAGTGCTTTCGCCGGCTCGCTCTGGAGCGGCCCGAGCCAGAAGGCGAGCTCGAGCACAGCAACGCCTACACGCTGGTCGTGGCCGTCGCCCTTTCGGCGCAGGCCACGGACAAGGGCGTGAACCGCGCGACCCGCGAGCTCTTCAAGATAGTGGATACGCCGGAGAAAATGCTGGCGCTCGGCGAAGAGGCGCTGATCGAACACATCCGCACCATCGGGCTCTTCCGCAACAAGGCGAAGAACGTGATGAAGCTCTCCCGCATCCTCGTGGAGGAACATGGCGGGCAGGTGCCTTCCTCCCGCGCCGCGCTGGCTGCCCTGCCGGGCGTTGGGCGGAAGACGGCGAACGTGGTGCTCAACATGTGGTGGCGCCATCCGGCCCAGGCGGTGGACACGCATGTCTTCCGCGTCTGCAACCGCACCGGCATCGCGCCGGGCAAGGATGTGGTGGCGGTGGAGCGGGCAATCGACGATCAGGTGCCGGCGGAGTACGCGCTCCATGCCCATCACTGGCTGATCCTGCACGGGCGCTACACCTGTGTGGCCCGGAAGCCGAACTGTGCAGCCTGCGCCATCGCCGATCTCTGCCAGTTCGACGAGAAAACCGGCGCCGCGAGCGCCACAGCACCGGATGAGCCACCGGTGCTTGGCGAGGGCGGCGAGCCGAAGAAACCGAAACGCAAGGCCGCCTCTGCCAAAGCGGTGGGCAAGTCCGCGGCCAGAGCGGTCACCAAAGCAACCGGCAAGGCGAAGGCGAGGCTGGTGGCCAAGCGCGCCAAGGCGCCAGCGAAGGAATGAGAAGATGACGGACCGCTTCGATCTCGTGGGTATCGGTAACGCGCTCGTGGACGTGCTGGCGAAGGTCGAGGATGGGTTCCTGACCGAGCAGGGTGTCGAGAAGGGCGTGATGCAGCTCATCGACACGGCGCGGGCTGAGGCGCTCTATGCCGCGATGCCGCCGTCGCAGGAGGTCTCGGGCGGGTCCGGCGCCAACACGCTGGTCGGGGCGGCGCAGCTCGGCCTGCGCTCGGCCTATGTGGGCAAGGTGCGGGACGATCAGCTCGGCACGATCTTCGCCCATGATATTCGCGCGGCCGGTGTGCATTACGACGGGCCGCTGGTGACCGACCCTGCGGCGGCGAACGGGGACCCGACGGGCCGCTGCCTCATCTGCGTGACGTCGGATGGCGAGCGGTCGATGAACACTTATCTCGGCGCCTCCGTCACCATGGATGCCGCTGATATCGACGAGGGGCTGATGGAGCGGGCGGACTGGCTCTATCTCGAAGGCTATCTCTTCGACACGGACGATTCGAAGGAAGCCTATGCCAAGGCCATCGCTGCCGTGAAGCGGGGCGGCGGGCGGATCGCCTTCACCTGCTCCGATCCGTTCTGCATCGCCCGCCACCGGGACGATATGAACCGGCTGATCGACGAACATGTGGATCTGCTCTTCGCCAATAGGGCTGAGGCACTGGCGCTGGTAGGCACGGAGAGCCTCGACATCGCGGAGGAGGCCATCGCTCGGCGCGTGGCCTGTGCGGCGGTGACGCTCTCCGACGAGGGCGCGCTGGTGCGCCGGGGCGACGTTCGGGCCCATGCTGCCCCGCAGGCGGTGGACATCATGGACGCGACCGGGGCGGGCGATCTCTTCGCCGCAGGGTTCATCGCCGGGCTGGTGCGGGGGCTCGACGACGAACGCGCGGCCCATATGGGCAATGCGGCTGCGGCCCACATCATCACCCGCATGGGCCCCCGCAGTGGAGAGCTCGCCGCGGCGCTCGCCTCCCAAGGCTACCCGATCGCCGCCTGAGCCATCGAGCGAGACGGCATCCCGGCTGGTCGCCGGGATCGGTTTTTGCGGGGTCTCTGCAGTGGGTGGGTCATCCTTCATCCGCCCCGCTTTTAGGGAAGTGGTCTCAGGCGCGGATGATGAGCCTGGAGCCGGGGCCCCAGCGTGCGAGGATCCAAGCGAGGTGGTCCGGGCGGAAGGCGACGCAGCCGGCCGTGGGAAAGCGCGGGCGGCGCCAGGCATGGATGAAGATGGCCGAGCCTCTGCCGGGGATTACGGGGTCGGTGTTGTGGTCGGTGATGGCGCAGAGGTCGTAGAGCCCGTCGCCCCGGCGCATGGCGTCCGCCGGGTATGGATGGGGGTGGAGGATGGGGCCGTTATAGTCCGGGTCTGCCGGATCCTCCGCCCAGCCGGTGCGGGGACCGAGGGCGCGGACCCGGAGGCACGTGCACGGTGCCGGCACACGATCAGGCCGGACATATAGCTTGGTGAGGCGCCAGATGCCGGCGGGGGTGGCGCCGTCTCCTTCGCGCTTCTCTTCGGCGGGAACAATCCCGCCCCGCCCGATGCTGCAGGGGAAGCGGCGACCCTGGAAGCGGGCGCTCCAGCGGGTCACCACCAGGTCGCAACGCCGGCGCGCTGCGTCGTATGATGCGCCCGCGGGCATGACTAGAGCATATGGCCGGACTTGGCGGCCTTAGTGGCGAGGTAGCGGGCATTGAGGGGGTTCTCGCCCACCTTGAGCGGCACCCTCTGGGCCACCGCCACGCCGGAGGCTTCCATCATCGCGAGCTTGCCCGGGTTGTTGGTCATGAGGCGCACGGAGGCGAAGCCCATGGCCTTCAGCATCTCGGCGCCCAGGCGGAAGTCGCGCTCATCGTCTTCGAAACCGAGGCGGTGGTTCGCCTCCACCGTGTCGAAGCCCTCGTCCTGCAGCGCGTAGGCGCGCATCTTGTTGGCGAGGCCGATGCCGCGGCCTTCCTGGTTCATGTAGAGGAGGACGCCCTGCCCTTCCTCCGCAATCTGGCCGAGGGCGGCGGCAAGCTGGGGGCCGCAGTCGCATTTGAGGGAGCCGATCACGTCCCCGGTGAAGCAGGCGGAGTGGAGCCGGGAGAGAACGGCCGCGCCGCGCGGGGGGGCGCCGATCTCCACGGCGTAGTGCTCCTCCCCACCATCGGCCGGGCGGAAGACATGGACGCGCCCATGCTCGGCAAGGCGCAGCGGCACCCGGGCGCCCGAGACCAGCATCATGCGGGTCATCGCATCCGCGGCGCGCTTCACCGTGCCGGCATCGAGCAGTGTGAGTTCCGCTTCGGCTGCGAAGCGGGCGATGGCGGCTGGGTCGGCCCAGGTGGCGACGACGGCGGCGGGCAGGAGGCGGGCCTGCTTCGTGAGCGTGAGGGCGAGCTTGTGGAGTGCGGCACTGCCGTCCCGCCGCGTGGCATAGGGTCCCTTGAGCGGGGTGGCCATGTCGGCGCTCGGGTCGGCGGTGGCGCGGACCCAGCGGATCGTCGCGTCAGCCGGCAGGCGGATGCGGGCGAGCGTGCCGTCATAGGCCCTGGCGCGCAGGGTTTCCGCACGCCAATGGGTGACGGCGAGATCGATCGCGCCCGGCGCCTCGTCCAGCCCGCCGGCGGCCACCAGCGTGCGGAAGGCTTCCAGGCGCTCTGGCGAGAGCGTTTCTGCCGCCAGCACCAGCGCCCCGCCCGCATCGCCGCCGTGCTCGCCGACGAGGGCGATGGGCGCGCCCATGCGCAGATCGGACCGCGCGCGGGCGACGCGCTCTTCCTCGGTCAGGCGGATGGTGGCATCGGTCATAGCTCGGTTCCTATCCCGCGCCCGCGCGCGGTGCACGTCCTTAAGCGCAACACATGGGCGGCCGGAAGGCTCCCGCGCCCCCCTGCGCTGAAACATCCGCGCGCAAAGCGACACATCGCGGTGATAAACTGACATGCTGGCGGCGCCGGATCGTTATCAGCCCCATTTGGGCCGCACTGAAAACGGCGCAATGCGGGGATAGTCTCCTCGCAGCCTAGAGACTAGGGAGAAATGCCATGTCCGTTGCCCGGAAGATCCTGCTCGTCGACGACGATGCGGACCTGCGCGAGGCGCTCGCGGAACAGCTGATGCTGATCGACGAGTTCGACGTCTACGAGGCTGAGGACGGCGCGAGCGGGATCGAGCGCGCGAAGGGGGAACTGCACGACATCGTCATCCTCGATGTCGGCCTGCCCGATATGGACGGACGCGAGGTCTGCCGCCTGATGCGACGGCAGGGGGTGAAGTGCCCGATCCTCATGCTCACCGGTCAATCCTCGGATGCCGACCAGATTCTCGGACTTGATTCGGGTGCAAATGACTACGTGACGAAGCCCTTCAAGTTCCCGGTACTCCTCGCCCGCATCCGCGCGCAGCTCCGCCAGCACGAGCAGTCGGAGGACGCGGTGTTCCCCCTGGGCCCCTACACCTTCCGCCCGGGTGCGAAGCTGCTGGTGGACGAGGCTGAACGTAAAATCAGATTGACAGAAAAAGAGACCAACATACTGAAATTCCTGTATCGCGCGGGTGGGCGGACCATCGACCGGGACACCCTGTTGCGCGAGGTTTGGGGCTATAATGCAGGGGTAACAACGCATACGTTGGAGACCCATGTGTACCGGCTGCGCCAGAAGATCGAGCCCGACCCGAGCCAGGCGCGCATCCTCCTGACGGATGCGGGCGGATACAGGCTAGGGTTGTAATCGCTGGCTCTTGAAAGCCTAGGCGTGGAAGCTTTATCTTGAAGCAGGCAGCGGATCCCCCCTCAACCCGGCTGCCCCGGAACGGGAGCCCCCTCTACCCGTTCCATCCAGACCCTGAAAGGGTCGGCGCCCGGTACTTTCCCCCAGGTACCGGGCGCTTCCTTTTCCGGCCTCCGCCGTTCTTGAGCGCGGCAGCGGCGCGGGCTAGGCAAGCGGTGGAACCCCTCTCGGAGAGCCCCCATGCCGTTGACGATAGCCACCTGGAACATCAACTCAGTGCGTCTGCGCGAAGCGCTGGTGGCCGAGTTCCTCGAGGCTGAGAAGCCGGATGTGCTGTGCCTTCAGGAAACCAAGACCCCGGTGGACAAGTTCCCGCGGGAGCGCTTTGCCGAGCTTGGCTACACCCACCTCGTGGCACGGGGGGAGAAGGGGTACAACGGCGTCGGTATTCTCGCGCGCGTGCCAATCGAAGATGCAGGGCAGGCGGATTTCTGCGGCAAAGGTGATGCCCGCCACGTGGCGGCGCGCCTGGCGGATGGCACAGTTATCCACAACCTATACGTGCCTGCCGGTGGGGATGAGCCTAACCGCACGAAGAACCCGAAATTCGCTCACAAGCTCGATTTCGTGGCCGAGATGGCGGACTGGCAGGGCGAAGCTGGGGCCGCTGCCATCGCGGTCGGTGACCTCAATATCGCCCCGCTGGAGAACGATGTCTGGTCGCATCAGCAGATGCTGAAGGTGGTCAGCCACACGCCCGTCGAATGCGAAGCGTTCGAGGCGGCGCGGGCGGCGGGCGGCTGGGAGGATGTCATGCGCCGGGACATCCCGGAGCCCGAGAAGCTCTATTCCTGGTGGTCCTACCGCGCGAAAGACTGGGCGCTTTCGGACCGCGGGCGCCGCCTCGACCATATCTGGGCGCGGGGCGTGACCGCAGTCGCCGGCTCCACGCGCGTGTTAAAGCCATGGCGTGGCAAGGAAAAGCCGTCCGACCACGTGCCGGTTCTGGTGGATTTCGAGATCGGGTGAGCGGGCGGAAACCGTCCGCCTCAGTTCCCGCTCGGATCGCTGATGAAGAAAAGCTCGGGGTCGAGCTTGATGTTTGCCCGGGTCTCCGACAGCGCGACCGTGGTAGTGAGGCCCTGCGCGTCGAGCACCACCCACTGGCGGAGTTCAAGCGGCTGATCGGAAAACACCATCGTGATGGAGCCCTGGTCCGGCTCCTGTGGGTCGATGGCGGTGACGCGGATCTGGCCGTTGCCCGTTTCGATGCGTGTTACGGCGCCAGCGCGGCGCAGGTCCACGCGCTCGTCCAGGAGTAGTGCGAGCGGCGTCTGGCCGAGGGGATAGCGGTCGAGCGTTTCGGACGCCCGGTCGTAGACGCCCACCCAAGTGCCGTCCGCGATCACCAGCGCAGGGTTCGGCAGATCGTACTCGAACCGCATGCGGCCGGGGCGGCGGAGATAGAACTGCCCGGTGCTCACATCGCCGTCCGGGCCCACCTGAACGAACTCGCCCGTCAGCGTGCTGGTCCCGTTCAGGTAGTTGGAGATGCGCGCCAGGTCCCGCGCCTCGTCGCCCGAGAAGGACTGCGCGAGGACGCCCGCAGGGAGCATCAGGGCGGCGATGCCGGCGCCGAGGCCGGCCAGAGCAAAACGACGTTTCATGAGCCCGTTCTATAGCGGCTGGGCCGGGCCGTGCCCAGCCCGTGACGGAGGTTGGAACGCGGTGCTGCCTGGTTTCCGGCGCGGGCGACCAACCTCGCCCGCCCGCGCGAGCACACCATCGGAAGTGGCGAAGCTCAGGCACCGCGGGGCAGCGGGACGCCTCTCGGCACACCTGCAGCCATAAGTTGCGATTCGCAGCGTCCGTCCCGCTTCGGGGC
>JBCBEP010000020.1:0-37708 GCA_038528605.1 Pseudomonadota bacterium
GGACCGGTTCGGCATCCCGACGCGCCTCGAGTTCTACAGCCACGCGGACCTTGCCAGCATCGTGGGGCGCGCCGCGGGCCTCATGGGGCTCTACGCGGAGGAGGAGGGCATCTTCGAGATCGCCAAGCGCGCCCGCGGCACCCCCCGCATCGCCGGCCGTCTCCTCCGGCGCGTGGCGGATTTCGCGCTCGTCGAGACCGATGGCCGGCTCAGCCGGACCCTCGCGGACCGGGCGCTTGCCCGCCTCGGCGTCGATGCGCTGGGCCTCGACGGGGCGGACCGGCGATACCTCTCCGCGATGGCGGAGCATTACGGCGGCGGCCCGGTGGGCGTGGAGACGCTCTCGGCCGTGCTCTCTGAGGCGCGCGACGCGATCGAGGAGGTGATCGAGCCGTTCCTCATGCAGGCGGGTCTCGTCGCCCGCACGCCGCGTGGCCGTGTGCTGACCGATGCCGCCTTCCGCCATCTTGGCCTCGATCCGCCGCAGGAGGGCAGGGGACGCGACGGGCAGGGGGCGCTCTTCGAGCGATAGCGCAACAACCGAACACTCTGCGGCTAGAGCCGCTTGCCCGTTCGCAACCTGCTGCCATAGTTTGCGTTGGAAGCGGAGTGAGAAAAATCAGGCGCGGCCCATGTTGCCGCCCCATAATGCGAGCAGAGCACCATGTCGCGCCCCGGCTTCCTCGACAGCATGACGCCCGAGACCCGTCGCACCCTCCTCGGCCGCGGGAGCCGCAAGGTCTACGAGAAGGACGCGGTGGTCTTCGAACAGGGCCTGGCCGGCGGGTCCATGCTCGTGATCGAGACGGGCCGCGTGGAGATCACCTCCATCATGGAGAGCGGGCGGACCGTGCTCCTCGGCCATCTCGGCCCGGGCGATCTCGTCGGCGAGCTCACGCTGCTCGACCGCAGCCCCCGCTCCGCCACCGTCACCGCCGTGCGCCCGGTAACCGGTGTGCTGCTCACCTTCGAGGACATGGAGGGCTTCCTGCTCGAACATCCGAGTGCGATGTTCGGTATCCTGATCGATCTCTCCTCGAAGCTGCGGGCAGCCAACGCCCTCGCCGAGACGCGTGCCCTCGACGACGGCTCCGCCCGCCTCGCCGGCTGCCTCATCGGCCTTGCGGAGCGCTGGGGCAAGGAGCTCGACAGCGGCCAGACGCGGATCGAGGAGACCTTCTCGCAGTCGATCCTCGGCCAGATGGCGCAGCTCAGCCGCGAGAACGTGAACCGGCGCATTCGCGCCTGGTCGAAGGAGGGCATGCTGGGCGCCGAGGGCAACAAGATCATCGTGCAGGACATGATGGCCCTAAGGCGCATCGCGGAAGCGTCGCGGGACGGGTAGGTCCGCGAAACTGAGACGCGCGCCAGGCTCCCCACCCCGGAGCCGGCGCGCGTCCTTTTGACCCTGACCGGGAAAACACACTCCCAATTTCGGGCCGTCTCCAGGCTGCGACCCCCGCGACCGCAACCATGCACCATACCTAGCAAGCGCCCGCCTCCACCCCTGTGCCGCGCAGCACAGGACTGCGCGCTTTCGCGCAAGGCGTGCAGTACACAACCGGATACCAGCGATTCTGGAGCGGTGCAGCCGGTCCGGGAGGCGTCCCCCGTCAGTCGCCGAAGCCTCCCGGACCTTGTGGTGCCCCGGCCCCACACCGCGGCTCCACATTCCGGAAATGGGAACCGATGCCCGGTTGCCGTGTGACGGTAGGCACATCGTGCAGCGCTTTCAGGGGGCGGACGCTTCGGCGCAGCGGGCTGGTGCTGCGGCGGCGTGCACGGTAGCGAAGCGGCGGCAAGGCGGAGGTCTCCAGATGCAAGACAGTGCGACACCCCGGGGCATGGCCGTGCCCGATACCGCCGCGATCCGCGCGCTCTTCACCCGCTCGGACGGCGCCTACCGTTTCGCGCGCTGGGGACGCCCGCTGGTGCCCGCTCTCTTCGGGCTGACCGAGGAAGGGGAGCGGATCTGGCGCGAGGCGCTGCGGGCCTCGGGCTCCATCGGCGGGCTGGCGCTGGCGGAGGAAGATCCGGAACTCGGTGTGAATTTCCTGGTGTTCAGCTGCAACGCCTGGGCGGAGCTGCGCGCGGTGCCGGGGATGGACCGGCTGGTCCCGGATCTCCAGCGTCTCCTCGGCGTGCTGGAAGCCTCCGGCGCCAACCAGTACCGCATCTTCGGCTTCGCGCCCGCGGCCGCTGGGGGCACGGACCCCGAGGCGCCCGGACCCATCCGCATCTGCATCACGCTGCTGCGGCGGGACGATGTGTTCGCCACGATGTCGGAACGCGCGCTGGCCCTTGGGCAGTGCGTCCAGGGCCTTCTCCTCTGGTCCGACCACGCCTTCACCGCCGAGAGCCCGGTGGCGGCGATCGAGGGCGTGGGCCGCGCGGTTGTCACGCCGCGGCTTCAGCACGTGCTGCGCGCTGCCTACGCGCCCACGCTGCCGGATGCGGCGGACGATCCGAGCCACGCGGCCGGTATGGCGGCGGTCGTGCAGCGCATGGCGGGCAGCCCATGACCGGCCCGCACTCGTTCTCGCTCCGGGTCTATTACGAGGACACGGACCTCGCGGGCATTGTCTACTACGCCAACTACCTGCGCTTCATCGAGCGGGCGCGGTCCGAGGCGTTGCGCGCGCTGGGCGTCGACCAGCGGGCGCTGAAGGACGGGCAGGGCCTCGTCTTCGTCGTCCGCGGCCTCACCGCGGACTATCTGCGGCCCGCGCTCTACGATGACATGCTCACGGTCGAGACACGGCTCGAGACGCTCAAACGCGCCTCCGTCAGCCTTCATCAGCGCGTGCTGCGCAAAGGGGAACCGCTCTTCGCCTCGACCGTTAGGCTTGCCATGATGGACGCAAGCGGCCGCCCCGCGCGCATCCCGGACGATATCGCAGACGCGCTCGGCCAGCTCACGACGCTAGGCGTCTGAGCGTTGCAAAGCTCTCGAAATTCGATCCGATTTCGCGCATAAGGGGCAAGCGTTGCGTCGGAGCCCCGGAATGAACCGGGGCCGGGAGCGTGAGGCGAGGCTCGCGAGCGGGCCAGAGGCGGAGGCAGTTCCGTGGGTTACGACCTCGTTGCGTTCGGCGCGGCGGCGCTGACGCTGGCACAGGCCACGATTGAAACCGCGCCCGGGGTCGGTATCGACCCAAGCGTGACCGGCAGCGCTGTGGAGGCGCCGGCCGGCGTTTCGCAGGCGGCCGGACCGCCGGGCGCGGAGATCGATTTCTCCGTCGTCGGCCTTTTCATGAAAGCCACGCTCACCGTTCAGGTGGTGATGGTCATGCTGATCCTTGCCTCCTTCTGGTGCTGGGCGATCATCGTCGACAAGATCCTGGAGTTCCGCCGGCATGCCCGCCATCTCGCCGAGTTCGAGGGGGAGTTCTGGTCCGGCGCCTCGCTCGAGGATCTGTTCGAGCGGGTGGGCCCGCAGCCCGAGAGCCCGGCGGAACGCGTGTTCGCCGCCGGCATGGTGGAGTGGAACCGCAGCGTCGTCGCCGGCGCGGGCGTGATCCCCGGCACGCAGGCCAGGGTCGAACGCGCCATGAGCGTCGCCATCGCGCGGGAGAGTGACCGGCTGACCTCGCGCCTCGGCTTCCTGGCGAGCACCGGTGCGGTTGCCCCCTTTGTCGGCCTCTTCGGCACGGTCTGGGGCATCAAAACGAGCTTCGAGCAGATCGCGGTGATGCAGAACACCAACCTCGCCGTCGTCGCCCCCGGCATCGCGGAGGCACTGTTCGCCACCGCGCTTGGCCTCCTCGCCGCCATCCCCGCGGTGCTGGCCTACAACCGGCTGAGCCAGGATGCGGACCGGCTGATCGGCGAGCTTGAGAACTTTTCCGATGAGTTCGCGACCATCCTCGGCCGTCAGGTCGATCGCGCCCGCATGCCGCTGAGGGAGGCGGGCTGATGGGCGCCGCGGTCGGTCAGCCGGGCGGGCGCGCCCGCGGGCGCCGCGGCCGCCAGCGGTTGCGGCCTATGTCGGAGATCAACGTGACGCCGTTCGTCGACGTCATGCTGGTGCTGCTGATCATCTTCATGGTGGCCGCCCCGCTCCTCACCGTCGGCGTCGAGGTCGATCTGGCGCAAACCGATGCGCCGAGCTTGCCGCAAGAACCGGCGGAGCCGCTGGTCGTGAGCGTCCAGGCCGACGGGACTGTCTTCATCCAGGAGCAGGCTGTCTCGAGAGAAACACTGATCGCGCGCCTGGCCGCCATCGCGGAACTCCGGGCTGAGGACCGCGTTTACGTTCGCGCTGCGGGAGAAGTGGTCCATGCGCGCGTCGCCGAGGTCATGGGAGCGCTCTCCGCGGCGGGTTTCCGGCGGATCGCGCTCGTCAACGAACAGCGCTCGCCCGATGGCGGCTGAGCGACGGATAGGTAAAGCCGATGCGTGAGAGCGTCATGGCAGGGACCGGCGGACTGATTGGGCAGGACGGGCGCGGCATGCGTCCGGCCATGGCCGTCTCCGGTATCGGCCATGTGGGGCTGATCGCGCTGGCCGTGATGGGCATCGGCGCGCCCGAGGCGCCGGAGACGCCGATCTCCTTCTCGGACGTGAGCGTGGTCTCGGAAGCGGACTTCTTCACGGCAGTGGCCACGGCACCCACGGTGGCCCCCGAGATCAATGACGGGCTGACGGCGCCCGAACCGGCGCCCGCCTCTGCCGTCACGCCCGATGCGGCCGATCCCGCGGTGGAAACGGCGGCGGCCGAGGCTATCGGGCCCACCGGCCCCGCCGCGCAGGACCCGGCTGAGCGCCCCGCGGCGGTCGCCGTGCCACCCCTCCGCCCGCAGGACGCACCAGCGCCGGCCACACGGCCACAGGCGCCGCGCGTGGTGGCCGAGAACGCGCCTGCACCGGATGCCTCGCCCGATGCGCGGCCTGCGACGGAACCCGTCCAGCCCCTGGCCTCGACGCCGGCAACGCCGCCGCCGGGCCTTGCCGAGGCGCCGCCCGCGCCCGAGCCGGAGCCCGAGGAGGTTGCACCGGAAGCGACGCCCGAGGTCGAGACAGAGGTTGCTGCCGTAGCGCCCGAGACGGCCACGGTGCCCCGTGCCCGCCCCCGGCCGCCTGCCCCAGAGCCCGAGGCGCCGCCGGTAGAGACCGCCGCGGAGAACGCGGCGGAGGAGCAGGCGGATGCAGACGTGCTTGCCGCTCTGGAAGCCGCCAATGCGAGCATCGAGGCCGTGGACAAGGCCGATGACGGCGCCGCGAAAGCCAAGCCCGCCGCCACCTCCCCCGCGCGCCGCACCGCCACCGCCCCTACCCGGGGCGAGCAGCTCTCCCGCGGCGAGAAGGAGGGGCTCTCGATCAGCCTGCGCGAGTACTTCCGCTACCCAGGCCGTCGAGATCCGGACCTCGTGGTCGTGATCAAGGCGAGCTTTAACCCCGATGGCAGCTTCCGCGGCGCCCCCACCGAAGTTTCCGTCTCGGGCGGTGATCAGGCGACGCGCGGTGCGCTCTCCCGCGCGGCGCAGACCGCGCTCCGCCGGGCGCAGGCGCTCGGGGTCTTCGCAAAGCTCGGGCCGAAGCTCTCCACCTGGAAATCCGTCGAGTTCCGCTTCACACCGGACGAAAGAGTGAGGCTTTCTTCATGATCCTTCCCGCGTCGCGCGCGCCCTTCCTCCCCCTCCTCCGCATCCTGGGCTGCATCGCCCTCGCGCTCAGCCTCGCGCCCGCACCGGCGGCGGCGCAGAGCGCGGATGGCGAGACGCTGCGCATCGACGTCTCCGGCGCGAATGTGGAGCCGCTGCCAACCGCCATCGAGACCTTCGAGCTCGAGGACCCGTCGCTCGCCAGCCGCGCGGGCGAGATCGCCGCGGTCATCGCTGCGGATCTCGAGAGCACCGCTCTCTTCCGCCTCATCCCGCCCAACGCCTTCGTGGCCCAGCCGGTCAGCTTCGACGCCGTGCCGCGGTTCGAGGACTGGCGGGCCATCGGGGCCGAGGCGCTGGTGCGCGCGCGTATCGGCCAGCTAGCCGACGGGCGCCTGCGGGTCCAGTACCGCGTCTTCGATGTCTTCGGCGGCCAGCAGCTCGTGGGCCAGCAGCTCCTCGCCGCTCCGCCCGACTGGCGGCGCATCTCCCACAAGATCGCGGACGGCATCTACACCGCGCTCACCGGTGAGGGCCCGTATTTCGACAGCCGGGTGGTCTTCGTGGATGAGACCGGCCCGAAGGACCGGCGGCAGAAGCGCCTCGCGCTGATGGACCAGGACGGCGCGAACCTGCGCTACCTGCCCGTCTCGAGCGAACTGGTGCTGACCCCCCGCTTTTCGCCCAACGAGCAGACGATCCTCTACATCTCCTACGACGACGGCACGCCGCAGGTGTATCTTCAGAGCCTCGAGACCGGGCAGCGCGAGCGGCTCGGCTTTGTAGACGGGATGACCTTCGCGCCCCGCTTCTCGCCGCAAGGGGACCGCGTGGTGTTCTCCGCCAGCCAGGGCGGCAACACGGATATCTACACGCTCACCCTCGCCAACCGGGCCCTCTCGCGCCTCACCAACAGCCCGGCGATCGACACCGCGCCCTCCTTCTCGCCCAATGGCGGGCAGATCGTGTTCGAGAGCGACCGGGGCGGCAGCCAGCAGCTCTACGTGATGGGCGCGGGCGGTGGTGGGGCGCAGCGCATCAGCTTCGGCGACGGGCGCTACGCAACGCCCGTCTGGTCGCCCTCCGGCGATCACATCGCCTTCACCAAGATCGTGCGCGGCCGCTTCCATATCGGCGTGATGCGCCCCGATGGCAGCGACGAGCAGCTCCTCACGACGAGTTTCCTCGACGAGGGGCCCACCTGGGCGCCCAATGGCCGGGTGCTGATGTTCTTCCGCGAGGGCGCCGGCGCCAGCGGGCGGCCGAAGCTCATGTCGGTCGACGTCACCGGCCGCAACCTTCGCGAGGTCGGCACGCCGAACGGCGCGTCCGATCCCACATGGTCGCCGCTCCGGCGGTAGGCCGACCGAGAGACCCCCAACGCCGCATCACCCCCCAAGGGCGGCGCCAACAGAACGGGAGACCACCGAGATGACACGGACCTTCGCCGCCCTCGCCCTCGCGGCGCTCCTCGCGGCCTGCTCCAGCAGCGACGAGGAACTGGAGACCAGCGGCATCGACAGCGCGGCCACGGGCCAGGGCGTGGACGGCAGCGGCCTGCCGCCGATCGACAGCCCAGAATACTTCAACACCGTGATCGGCGACCGGGTGTTCTTCGAGACCGACTCGAGCGACATCACGCTGCGGGCGCAGGACGTGCTCGTCCAGCAGGCCCAGTGGCTCGCCAACAATCCGGGCGTGAGCGCCACCATCGAGGGCCATGCGGACGAGCGCGGCACGCGGGACTACAACCTCGCTCTCGGCGCCCGCCGCGCCAGCGCCGTGCGGTCCTTCCTTGCGAGCCAGGGCGTCGACTCGAGCCGCCTGCGCACCGTGACCTTCGGCAAGGAGCGCCCGATAAGCACCTGCTCGAACGAGAGCTGCTGGTCCGAGAACCGCCGCGGCGTGACGGTGCTGGCGGGCGGCGGCGTCTCGTGAGGGGCCCGCTCCTCGCCGCGGCCCTTGTTCTCGTCCCGGTGTTCGCCGGGGCGCAGAGTTGGTCGGCCCAACGCTCGGAGGATGAGCTCGAGTATCGCCTCGAGCTGCTCGACGGCGAGGTGCGCGCGCTTCGGCAGGAGCTCAACGTCGCCCGGAGTGCGGGCGATGTGGGCAGCGGCGGCGGCGGGGCGAGCGGCGAGATGCTGCGCCGGCTCTCCGAGATCGAGGCCGAGCTCCGGCGCCTCACTGGTGAGGTGGAACGCATGAAGTTCCGCTTGGACCAGGTGGCCGAGGACGCCGCCCGCCGCTTCGGCGATATCGAATTCCGGCTGACGGAGCTCGAGGGTGGGGACATCGCGGCCCTGCCGGCCAACCCCGCGCCGCTCGGCGGCGGCGCCGGCACGGGCGGTGGCGGCGGCGGCGGTGCTCCGCAAGTCTCCGTCAGCGAGCGGCGGGACCTCGAGGACGGTGTCCGTCTCGTCCAGCAGGGGCGCTTCGGGGAGGCTGAGGCCGTGCTGCGCGGCTTTCTCGACGACTATCCCGACAGCCCGCTGGTCGCGGAGGCGCATTACTGGCGCGGCGAGGCGGCCTTCACGCAAGGCAGCTTCCAGACCGCGGCGCGCGCCTATCTCGCCGGCTACCGGGCGGACCAGGGCGGGCCGCAGGCGGCGGACAACCTCGTGAAGCTCGGTGTCTCGCTTTCGCGCCTCGGGCAGCGGGACGAGGCCTGCCTGACCTTCGCCGAGGTGCCGCGCCGCTTCCCCCGCGACGGCCGCGCGGTCGACGAGGCCGCGAGCGAAGCCGCCCGCCTCGCCTGCGGCGGCTGAAGGCTGCGCGCGCGGGCATGACCGGCGGCACCGCGCGCGACCTCCAGGGAACGCTCGAGCGCGCCATTGCCACGCTCGACCGTCTGGCACCAGGCGGCACCCTCGGCCTCGCCGTCTCGGGTGGCAGCGACAGCCTCGCCCTCTTGCATCTTGCCGCCCGCTGGGGTGCCGAGCGGGGCCGGCCCCTCGCGGTGGCCACCATCGATCATGGGTTGCGGGGGGCGGCGGGGGCGGAGGCGGCGGCCGTCGCCCGGCAGGCGCAGCGCCTCGGCTTGCCGCATGGCGTGCTGGGCGGCGACGCCGCGGGCCGGGGAAACCTTCAGGGCCGGGCGCGGGAGGCGCGGTACAGCGCCCTCGCGGCCTGGGCCGAGGACGCGGGGCTCGGCGCCGTGGCGACGGCCCATACGGAGGATGACCAGGCCGAAACCGTGCTGATGCGCCTCGCCCGCGGGGCGGGGGTTGATGGCCTCGCCGGGATCGCGGAGACCCGCCATCGGCAGGGGCCGCCGCCGCTCACCGTAATCCGCCCGCTCCTCGGCCACAGCCGCGCCGAGCTTCGCGGCTGGCTGGCGGCCGAAGGGCTGGGCTGGATCGAGGATCCGACGAATGCCGACCCGGCCTTCGACCGCACCCGGGCGCGCTCGGCCCTCTCCGCGCTGGCGCCCCTCGGCATCACCGCGCCCACGCTCGCCGCCACGGCTGGGCGGATGCGGGCCTCTCTGCCGGTTCTAGACGCCGCGGCGGCGCAGCTGGCGGCGGGCAACCTTGCCCTTGGCATCGCCGGCGAGATCGAGATTGCGTGTGCGGCGCTCACCGGCGGGGAGCGCGAGACGGCGATGCGTCTGCTGGCCCGGGCCGTTCAGGCGCTGACGGGTTCCGGGTATCCGCCGCGCCGTGAGGCGCTGGAGCGTGCGCTTGCCTTCGCGCGGGCGGCGGCCGAGGCACCCGTCCCCGATGCTCCCTTCGCGGATGGCGTTCTTCTTGCGGCGGCCTCACGGTCCTCGCCCCAGCTCGGGCGGCCGGTCATCGCGCTCTGCCGCGAGCCGGGGGCCTGCGCCCCGCCGCTCCCGCTCACCGAGAACGGGACTCTCGAAGAAGGCCGGCTGCAGCTTTGGGACGGGCGGCTGGGGCTCGGCTCGGGACAGGCGCACCTGACGCTCACCCCGCTCGGAGAGACCCGGCTTACCGCCATCAAGCGACATGGCGCTCTCCACCTTCATGGGCGCAACATCTACGACGCCTTCATGGCCGCACCGCGCGCGGCACGCCTTTCCGCCCCCGCCGCCATCCACGCCGACGGGACGCTGGAGGCCTTGTTTCTGCGCGACGGCTGGGCTGCGCCGGAGCCCCTCAACCCCACACCCGGCGTGTTCGACAACGCCGTCGCCCGCCGGTTGGACGCAGCGTTTGTGGGTGTGTAGGTTTGTCGCTTACGCAAAAGGGGGCTTACCCCGGGCCGTGCGCGGCCTACATTCAGTAGCTGAGTGGCGCGGGAACCGCGCGCGATATCCGACATTCGGGGGGACGTCCCTTTGGGCAACGCGAAGAACCTGGCTTTCTGGGCCATCCTGATCCTGCTTCTCGTCACGCTTTTCAGCGTGTTCCAGGACGGCTCGAGCAACGGCGGCGGCCGTGAGATTTCGTATTCCGAGTTCATCGACCGGGTCGAAGCCGGCGAGATCAGCGAAGCGACCATCGATGGCGAAACCGTCGTGGCGCAAACCACGGGGCGCGAGCGCGTGATCACCGTGCAGCCGCGCGATGCCGATACGGTCGAGGTCCTGCGCACCAACAACGTCAACATCAATGTCGAGCCGCAGGAGCGTGGCGGGCTCCTGAGCACGCTGGGCTTCTGGCTGCCGATGCTCATCATCTTCGGCATCTGGATCTTCTTTCTCAATCGCATGCAGGGTGGCGGACGCGGCGCGATGGGCTTCGGCAAGTCGCGCGCGAAGCTGCTTACGGAGCGGACGGGCCGCGTGACCTTCGAGGACGTGGCGGGGATCGACGAGGCGAAGGAGGAGCTCGAGGAGATCGTGGAGTTCCTGCGCGACCCGCAGAAGTACTCCCGCCTCGGCGGCAAGATCCCCAAGGGCGCGCTGCTGGTGGGTCCGCCGGGTACCGGTAAGACGCTGCTGGCCCGCGCCATTGCGGGCGAGGCTGGCGTGCCGTTCTTCACCATCTCGGGTTCGGATTTCGTGGAGATGTTCGTCGGTGTCGGCGCCAGCCGTGTGCGCGACATGTTCGAGCAGGCGAAGAAGAACGCGCCCTGCATCGTGTTCATCGACGAGATCGACGCCGTCGGCCGTTCGCGCGGCGTGGGCTATGGCGGCGGCAACGACGAGCGTGAGCAGACGCTGAACCAGCTCTTGGTCGAGATGGACGGGTTCGAGGCGAACGAGGGCGTGATCCTGCTTGCCGCCACGAACCGTCCCGACGTGCTCGACCCAGCGCTTCTGCGCCCCGGCCGCTTCGACCGTCAGGTGACCGTGCCGAACCCGGATGTGGGCGGGCGCGAGAAGATCCTGCAGGTGCATGCCCGCAAGGTGCCGCTGGCGCCGAACGTGGACCTTCGCGTGATCGCGCGTGGTACGCCGGGCTTCTCGGGCGCCGACCTCGCCAATCTCGTCAACGAAGCCGCGCTGATGGCCGCGCGGGCCGACAAGCGGCTCGTGACGATGGAGGACTTCGAGAAGGCGAAGGACAAGGTGATGATGGGGGCCGAGCGGCGCTCGCTCATCATGACCGAGGACGAGAAGGCGCTCACGGCGTATCACGAGGCGGGCCACGCCGTGGTCGGTCTCCACGTGCCCCAGCACGACCCGATCCACAAGGCGACGATCATCCCGCGCGGCCGGGCGCTCGGCCTCGTGCTCAGCCTGCCCGAGCGGGACTATCTGAGCGTGACGCGCACGAAATACACCTCCAAGATCGCCATGGCGATGGGCGGCAAGGTGGCCGAGGAGCTGAAGTTCGGGGAGGAGAACGTCACCTCCGGTGCATCCTCCGACATTCAGCAGGTCAGCCGCATCGCACGAGCCATGGTCACGCAGTTCGGCATGTCGGAGAAGCTCGGCAATGTGGACTATGCGGACCAGCGCGAGAGCTTCCTCGGCGCCTATGGCGGTGGTCAGGCGGTGTCCTCCGACACGCAGCACATGATCGAGGAAGAGGTAAAGCGGCTCATCGACGACGGCTACGAGACCGCCAAGCGCATCCTCACCGAACACAACGACGAGTTCGAGAACCTCGCGCAGGGCCTGCTGGAGTATGAGACGCTCACGGGCGACGAGATCCAGAAGGTGATGCGCGGCGAGAAGCTCGACCGGTCGGACGATGGCGGTACCCCGCCGCCGACGAACCCTGAGCGTGGCCGTTCTGCCGTGCCGAAAGCCGGTAAAGGCAGATCGAAGGGCGACGATATCTCCGACGGCGGGCCCGACCCTCTCCCGTCCTGATGCGCAACTAAACCCAAAAGAGCCGGCATCTGCCGGCTCTTTTTGATATCTAATTTCCTTCCAGATGGCGGAATGCCCTTATTGGGCCTCATTTTTCCCTGAGTTGAACAGCGTGTTCAGCGTATGGTTCCAGTTGTAACGACGCGTGGCGGGGGATGCCGCGTCTCGTTCCAGGTATCCAGAATGAGGGGATCTTAATGACCAGCAGCACGACATCGCGCCGCGCCTTCATCGGCGCAGCAGGCGCAACAGCGCTCGCCGCACCCGCCATCGCCACCGCGCAGGGCCAGACCAAGACCTGGCGCGTTCAGTGTGCCTGGGCCAGCGGTGCCGGCCTCGACGCCTTCAATGCCTGGGCCGGCAGCATGATCGAGCGCACGGGCGGCGAACTCGCCTTCGAGGGCCGCAAGTCGGGCGGCTATGTGGGCGATTTCGACGTCTACGATGCAATGCAGGCCGGCACGATCGAGGCGGCCAACGTCTTCACCATCTACTCGCAGCGCATGTCGCCCGCCGGGGCGTTCCTGTCGTCATACCCGCTCGCCATGCGCGCACCCCATGAGTGGGACACGTTCTACTACGGCCTCGGCGGCCTCGATATCGCGCGCGAGATCTACGCGCGGAACAACCTCTACTTCGTGGGCCCGATCCACCACGGCCCGAACATCATCCATGCGAAGAAGCCCATCCAGTACATCGACGATTTCCGCGGCCTGCGCATGCGCACGCCCGGCGGCATGGTCGCGGCCCTCTTCAACGAGCTTGGCGCCGAGACGGTGACGCTGCCGGGCTCCGAGATCATGGGCGCCTTCCAGCGCGGTGAGATCGATGCGGCGGACTTCGTGGGCCCGGCCGCCAACTACGCCTACGGCTTCTCGCAGGAGACGCAGTACATCTCCATGGGCCCCGCGGGCTTCATGTCGGTCTACCAGCCCGTCGACCTCATGGACCTGACCGTAAGCCTCGACGCCTGGAACGCGCTCAGCCCGCAGATGCAGCGCGTGGTGGAGGCGGAGGTGCACGCCTATTCCGACATCCACCACGCCGCGATCCAGGCTGCCGATCAGGCCGCGTGGAAGCAGTTCGAGGCGGACGGCACGAAGGTCACGCGCATCACCGACAGCGAAGTGGACCTCATGACCAAGATCATGGGCCCGATCTGGATCGACTACGCGACCCGCGACCCGGATGCGACGCGTGTCTTCAAGATCCAGCTCGACTACATGACCTCGGGCTCGCTCGGCTATGTCGAGCGCGTGATGTACGACTTCTTCGTCGGCCAGCTCTGACGCGCGCCAACGGTCGAGAGCTTGAAGGCCCCGTGCGCTGCGCGGGGCCTTTTGCGTTGCTCAGTTGATGAGATCGTCGAGCGCCTGACCCGCCTTCGTGTTCTCCAGCGGGTCGAACTTCCCGTCCGTCTCCTCGATCTCCGTGGCGGCGACCCCGCCGGCGGTGCCGAACAGCACCGCGGCACAGCCCGAGAGCATCATCGGGGCCGCAAGCAGCAGGGCAAGGCGTAGAAAGCGCTTCATGGCGCAGTCTCCGGTCAGCGGCCGAACGCGAGGCCTCAGGATGTCAACGCGCGCTGGATCATGGCGGCGCCGAGCAGGCAGAGCAAGAGGAGCACGCCCTTCCGGAACGCGTCCACCGAGAGGCGCCGCCCCAGAAGGTCTCCCAACCAGAAGCCGGCGAAGGAGGCCGGCAGGGCCGCGGCCGAGAGCCAGAGATGGCTGCGCTCGAACACCCCGGCAATGGTGAGCGAGAGGGCCAGCACGGCGCCGACCGTCGCCATCAGCAGCCCGAGCGTCGCCATGAAGAGCGGCCGCTCGAGCCGGCTGGCGGCGAAATGCATCACGAAGATCGGCCCGGGCGAGGAGGTCAGCGCGCCCACGAACCCGCCGGCGACGCCCGCGCCGATGCTGCGCCCGAGCCCGGGCATGCGCGGCGCGGCGCCCGCCGCCGTGCGCGGCAGGCCGAAAAGCTGCAGCACCGCGAAGCCGATGATGAACGCCCCGAGCAGCCCCACGAGCACGCTCCGCGGCATCTGCGTGGCGAAGGCGGTGCCGAGTGGCGTCGCCACGGCTACCCCCAGCAGCATCGGCCCCGCGAGCCGCGCGGCGCGCCGCCACGCCCCGGCCTGCCAGAACTGCAGCGCGTTCACGGCGACCAGCACGATCGCGTTCACGGCCAGCGCCGCCTCGACCGGCAGGAAGAACGGCAGAACGGCGATGGTGACAAGCGGCAGCCCGAAGCCCAGCGCGCCCTTCACCACCCCACCGGCAAGGAAGATTGCGACCATGGCGGCAATGAGGGCGGGATCGAGTGAGGCCATGCCCCTGACTAGCGCCGCCGCACGCCCCGCGCTAGCCGCCAGCCCTCGCGCTTACACCCGCCGGCGGAGCGCCAGAAGCCCGAGCGCGCCGAGCAGCAGCATCGCCGGTGCGGGCAGCGGGATCACCGCCTGATCCGTGACAATCAGCGTGACGTCCAGCACTGCATCCTCAAACCCGAAATCATTGCTCGTGAATGTGCCGAGCATGAAGTTACCGAAGTCGACCGGGATCACGGTCGTACCGCTCCAGGCGATGAGGTCGCCCGCTGTGACAGGCGCAGTCGCTACGCCGGCAATGCTCACGCCGAAGTCGTCCAGTCCGTTACCGTCGTTATCGAGATAGATCCCGTCGATGTCGAAGGGGTCGCCGTTCACGGTGACCACAGCGCTGGACGACGTCGCCGAGACAACAACATTGCTTTGCGCCGACGAGACGTAGTCACCGAAATCGAACCATGCCCCATCATCGTTATTATTCACGCTGGGATTGAAGAAGTTATCTCCGGACGTGACGATTGCGCTGCCGCTGAAGCTGAATGTCGTCGTGCCGTCGCCCGGGGTGCCCGTAGCGACCGCTGTCAGTGCCTGTGCGCCATTCACGCCGACCAGCATCATCGCGCCGGCCAGCAAGCCAGTCCAAATCCACATGATGACCCCCACATCAACCGGCGCAGTACGGCCGGTTGATAGCTCCCCACTTACTCTTCGCTAACCATCTGTTGTTTGCGCCAAGGGGTCAACAGGAATGGTCTCCGGCCCGCTGCATGGGCTCGGTCAGAAGTGTATTGCGCGGCCGTAAGCGTCGAGAACGCTCTCATGCATCATCTCGGAGAGGGTGGGGTGCGGGAAGACCGTGTTCATCAGATCCTCCTCGGTGGTCTCGAGCGCCTTGCCCACCGTGTAGCCCTGGATCAGCTCCGTCACCTCCGCGCCGATCATATGCGCACCCAGCAGCTCGCCCGTCTTCTCGTCGAACACCGTCTTGATCATGCCCTCGGGCTCGCCGAGCGCGATGGCCTTGCCGTTGCCGATGAACGGGAAGCGGCCAACCTTCACCTTGTGGCCCGCCTCCTTCGCGGCGGCTTCGGTCAGGCCCACGCTCGCGATCTGCGGGTGGCAGTAGGTGCAGCCGGGGATGGAGGTCGGCTCCACCGGGTGCACGTCGTTCTTGCCCGCGATCATCTCGGCCACCGCCACGCCTTCGTGGGACGCCTTGTGGGCGAGCCAGGGTGCGCCCGCGATATCGCCGATCGCCCAGATCCCTTCGACGCCCGTGCGGCTGTACTTGTCGGTCTTGATGTGGGTCTTCTCGACCTGCACGCCGAGCGCCTCGAGCCCGAGGCCTTCCGTGTTGCCCACGATGCCGACGGCGGAGATCACCGTGTCGAACTCCTGCTTCTCGATCTTGCCGCCTTTCTCGAGATGCGCGGTGACCTTGCCTTTGCCGCGGTCGAGCTGCTTGACCATGGTCTTTTCCATGATCGTCATGCCCTGCTTCACGAACTGCTTCTTGGCGAAGGCGGAGATCTCGGGGTCCTCCACCGGCAGGATGCGGTCCATGACCTCGACCACCGTCGTCTCCGCGCCGAGCGTGTTGTAGAAGCTCGCAAACTCGATGCCGATGGCGCCGGAGCCGATCACGAGCAGTTTCTTCGGCATACGCTTCGGCGTCATGGCATGGCGGTAGGTCCAGACCAGCTCGCCATCCGCCTCCAGCCCCGGCAGTTCGCGCGCCCGCGCGCCGGTGGCGATGACGATGTGGCGCGCCGTCAGCTCCTCGGTGCCCTTGTCGGTCTTGACGCTGACCTTGCCCTTCGCGGGGATGGTCGCGTCGCCCATGATGGTCGTCACCTTGTTCTTCGTGAGCAGGTGGCCGACGCCGGAATTGAGCTGGCCCGCCACGTTCCGCGAGCGCTTCACCACGGCCGGCAGGTCGTAATCGATGTTCCCGGCGGAGAGGCCGAATTCCTTCGCGCGGTGCATGAGGTGGAAGACCTCGGCCGAGCGCAACATCGCCTTCGTGGGAATGCAGCCCCAGTTGAGGCAGATGCCGCCGAGGTTCTCGCGCTCGATGCAGGCGGCCTTCAGGCCGAGCTGTGCTGCGCGAATGGCGGCGACATAGCCGCCCGGGCCGGCGCCGATCACGACGACATCGTAAGTGCTCATGGGGTATTCCTCCTGGGCCTTGTTGGCACTGAGGCTAAGGAAGCACGGCCCGTGTCGCAACGGCGGAGCAGCGGAAAGAGGGCAGGCGGTCGGTCGCAGGCCGCTAGCGCTTCACGAAGCGGGCACCCGTCGCGAGGAATGCCTCCTCCTCGGCGGTGCTTGCCCGTCCGAGCGCTTCGTTGCGCGCAGGAAAGCGCCCGAAGCGGAGGATCGTGTCGCGGTGCTCGACCGCGGATTTCAGCGAGGCGGTCTCGTGCTCGTCGAGCGGGCGCAGCAGCGCGCCTGTCTTCGGGTGGCGCTCGCCGAGCCGCGTGAGGCAGAGCCGCAGGCAGCGGTCCTGGTCCGGCAGTGTCTCCGCATGCATGAGCGGCAGGTAGAAGAGGTTCCGTGTGGCGCCCTCCACCGTCATGTCCCAGCAGAGCGCCGTCGCCCGCTTCGCCACCGCCCGGGCGCGCGGGTCCGACGCGAAGGCGTGCGGGCTGTCGCGGTAGATGTTGCGCGGGATCTGGTCGAGCAGGATGAGAAGCGCCAGCGTGCCGCGGGGGCTCACTTGCCAATGCTGCAGCCGCCCCGCCGCGGCGGCCGCGGCCATGGCCCCGCAATGCGCCTCGCAGCGAGCGTCGAGCTCGGGGTCGCTCCGGAACCAGCCTGCGGGGCCGACCTCGTGCAGCCAGAATGCGAGCACGGCCTCGATGCCGGCGGTATCGTCACGCTCCCGCACCGCTCAGGCCGCCGGCTTGCCCGGCTCGGGCCCGTCGCCATCGCTCCACTGCCCGCCCGGCGGAACCACGTCGCCGAAGTCCTCCTCCGTCTCCTCGTCCGACGCCATCGCCTCGGCGGCCTCGGTGTAGTACTCCTGATAGACCACGGCGGAGGAGGAGGGCAGGACCGCCGCATAGGGCAGCGTCTCGTCCACCGGCGTCGCCGGCCGCACGGTCATCCGGTAGAGCGCATAGAGCGTGAGCGCGGCGAACATCACCCCCATGAAGACCGGGAAGGCACTGGGCCCGAAGCTCGTGATGAGCGCCCCCACCAGAATGGGCGTCCCGGCCGAGCCGACGCCGTTCAGCAGGATCAGCCCGCCCGCCGCCGCCGCCATCTCCTCGAGCTCCATGAAATCGTTCGTATGCGCCGTCAGCACCGAGTAGAGCGGGTTGGCCGCGCCGCCGACGAGGAAGGCTGCGATCAGGAGCGGCACCGTCGCCGTGCCCGCCAGCAGCATCAGCCCGCAGCCGGCGGCACCGGCCAGCGCCAGGGCCGCGATCAGCTGCCGGCGGTCCACCCGGTCCGAAATCCAGCCGATGGGGAACTGCAGCACCAGCGCACCGAGATAGAGGGCGGCCACCGTCGCCGAAATCGTCGCGTTGTCGAGCCCCGCCGCCGTGCCGAACACTGCGGTCATGCCGAACATGCAGGCGAAAATCGCGCCCGTGCACATCATGCCCACGGCCCCCAGCGGGGAGATCTTGAAGAGCGCGACAAGTGAGAGCCGCTTCTGCTCGCCCCCCGAAATCGGCGCCGGGCTGGCCGAGAGCAGGATCGGCGCGCAGGCGATGCTGACAGCGACTGACATCAGCACGAAAAGCTCGTAGCCCCGCGCATCGAAGACGGGAATGGCCGCCTGTGCCAGCACGATCCCGCCCATCTGGCAGATGAGATAGGCCGAGAGCGTCTGTCCCCGTGTCTCGTTGGTCGACTGGTTGTTCAGCCAGCTCTCCGCGGCCACGTACACGCCGGAGAAACAGAGCCCCACGATCAACCGCATGACCGTCCAGGCCCACGGGTCCACCGCCCAGGCGTAGAGAATGAAGGCTGCCGAGATCAGCGAGGCGAGCGCTGCGAACACGCGCACATGGCCCACCCGACGGATCAGTTTCGGCGTGAGCCACGCGCCGCCGAAGAAGCCGACGAAGTAGCCCGACATCACGAAGCCCATCAGCGTCGGGTCGAAGCCCTCCAGCCCGCCGCGGATGCCGAGGGCCGTGCCCTGCATGCCGTTGCCGACCTGCAGGAGAAACATCCCCAGCAGAAGCGCCCAGGCGTTCGATAGAACCAGAAACATCGCCGTGCCCTTCTCCCGGTCGGCCCATCGCCACCCTGCTATGCGCCGCCTCGTAGCGTGACGCGGCGGGGGCGGCGCGGTCGCGCTCCCTAGCGGCACGCCATGTCGAAAATGCGATGCCCCTCAGGCGCCCTTCGGCAGCAGGAGGGAGGCATCGCCGTAGGAGTAGAACCGGTAGCGCTGGCGTATGGCATGGGCGTAAAGCGCGTGTGTCCGTTCCGTGCCGATCATCGCCGCTACCAGCATCACCAGCGTCGATTTCGGCAGGTGAAAGTTCGTCATCAGCCCGTCGGCGATGCGGAACTGATGGCCGGGCTTGATGAAGAGCCGCGTGGCGCCCTCGAAGGCGCTCAGCGTTCCGTCCTCCCCCGCCGCACTCTCCACCAGCCGCAATGCCGTGGTGCCGACCGGGATGATCCGGCCCCCGGCCGCCTTGGCCGCGTTGATGGCGTCGGCCGCCTCCGCGCTCACCGCCCCGCGTTCCGCATGCATCACATGCTGGCTCACATCGTCGGTCTTGACCGGCAGGAAGGTGCCGGCGCCCACATGCAGGGTCAGGCGCGCCTGCAGCACGCCGCGCGCCTCGAGCGCCGCCAGCAGCACCTCGTCGAAATGCAGCGAGGCGGTGGGTGCCGCGACCGACCCGTCCCGCTCGGCGAAGACCGTCTGGTAGTCTTCCTTGTCCCGGTCGTCCGGCGCGCGGCGGCTTGCAATGTAGGGCGGCAGCGGCATCGCCCCGGCCTCGGCGATGGCGGTGTCGAGCGCGGGGCCCTCCCGGCCGAAGGTCAGCGCCACGCGTCCCTCCGCCGGTGCCCCAGCTTCCGCCGCGAGCCCGCCGGGGAAGAGGATGCGGTCGCCCGCGCGGAGGCGCTTGGCGGGGCGGGCAAAGGCCTCCCATTGCGCGGGGCCCAGCCGGTCGAGCAGCGTCACCTCGATCCGCGCCTCGCCCGAGCCGTCCGCCGTCTCCCGCCGCCTGATGCCTTCGAGGCGCGCCGGGATCACGCGGGTGTCGTTGAAGACCAGAAGGTCCCCCGGCCTCAGCCAGCCGGGCAGCGCCTCCACCTGGCTGTCATGCGTCTCCGCCCCCGCGGCCACCAGCAGACGCGCTGCCCGGCGCGGGCGCACCGGGCGGAGGGCGATCAGGTCTTCCGGCAGCGTGAAGTCGAAATCGGAGAGGCGCATGGCCGCGGCCTCTACCGCGCCCGCCGGGTCTTGCAAAGGCCTGTGGCGGCGCCCCTAGCCGAGGCACTCCACCAGCGAGGCCGCCAGTGCCTCCAGAAGCGCGGGATAGAGCGCCGGCCCGGGTTCCAGGGCCGCGCCCAGCGGGTCGAGCTCCCCGGTCTTCGCCGGCATCCCCTCTGTCAGCGCCGTCAGGGTGCGATCGGGGAATTGCGGCTCGGCAAAGACGCACACCGCCCCGAGCTCCCCGATCCGCTCCTGCAGCGCCGCCAGCCGGGCCGGGCCGAGGCCCGCTTCCTCGCCACCATCACCCGCCGAGATGGAGCCTGCCGCCTCCACGCCGAAGCGGCGCTCGAAGTGTTGGTAGGCGTCATGGAGAACGACATACGGGCGCCCACCAATGGGTTCGACCGTTTTGGCGATCTCCGTGGACAGGGCGGCGTACTCCGCCGCCGCCGCCGCTGCATTGGCCTCATAGAGCGCGGCCCGATCCGGATCCGCCGCCGAGAGCGCTGCCGCCGCCGCCTCCGCGATCCGCGCGGCATTCGCCGGGTTCAGCCAGATATGGGCATCCCGCTCATCGGCATGCCCGTGGCCCGCGTGATGGTCGTCATCGCCATGGCCATGGCCGTCGTGGCCCGCTTCCTTGGGGTCATGCCCGTGATCGTCCTCGCCATGCGCGTGCTCGCCATGATCGTGGTCGTGGTCGTGGTCGTGGTCGTGGTCGTGGTCGTGGTCGTGGTCGTGATCACCGTGCGCCTTGTCCGCATGCTCCTCGTGATCATGGTCATCATGCCCATGCTCGTCATGCCCGCCATGGTCATGACCATGATCATGGTCGTGTTCGAAGAGCGGCCCCTCGCGGAGAGGCAGGTGCTCCACGCCCGGCGCCTCCATCAGCACGAGCTGCGTCGCCCCCTCGCCAAGTGTTTCGAGCGATCGTTCGAGCCACGGGGTCAGCGCGGGTCCGGTCCAGACCACGATGTCTGCATTCGAGAGCGCCCGCGCCTCGGAGGGACGAAGCGCATACCCATGCGGCGATGCCCCTGGCGGCAGCAGCAGGCTCGGCGTGCCGGCCCCCTCCATCACCCGCGCGACGATCGAATGCATCGGCGCGATATCGACCACCACCTCGGGCGCCTCCGCCCGCACCGTGGCCGCCGAAAGCGACAGGGCAAGGCTGGCGGACAAGAAAGGAATCGCAAAGACTCGTACAGGCGCGCTGGGCATGGTCGGCTCCACTTGCATGGGGAAAGGCGTCCGGATACCGTTACAACATAACATAACCGGGACGCCCGATGGCAAGAGACCCTGACGATAGAACGGAGCAGGGCGTCGAACGCGCGCAGGAACCGGCCGCGGGTATCGCCGCGCGAAAGCACGATGCCTGCGTCGACCGCGTATTGGCCCGAGTGGATGAAATCTGCGCGGCGCAGCACCTCCGTCTCACGCCCGCGCGCCGCCGCACGCTCGAATTTCTGCTGGAGAGCCAAAAGGCGCTCGGTGCCTACGACGTGCTTAGCCGCTTGCAGGATGACGGGCTGGGCGCCCAACCGCCGGCCGCCTATCGCGCCCTCGATTTTCTGGTGAAGAACGGCTTTGCACACCGCATCGAACGCCTGAACGCTTTCGTCGCCTGCATGCATCCGGGTGCCGGGCACGTGCCTGCCTTCATGATCTGCCGGCACTGCCACGCCGTGTCCGAAGCCTGCCTGCCAGAGGGCGGCGAAAGCTTCGCGAATGCGCTCGCGGGCGAAGCGGCCGCCGCGGGTTTCAGGATCGAGCGGCGCGTGCTGGAAGCCGAAGGCACTTGCGCCGACTGCCGTAGAGACGATCACGCCCGGCCCGCATGAACCGCATCGTCAAAGCTGAGGCCGAGGCATCGTCGTCCCCGGCGGGTGCAGCGCCGCTCATCTCCGCCGAAGGGCTGAGCGTCACGCTTGGCGGCCGCGCTGCCCTCAGCGATATCGACTTCGCGATCGCCCCCGGCGAGATCGTGACCATCGTCGGCCCGAACGGCTCCGGCAAATCCACCCTCGTCCGCGCCCTCCTCGGCGCCCTGCGGCCCAGTACCGGGCAGGTGCACCGCAGGCGGGACCTGCGGATCGGCTATGTGCCCCAGCGCCTGCAGGTGGATGCGAGCATGCCGATCAGCGTCGCCCGGTTTCTCGACCTGCCCGCCCGGCGCGGCGCAGCCGCCGGGGCCGAGGCGCTGGCCGAGGTGGGCCTCGCCGCGGACGGTCCGCGCGGTGTTGCCCGGCTGCCCCTTGCCGCGCTCTCCGGCGGTCAGTTCCAGCGCGTCCTGCTCGCCCGCGCCATGCTCGGCCGGCCGGAGATCCTGATCCTCGACGAACCGGCCCAGGGGCTCGACCAACCGGGCGCCGCGGCCTTCTACCGCCTCGTCGAGACCCTGCGCGGGCGCCTCGGCTGCGCGGTGCTCATGGTGAGCCACGATCTCCACGTGGTCATGAGCGCCTCCGACAGGGTGATCTGCCTCAACGGCCATATCTGCTGCCAGGGCGCGCCCACGGTGGTGCGGGACATGCCGGCCTATCGCAGCCTCTTCGGCCTCGGCACCGGCGGCGCGCTGGCGCTCTACCAGCACCGGCACGATCATGTGCACGATGACGGCTGCGCGCACGGCCTTGATGCCGCCGACGCCGAACCGACCCGCTGATGCTCGACGATTTTCTGGTCCGCGCGGTCCTCGCCTCCGTTGCCATCGCCCTGGCTGCCGCGCCCCTCGGCTGCTTCGTCGTGTGGCGTCGCATGGCCTATTTCGGCGATGCCACGGCCCATGCCGCCATCCTCGGCGTGGCCCTTGCGCTCGCGCTCTCGATCAGTATCTCGCTCGGCGTGTTGCTCACGGCGCTCGCCATGGGCCTCGGCGTGGCCGCCATCGCGGGCCCCAGCGCCGGGCTCGGCATCGGTGGTGCCGGGCTCGACGCCCGCGGCGCGGCCCGCCCGGCGGCGGACACTCTGCTGGGCGTCTTCAGCCATGGGGCCCTCGCCCTCGGCCTTGTTGCGACCGCCCTGGTCCCGGGCCGGCAACGCGATCTCTCCGCCTTCCTCTTCGGCGACATCCTCGCCGTGGGCCGGGCCGATCTCGCGGTGATCTGGGGCGGCGGCGCGCTGATCATCGCGCTCATCGCCTGGCGCTGGAACCGGCTCCTCACGGCAACGCTGCATGGGGACCTTGCGCGGGCAGCGGGGGTGGACCCAGGGCGTGAACAACTCGTGCTGGTGGTCGCCCTCGCCGGGCTCGTGGCCGTGGCGCTCAAGCTCGTCGGCGTCCTCCTTATCACCGCGATGCTCATCATTCCCGCCGCCGCCGCCCGCCCCCTGGCGCGCAGCCCGGAGGCCATGGCGTTCATGGCGGCAGCACTCGGCTGCATCGCGAGCCTCGGCGGGCTGGCGGTCGCCTTCATGCTCGACACGCCCGCAGGGCCTACGGTGGTCGCCGTCGCCACGCTCCTCTTCGCGCTCACCCAGGCGCTCGGTCGCATCCTGCCCACCGGGCTCGCCCGCTAACCGGGGGCTTGCGCCGCCGCCCCGCCAACGCTCCAATCCGCCAGCGCTCCAGTCCACCAGCGCCGACCACGAGGAGGAGCCCGCCATGCCCCCGCTAGAAGATCGCCCCGGAGACGTGACAGCCGCCGGTATCGAGGCACCCCTTCTCACGCAGGCGCTCTGCCAGTTTGCGGCTCTCCCGGCCGAGGCCATGCCGCCCCTCGCCCGCGCCACCGCGCGTCTCTCCTTGCTCGACTGGGCCGCCGTGGCCCTTGCCGGCGCCGAAGAACCCGTCTCGAAGATCGTCCGGCAGGCGGCGCTGCGGGACGGTGGGCGGGCGGAGGCAGGTATCATCGGCAGCCCCGTGCGGCTGCCTGCCCGCGCCGCCGCCCTCGTGAACGGCACCGTGAGCCACGCGCTCGACTATGACGACACCCATTTCCTCCATGTCGGCCATCCAAGCGTCGCCATCCTCCCGGCAGTCCTCGCCCTCGCGGAGGCGGAGGGGCTGCCGGGCCGCGCCGTGCTGCCTGCGGCGCTGGTCGGCATGGAGGCCTCCTGCCGCGTGGGCCACTGGCTCGGCACCGCGCACTACAATGCGGGCTTTCATCAGACCGCGACGGCCGGCGGCTTCGGGGCAACCATCGCGGCGGCCCGGCTCCTCGGTCTCCCGCCCGAGGCCGTAGCCATGGCCCTCGGCCTCGCCAGCACCCGCGTCTCCGGCCTCAAGTCGCAGTTCGGCACCATGGGCAAGCCGTTCAACGCGGGCCTCGCGGCGTCGAACGGGGTTGAGGCCGCCCGCCTTGCCGCCGCAGGCTTCCTCTCGGCGCCCGGCGCGCTCGAGGGTCCGCAGGGCTTTGGCGAGACGCATGCGCAAGGTGGGGCCGCCCCGGTGGCGGCGCTGGCAGGTCTCGGCGAGAGCTGGGTCTTCGAGCAGGTCAGCTACAAGTTCCACGCCTGCTGCCACGGCCTCCACGCCATGCTCGAGGCCCTCGGGACCATGCGCAACGTGGCGCCGGGCTCCGTTGCAGAGGTCACCATCCGCACCAATCCCCGCTGGCTGAAAGTCTGCAACATCGAGACGCCGGGCACCGGCCTCGAGGCCAAGTTCAGCTACCGCCACACGGCCGCCATGGCGCTGGCCGGCTGGGAGACTGGCGCGCTCGCGAGCTACAGCGAAGCCGCCTGCACCGACCCCACACTCGCAGCACTCCGTACCCGTGTTGCGGTAGTGTCCGACAGCACCGTCTCCGACACCGCGACGGACGTGACGGTGAGGCTTAACGACGGCACCGAACGCCGTGCCGCGCACGACCTCGCGACCCCCGAGCCGCTGGAACAGCGCCGCGCCAAACTGCACGCCAAAGCGTCAGCACTGCTCGGTGCTGCCCCTGCGGAGGCGCTCGCCGACCGTATCGAGAGCCTCGAGACCATGGATACGCCCGTCACCCTCGCCTGGCTGCTCACCGGCGACGCAGATTGCCTAACGCATTAGCAGCCGGCCCCTGGGTTAACGGGGCGTTTTTCCGCCCCGCGGCAATCTGGCACGAGCGTTGCAACCCGTGACGGTAAGCCCGGCGCCGTGCCCGATATCGCGCCGGATGCCCGCGCGCGTGGGGCCGCGGGCCGCTCAAGCCGCGAGAGGGGTGCCGATGCTTCGCCCGTTGCAACGCCTGTCCTGCCTTGCCTTCGCGCTGCTCCTGCTGCCGGCCGCCGGCAACACCGAGCGTAGCGCCGCCGTCCACCTGCCCGTGGAGCTACCGGTCACACCCGCCTTCGCCGGCCCCGTCGATCTCGAACTCGTCCTGCTGGCCGACGCCACGGGCTCCATCGACGATCGCGAGATCGCGTTCCAGCGCCAGGGCTATGCGCAGGCGATCACCGATGCCCGGGTGCTCGACGCGATCCGCTACACCGGGCGCGGGCGCATCGCGGTCACCTATGTGGAATGGGCGGATGCGGGCAGCCAGGACGTGATCGTGCCCTGGACCATCATCGAGGGGGAGGAGGGCGCCCGGGCCTTTGCCGAAGCGCTGATGATCCCGCCCCGCCGCGCCTGGGGCCGCAATGCCATCGGCGCCGCCCTCCTCGCCGGCAAGCGGCTGATCGAGGAGAACGGGATCGAGGCGACCCGCCGGGTAATCGATTTCTCCGCCGACAGCGCGAACAACTGGAGCGGCCCGCCCATCGCACCCGCGCGCCAGCAGGTGCTCGATGCGGGCATCACCGTGAACGGCCTCGCCGTGTTATGCCGCGACTGTTCGGGCCGCCCGGTGGACTACGACCTCGAACGCGCCTTCGAGAACCAGATCGTCGGCGGCCCGGGCGCCTTTGTCATCACCGCCGACAGTGCCGAGACCTTCGCCGACGCCGTCCGCCGCAAGCTGATCCTCGAGATCGCCGGCATGGCCGCCCCGCTCGACACGGCCGCCATCGGCGCGCGCTAAGACTGCGCTAGCCCCGCGCACCGACTGGGCGCCTGGGTCAGGCCGCGACGCCGCGGCGGCGGACCAGGGCCAGAAACGCGTCCCAGCGGCCGAAGCGAAACTCGGCCACATAGTCCTCCGTCGGCCCCTGAGCGTAGCCTTCGGTATGGAAGGCGAAGCACGTGCCGGCTGCGCGCGCCGCACCCTCGTCCGGCGCGCTGTCGCCGACGAAGAGCGTATCGCCCGGCGCCGCGCCCAGTCTCTCGATCGCATGGAGCAGCGGCGCGGGGTGGGGCTTGCGCTCCCCCACTGTGTCCCCACCCACAACCACCGGGAAGAAGCGCGCCAGGTCCAGCGCCACGAGCAGCTTCTGGCTGAGGCCCTCCGGCTTGTTGGTACAGACCGCGAGCTTGAGCCCGATTTCGGCAAGCTGCTCCAGCACCTCTGGCACGTTCGGATAGGGCCGCGTCGCATCCGCCAGATGCTCCGCGTAATGCGCCCGGTAGAGCCCCAGCGCCTGGTCGATCAGCGCCTCGTCCTCCGCCCCGCCGCCACTATCGGCGAGGCAGCGGGCGATCAGGTGGCGCATGCCGTGCCCGACATTGCCCAGCACCCGGGGCAGGGGCAACGGCGTGCGCCCCAGCGCCTCCAGCGTCGCATTCAGGGAGGCCGCGATGTCGGGCGCGCTGTGAACCAGCGTCCCGTCGAGGTCGAACACAACGGCGCGGAGCGGTGCGGGCGGGGCTGCCCTGTCCTCGGGGGTCATCGGTCCGCCGTCTCCCAGCGCGGGTTGATCCAGGGCCGCGCATTGTCCCGCGCCAGCGGCGGCTTGCCGAGGATGTGATCCGCCGCCTTCTCGCCGGTCATGATCGAAGGGCCGTTGAGGTTGCCGTTCGTGATGCGCGGGAAGATCGAACTGTCCGCGCACCAGAGATTGTCGACGCCGATGACGCGGGTCTCCGGGTCCACCACCGCCATCGGATCGTCCGCCCGGCCCATCCGGCAGGTGCCGCAGGGGTGATAGGCGCTCTCGGCATGGTCGCGGATGAAGGTGTCGAGATCGTCGTCGGACTGAACCGCCTCGCCCGGCTGGATCTCCTTGCCGCGATAGGGGTCGAACGGGGCCTGGGCGAAAATCTCGCGGGCGATGCGGATGCAGCGGCGGAAGTCCCGCCAGTCATCCTCGTGGCTCATATAGTTGAAGCGGATCACCGGCGCCTCCGCGGGCTCGGCCGAGCGCAGGCGGACATGGCCGCGGGATTTCGAGCGCATCGGTCCCACATGCGCCTGCCAGCCATGCCCCTCCGCTGCCGCCTGTCCGTCGTAGCGCACGGCGATGGGCAGGAAGTGGAACTGCACGTCCGGGTACTCCACGCCCGCGGCGGTGCGCACGAAGGCCGCGCTCTCGAACTGGTTCGAGGCGCCGGGGCCCTTCCTGGTGAGCATCCATTCAAGGCCCACCCGCGCCTTGCCGAGGAGGTTCCAGTACTTGAAGAGCGTGATGGGCTGGGTGCTGGCCTGTTGGATGTAGAGCTCGAGATGGTCCTGCAGGTTCTCGCCAACCCCCGGCCGGTCCGCGACCACCGCGATGCCGTGCTCGGCCAGATGCGCCGCCGGGCCGATACCGGAGAGCATCAGCAGTTTCGGCGAGTTGATCGAGGAGGCGGCGAGGATGACGCCTGCGCGGGCCTTGAGCGTGCGCGGCATGTCGTCGACCAGCACCTCGACGCCCGTGGCGCGGCCGTCCTCGACGACGATGCGCTGGGCTTCCGCGCGCAGGAGCCGGCAGTTCTCCCGCTTCAGCGCGGGCTTGAGGTAGGCGTTGGCGGCGGACCAGCGCTGGCCGTCGCGGATCGTCGCCTCCATCGGCCCGAAGCCTTCCTGTTTCTCGCCGTTGTAGTCCGGCGTCGCCTCGTAGCCTGCGGCGATGCCGGCTTCCACGAAGGCGTGGACGAGCGGGTTCTCGCGCGTGCCGCGGCTGACGGTGAGGGGGCCGTTCGTGCCGCGCCAGGCGGGGTCCCCGCCATGGCCGCCCTCCTCCCAGGCCTCGAGGCGCTTGTAGTAGGGCAGGACGGATGCGTAGTCCCACCCGTCGGCGCCCTGCTCGGCCCAGTGATCGAAGTCCCGCGCATGGCCGCGCACATAGACCATGCCGTTGATGCTGGAGGAGCCGCCGATCACGCGCCCCCGCGGGCAAGCGAGGCGGCGGTTGCCGAGATGCGGTTCCGGCTCGCTCCGGTAGCCCCAGTCGTAGCGATGCATGTTCATGGGGAAGCTGAGCGCGCCCGGCATCTGGATCAGGGGGCCGGCATCCGACCCGCCGGGCTCGACCACCAGCACACGGTGGCGCCCGTCCTCCGACAGCCGATGGGCGAGGGCCGAGCCGGCGGAGCCGGCACCGATCACGATGAAATCTGCGTCCCCGGTCATGCCGCTCCCCGCCTCGCCGCTGCTCCGCGCAGTTGCCGTGGGTGCGATGCCGGCGTCAAGCGATGATGGGGGCAGGCTGACGGGTGCCCGTCACCGCCGCGCCTCGCCTGCGCTCGCGCAGCGGACGCCCACCCGCCAGCCTGCCCCCCGCTTCCGGTTCGCCGGCGGCTTTGGGCTTGAGCGGGAGGGCGCGGGGGCGGCAGACTGGGCGTGCCGCCGGGCTATGGGGCAGGGCGGTGCGCGCGGGGGGCTCCATGCGCCTGCTTATCGTCTATTGTCATCCCGACCCCGAGAGTTTCGGGGCCGCGGTGCGCGACCGGGCCGTGGCCGGCGCCCGGGCGGCGGGGCACGAGGTGGATCTGCTCGACCTCTATGCCGAGGGGTTCGACCCCGTGATGCGCTGCGAGGAACGGCGGGGCTACCACACGCCTCTGGAGAACGAGCGGCCCGTGGCGGCGCATATCGCCCGGCTGAAGGCCGCGGAGGGGCTCGTCTTCGTCTACCCCACCTGGTGGTACGGCCAGCCCGCCATGCTCAAGGGCTGGCTCGACCGGGTCTTCGTGCCCGGCGTCGCCTTCGAGATGCCCGAGCCGAACGCGCCGATCCGCGGCGGCCTCAAGAACATCCGGGTGGTGGGCGCGGTCTCGACCCTCGGCGCGCCCTGGTGGTGGTGGACCTTTCCGATGATGGCGCCTGGCCGGCGCATCCTCCTCACCGGCGTGCGCGCGATCTGCAACCCGAAGGCGCGCACCTTCTGGCTGGGGCTGCACGAGATGGATAGCGTGGGGCACGAGGCGCGCGAGCGCTTTCTCGACAAGGTCGAAGCCCGCCTCGCTGCAGTGAAGTAAGGAGAGTCCATGCGCGCCCTGTCCCCTGGCACGATCCACCCGCCCTTCTCCGGCTACAGCCACGGGATTGCCGTGCCGGCGGGGCATCGGCTGATCGCCTGTTCGGGCCAGCTCGGCATCACCGCGTCGGGCGATGTGCCGGGGAGCGCGCAGGCCCAGGCGCGCATTGCGCTCGAAAACCTCGAGGCGATCCTGGCCGAGGACGGGCTCGACCGGCGCGCGATCGTCAGGCTCAACGCCTATGTTACCGCGCGGGAGCATCTGGCGGGCTACATGGCCGCGCGCAACGCGTTCTTCGAGGGTGTGAGCCCGCCGCCCGCCTCGACGCTGATGATCGTCTCGGGGTTCGCGAGGCCGGAGTTCCATGTGGAGATCGAATGCCTCGCCGCCGCGCCGGCGGGGGCGCCGTGAGCCGGCCCGCGCCCTATTGGCGGGACATGCCCGCCCGGGCCTTCGGGCAGACGGGGGACTGGATTGCCGTCCTCCCGATCGCCGCCATCGAGCAGCATGGCCCGCACCTGCCCGTCGGTGTGGACAGCTTCATCGCCGAAGCGATGGTCGCCCGCGTCGTGGCGCTGCTGGAGGCGGATGATGCGCCCCCGCCGGCGACCTTTCTGCCGGTCCAGCAGGTCTGCAAGTCGGACGAGCATCTAGCATTTCGCGGCACGCTGACGCTGGGGTGGGAGACGGCGATTCGCGCCTGGCTCGAGATCGGCGCATCGGTGGCGCGCGCCGGAGTGCGCAAGCTCGTCATCGTCACCTCGCATGGTGGCAATGTCGCTCCCATGGGGATCGTGGCGCGGGAGCTGCGGATCGCGCATGACCTCCTCTGCGTGACCTGCGCCTGGGGCAGCGGAGTGGAGACGGCGGATCTGCTGCCCGAGGGCGAGGGCGCCTACGGTATTCATGGCGGCGCGGCGGAGACGGGGATGATGCTGGCGATCCGGCCCGACCTCGTGGATAGGGGCCGGGCGGAGGATTTCCGTACCGTCGAACTCGAGAACGCCGCCCGGTTCGAGCGCCTCCGCGCCCACGGCGCCGTCGCCACCGGCTGGATGGCGCAGGACCTGCACCCGGCGGGCACGGCGGGGGATGCGCGGGCCGGCACGGCGGCGCTGGGCGAGGCGCTGTTGGCGCGGTACGCCGCAGCCTTCCTCTCGCTCTTGAGGGACGTCGCGGCGGCCGACCCCGCCCTGCAGCTCCGCCCCGCCACGCCGGGCAGCCTTCCCTGAACGGCGATGACCGGGGTATCCGACAGCAGGGTTCTGGTCACGGGCTTCGCGCCTTTCGGCCGCTGGAGTATGAACTCGAGCGCCGAGGGGGTGGCCGCCCTCGCCAGGCGCCGGCCCGCGCTCGCAACCGCCTGTCTGCCGGTCGACCACCAGGCGGCGGCGGCCCGGATCACCGACCTCGTGCGCGCCCGCCGGCCCGCGCGGCTCCTGCTCACGGGCCTCGCGCCGGGCGCCTCGCTCCGGCTCGAACGCTATGGCCGCCCGGGCCCGCTCGCGCCCACGATGCAGGGTGTGCGCCGCACCCGCTGGCCCCTCGCCGCCGCCCACGCAGCCCTCGCAGCGCAGGGCTTTCCGGTTCGCTACTCGGCCGATGCCGGACGGTATGTGTGCGATACCACGCTCTGGCATGCGCTCGGGCTCCCGGTTCCTCAGGTGCTCTTCCTGCATGTGCCCCCGCCCGGGCCCGCCTGGCCCCCCGAACGGCTGGCGCGCGCCATGGCCGCTGTGCTCGACGCCGCGGCTTAACCCCTCGCGAACGCCTTCTTCACCGCGCATCAATTTCGCTGCGCCACCATTGCGCTGCGCCGGAGGAGATCGGCGCGTGCTAGTTGGGAGGTCATCCGATGCGCAAACCAAGCCGTCTCGTCGCCGCCGCGGCCCTGCTGCCCGTGCTTGCGGCGCCCGGGCTCCACACCGGGTCCGCTTCGGCCAACGAATTTGCCCCGCAGCTCGAGGCGCTGGTCGCGAGCGATATCGCGCCCGTTCTGTCCGACGCCGCGCTGCTCGAAGCCCTGCGCGCCCAGAATGCCCGTAACGCCGGCCTCAGCCAGGCGGAGATCGAGGCGATGGACAAGGACTGGCGGGCGCAGGTTGGCGCTGCCAGCCAACCGCTGATCGAGCCGGTGCTCAGCGGCCCAGCGGCAGAGCGGCTGAGGGCCATCCGCGAAGCATCCGGCGGCATCTTTACCGAGGTTTTCGTGATGGATGCCGTGGGCCTGAACGTCGCCGCCAGTGACGTGACGTCGGACTACTGGCAGGGGGACGAGGCGAAATGGCAGGCCACCTACGCCGCCGGCGCGACCGATCCGCATTTCGGCGAGGTCGAGCTCGACGACTCCACCCAATCTTTCCAGAGCCAGGTCAGCGTCACGGTGATCGATCCCGAAACCGGTGATCCGATCGGCGCCGCCACCTTCGGCGTGAACGTCGAACTGCTGCAGTGAGGTGAGAGATGCGCGACGGCATGAGTGAGGCCGAGGGGTCAAGCGACCGGCGGTCGCTCCTGAGCCTGCCGGTGAAGGTTGCCGTCGTGGTTTCCGCCGCGGTGTTGTTGACCGTGGGGGTAGGCATGGCGGTGGGCTTTGGCACGCTGCGTGCCATGGGGGACCAGCAGATCGACGACAAGGTCGGCGTGGTGGGCCAGCTTCTCGCCGAGAACGCCGGCGGGGCGCTACGCTTCGGGCGGCTGGAGCCGCTGGAGGCCTCGGCCCAGGCGGTGCTCGAGCGCACGAACAAGATCGAAGCGATAGGAGCCTACAACGCGGCCGGCGAGCTGCTGATGCCCTACCGGGCGAAAAGCGCCGAGCCGCCGCAACCCTTCACGGCCGACGAGGTGACGGCATTCCTCGCCACCGATGACGCGGTGATCATCAAGAACGGCCGGCTGCTCAATCGGGTAACCTTCGGCAGTCCGCCGACAACCGTTGGCGCCATCGCCACATTGCGGGACCCTGAAGGCGCGCGCGATGTTGTCATATCGGCGTTGCAGGGGCAGGGGCTGGCGGCCCTCGTCACCGGTACGCTGGTGATCGCGCTTGCGATGCTCGCGCTCTCGCGGCTCCTCTTTCGCCCCTTGCGTGACCTTGCGGCGGCGGCGCGCGCGGCGGAGGACGGGGCGACGTTCGATACCGCTGCCATCGCGCGTCGGGATGAGATCGGATCGGCGCTCAGGGCCATGAAGGGGCTCGCCGTCACCACCGCAGCCTGCGCCGATGCCGCCGAGCGGATAGCGGATGGGGACCTCACGGTGAAGCTCGCAGCACGCTCGGGCAGCGACCGTCTGGGCGGGGCGTTCTCCCGCATGCTCGGCGCACTCAACCGCATCGTGGGCGAGACCAGCGCTCACGCAGAAAACGTCGCGGCGACAAGCCGCGAGCTCAACGAGGCGGCGGATACCATGAGCAGCGGCGCCTCACGCCAGTCGGCCTCCGCCCAGTCCGCCTCGGCGGCCGTTGAGCAGATGACCGCCAATGTGCGCCAGAGTGCCGAGAACTCTGCGCAGACCGAGAAGATCGCCAGCCAGTCCGCCGAGCATGCGCGGAATTCTAGCGAGGCGGTGGGCCGTGCCGTTACCGTGATGCGCACGATCGCGGAGAAGATCACGATCATCCAGGAGATCGCGCGGCAGACCGACCTGCTGGCGCTCAACGCGGCGGTGGAGGCCGCGCGGGCGGGCGAGCAGGGGCGCGGCTTCGCCGTCGTCGCCTCCGAGGTGCGCAAGCTCGCGGAGCGGAGCGAGCAGGCGGCCAACGAGATCGGTGCGCTGTCGGCCGAGACCGTCACGGTTTCGACGGAGGCCGGGCGCCTTCTCGATACCCTCGTGCCGGAGATCCAACGGACGGCCGATCTCGTGCAGGAGATCTCGGCGGCGACCAGCGAGCAAAGTACGGGGACCGACCAGATCAACATCGCGATCCGAGAGCTCGACACCGCGATCGGCGAAAGCGGTGCCGCGGTCGAAGAAGCGGCCCGCATGGCCGATGATCTGGCCGAGCGTTCTGACGCGATGCGCCAGATGCTCGCCCGTTTCAAGCTCGCAGGGGCCGGTGAGGATGCCGCAGCGGCCACGTCCGGTACCCCGGATACCGGATTTGAACCGGTAGCCGACGCGCAGACCATGCCTCACGCTGCCTGAGTGTTGCGCGGCGCAAGGTTGCACCGCACGGATGCCAAAGTTGCCGCGTTGCCACCGGCTCGGCCGGCAGCAATGCAGTTTCTATTTGAAAACAGAGGCTTGAGCGCGGGGCCGCTCAGCGATCCGGCAGCGGGATATGCTCGTCGTGATCGTCGGGCGGGAGATGGAAGCGGCCATGCTCCCAATCTCCGGCCCGCCAAGCCTCCTTCGCGGCCTCGATCTTCTCCTTCGAGCTCGCCACGAAATTCCACCAGATATGCCGCGGCCCCCCCAGCGTCTCCCCACCGAGCAGCATGAGCCGCGCCGCCTCCCGCGCCTTCACCGCCACCTTGTCTCCTGGGCGGAACACCAGCATGCGGCCGGCCTCGTAAACCTCGCCGGCCACCTCGACGACACCTGAAATCACATAGACCGCGCGGTCCTCGTGGTCGTCGGGCAGCGGCAGTACCGCGCCCGCGTCGAGCGCCGCATCCGCATAGAACATCTCCGAGAAAGTCTTGACCGGGGCTTTCTCTCCGTAAGCGGTGCCAAGGATGAGCTTTACCTTCTTGCCCTCGCCCTCGATCTCCGGCAGCGCCGCGGCGGGCTGGTTCTCGAAGCCTGGATCGGTCTCCTCGTGCGCATCCGGCAGCGCCACCCAGGTCTGGATGCCGAAGAGCGGCGCCTGGGGCTTGGCCCGCTCGGCCGTACCGGTCCGCTCCGAATGCGTAATGCCGCGCCCCGCGATCATCCAGTTTACCGCCCCCGGCGTGATCTCCATCGACGTGCCGAGACTGTCCCGATGATGGATCGCGCCCTGGAAGAGGTAGGTCACCGTCGCGAGCCCGATATGCGGGTGCGGCCGCACATCCATGCCCTCATCGGTCAGGAACTCCACCGGGCCCATCTGGTCGAAGAAGATGAAGGGGCCGACCATCTGCCGTGCCGAGGACGGAAGGGCCCGCCTCACCTCGAACGCCCCGATATCGCGCGCGCGCGGCACGATAACGGTTTCGATCCGGTCGACCTCGTCTCCGGTCGGGCAATGCGGGTCGAGCGCAGGGTTCCAGCTCATGGCACGTCTCCTCTTCAGCGTCCTTCAGGCTCGAAGCTAGGCGAGCCAGAGCCATGCGGACAGCGCGAAGAGGAGACTTGATCCTTGCCCACACGGGAAGAGTGACGCGGGTCAGAAATCCGTCGGCGCGCCCCCTTCGGCGATGCGGCGTTCGACGAAGGCGTTGAGCGCCTCCGCCCGGTCGGGCTCCAGCGCCGGCGGCTCGAACTCGGCAAGGATCTTCTTCCAGAGCGCGTTTGCCCGCTCGGGCGTATGGACCGCCCCGGCCGCCTCCCAGGCTTCGTAGTTCCGCCAGTCCGAAAGGAAGGGCCCGTAGAAGGCATCCTTGTACCGGGCCTGCGTATGCGCCGCCCCGAAGAAATGCCCGTTCGGGCCGACCTCGGCGATGGCATCGACCGCGAGCGCGTCGGGCGACGTGTCGATGGGCTCCTGCATCGCCTGGAACTGCTGGAGCACCTCGCAGTCCATCACGAATTTCTCGTAGGAGGCGCAGAGCCCGCCCTCCAGCCATCCGGCCGCATGATAGACGATGTTGGCGCCCGCGGTTTGGCACGCCCAGAGCGAATTCATGCTCTCCCACACCGCCTGCCCATCGGCGACGTTCGCCGCGCAGGCGTTGGAGGCGCGCATCGGCAGCCCGTAGAACCGCGCCATCTGGCCGGACATCTGCGTCGCCCGCACATATTCAGGCGTGCCGAATGCCGGCGCGCCCGAGCGCATATCCGTGTTGTTGGTGAAGGTGCCCATGACGCAGGGCGCCCCGGGCGCGATCCATTCCAGGAGCGCCACGGCGGCGAGGCATTCCGCCGTCTGCTGCACCACCGCGCCCGCAATGGTCACCGGGGCCATGGCGCCGGCCAGCGTAAAGGGTGTGATGATCACCGGCTGCCCGCGCTTCGCGAGCCGCATCGCCCCGTCGAGCATCGGCCAGTCATGCTTCAGCGGCGAGGAGGAGTTGATGTTGGTATACATCCTCGGGCTCGCCTCGAACTCCTCATGGCTGAGACCGTAGGCGAGGCGCACCATCTCCATGGCATCCTCGATCCGCTCCGTGCCGAGCGCGTAGCCGTGCATCACCTTGTCGGTCAGCATCAACTTGTCTCGCACGCAGTGGAGGTGGCGGACGCTGGCATGGATATCGACGGGCTCGACCGGGTAGCCGCCCAGGATGTGGATGCAGTTGAAGTACTGCGAGAGCTTGAGGAGGTCGCGGAAGCTCTCCTGCGTGCCCGGCCGGCGCCCGCGGTCGAGGTCCATGCAATTCGGCGGTGAAGACACGTTCACATAGGCCTGGTAGCGCCCACCGACGGGAACGGCGTGCGCCGGATTGCGCGGCGTGATCGTGAACTCGGCCGGCGCGCGCGCCACCATCTCGCGCACGAAGCCCCGATCCATGCGCACATTGGTCCCGCCGTCTTCCACCGTGCATCCCGCGGCACGCAGATGCGCCAGCGCATCCTCATGCAGGAACTCGATACCCACGTCCTCGAGCACGCGCATCGCGGCGTCGTCGACGGCGGCCACCTGTTCGGTGTCGAGCGGCTCGGTAGGCCGGTCGAGCAACGGCAGGATGGCATGGGGGCGCTGCTGGATCGCCGGCGCGGCGGGCCCATCCTGCTGCGCACGCCGGTTGGCGGCGCGCCGCCTGGCGGGTCGCGCCGTAGAAGCCGTCTCGTCCTCGGACCCGGTCGCCTCTGCGAGCCCCTCCATCCCGGTCATGCCGGTCATGCGCAATCCTCCGTCGGTCGCTCGTCAGTCCAAGACTGCGGCGGGAGGGGGTGGGGTGCTAGGCGGTATGCGTCAGGCTCTGTCGCAAAAGGGGTGTGTCGGGCGCGGAAGACGCACCGGTCAGTCGGGCATCAACCGGTCGAAGAGCACGGGCAGCCCGCCGATGGTGGGCAGGATATGGTCCGCGAAAGGCGCGAGATCCGCCTCTCCCGCGGGGCCCGTCAGCACCCCGATGGCGAGGCCGGCACCCGCGGCACGCGCCGCCGAAAGGTCATGCGTGCTGTCTCCGACCATGGCGAGGGCCGAGGGCGCGATGTCATGCGCTTCCGCGAAGGCGAGGATCATGTCCGGCGCAGGCTTCGGACGCTTCACGCTGTCGTACCCGGCGATGAACCCGAAGGCGCCGAGCACCCCGGCGGCGGCGAGTTGGCGCTCTGCTCCGGCCGCGCTGTCATTCGTCGCCACCCCGAGCGCGAGCCCGCGCGCCGAGAGCCCGCCGAGCAGGGCGCCGAGGTCGGGCACCGCTGGCGCCAGGATGTTCGGGTTGGCCGCCGCTTCGAGCGACATGCGCTCGATCTCGCCGGCCAGCCCCTCGGCCCCGAGATCGGGCCGGAGCGGGGACCAGAGCGCCGCGAGATCGTCCGCTGAACCCGCTACGATGATCGAGCCCGGAGCATACGTGCCGCTCGCAAGGTCGAAACCACCCAGCCGGGCCATCTCCTCGGCGGTCGCACGATCGGGTGCGAGGGCCTCGATGATTTCGATGGTCACCTGCCGCCAGGTGCCTGCGAAATCGAACAGCGTCCCGTCCTTGTCGAAGAGCACCGCCTCGATCTGCGCCATGGTCCCGTCCTCCCCCGTCGCCCCGCTTCGCTGGCACTCTGACCGATGGCCGCTGCCGCGCAAGGGGCTTCCGCCCGCCGCCCCCGCCGCCTATGCCGTCACCATGGCGGAGGCGAGCACAGCAGCGCGGCAGAGGCAGGAGGCGGACCTTCAGAAGGGTCAACGGCTGCCCCTTAGCGTCACGATCATCGCCAAGAACGAGGCGGCACGGCTGCCACGGGTGCTCGCGGCGCTGGCTTTCGCAGATGAGGTCCTGGTGCTCGATAGCGGGTCGACGGACGAGACGCCCGTGCTGGCGGAGACCGCGGGCGCCCGTGTCATCCATACCGACTGGCCTGGCTACGGTCCCCAGAAGGCGCGGGCCGAGCGTGCGGCGCGGCATGACTGGATCCTCAACCTCGACGCCGACGAGGTGGTGACGCCGGCGCTCGCCCGTGAACTCCGCGCCCTTTTCGAGAAGCATGGGGGGGCGCCGCCCGCTGCGGGCTATCGGCTGCGGATCCTCAACCTCTATCCCGGGGACGCCGCACCCCGACCGCTCGCCAACGATTACAACGTCGTCCGTCTCTATGACCGGGGGCGCGCGGCGTATCGCGAGCATCCCCTGTTCGACAGGGTGGTGCTTGGTGCGGGCGAGGTGGAGGGCCAACTTGCTGCGCCGGTCCATCACATTCCCTTTCTCGACTGGGCGGCGCTGGTCGATAAGGAGAACCGCTACACGAGCTATGTGGCGGCGGCCGCGCGGCCCCGTGCGCGCCTCTGGCTTCTCCTGAGGCTCCCCTTCGAGATGCCGCTCGTGTTCCTGAAGGTGTGGATCATCAGGCGCCACATCACCGGCGGCTGGAAGGGCTTCGCTTTCGCCCTGGTGGTCGCCTTCGCCCGCACCCTGCGGATCATCAAGCTGCTCGAGCGCGGGGGGGTGGCGGCTACTCGAACCGGGCGAGAGGAGCCTTCCGGAGAAAAATGACACGACGATGAATTTGGGTGTTGACGGTTGCGGGCTGATCCGCCATATATCCGCGGGTCGGCGGCGCAATGCTGGTCGGCAATCAGACAGCACCGGCTGGGAGCCATGAAATACTGGCCTCGGGCGGTTTTGTCTCCGCTCTTTGACAAGTTGTTGTTATTGAAGGGATATGTGGGTTGTTTGGCCTGTTT
>JBCBEP010000021.1:0-37521 GCA_038528605.1 Pseudomonadota bacterium
TACTTCACCGTTCAGTCGCATACCAACACCGTCTGGATGTTCATGCGCGGCTTTGTGAAGGACGGGCTCGGCACCGCGGTTCAAAACATCGAAGGAACGTTGAACGCCTATCCGCTCGCAAAGGCCGACAGTCCACCGGCTGCCGAGTTCACAAGCATGAGCGAATTGGCTGGCTACAACACGATCCCCCCCAACGATTTCAGCTTCTATGAGATGCTGGACGACGTGATCCAGTCAGAACCGGCGGACATCGTCTCCTCGGACCGCCTTGGCATCTTCGCCTCAATCGGCATCGCGAAGGGGCAGAACTTTGCTCCGGATGAGCGCATGCGCGAGATCCTCGCTGATGCTGTGGCCATCGGCAACGCTTACGCCCGTGCCAACACCGTGTTCCCCCGCGATCCGCGTCAGCGCGTCTATGATGATCGCAGCGAGTGGGTCATGGGCTATGCAGGCAAGGATACGAGCTTTGGCGCCGATGCGGCCGCGGCCTTCGATGCCCAGCTCTGGTTTCACTACAACGCCATCGTCGTGACCCCTGCCATGGCCGTCACACGGCCCGGCATTGGATCAGACTACGGCATCATCGGGCTGGCGCGCGGGGCGACGACCCTGGACGGGTCGAAAACCTACAAGCTGACCATTCCCGCCGACCCGCCTGCCAAGGATTTCTGGGCAGTTACGCTCTACGACACGCAGACCCGGTCGCAGATCCAGACCGATCAGCCCTTCCCAACCCTTGGGAGCGCCACTGACGGGCTCGCAGCAAATGACGACGGCTCCGTCGACATCTTCTTCGCCCCCGCAGCGCCGGACGGACAAGAGGGCAACTGGCTTCAGACGATTCCCGGCAAGAGCTGGTTTGCAATTCTGCGCATGTATGGCCCCGAAGAGGCCTGGATCGAGCAGACATGGCGCCCCGGTGAGATTGAACTGGTAGAGTGAGGCGGCGGTGCCAACCTCCCCACCCTCTTCGCGGAACTGAAGGAGCCCCTTTCAATGCGATTTCATGCCCTCCCGGCCGCGGCCCTGGTTGCAGCGCTCATCCCGTTTCATGGGGCTGCGCAAACGCCCAAGATGAAGATGACCACTGATGTCCCGGCCGGCATCGCTGCGCCGGACAGCGTCGAGAGTTCCATCGGGACGCTGCGCTTCAAGGATGGCGTGCCCGACGAAGCGACGGCCGCGCTCGCCTATGACGCGCTGGATCGGTCTCGCGCGGTCACGGCCTATCTCAACACGATCCAAATCGCGTCGATGCACGGAATGCGCGAGGGCATGCTCGGGTTCGGGCCGGCGAACTACACCGTGCTCAGCTTCAAGGAACTGATGGACTCGAAAGCATTGTTCCTGACGCCCAACACATCGTCGGTCTATTTCTTCATGTGGGCCGATACCCGCGATACCGGGCCTCTGGTCGTCGAAACCCCGCCCAACGTGCTCGGCATTATTGATGACGCCTGGTTCCACTACGTCGCCGATTTTGGCAATGCCGGCCCGGACAAGGGCGAGGGCGGCAAGTATCTTCTGCTCCCGCCCGGCTATGACGGCGACATTCCCGACGGCTACACCCCGGCCCGGTCGGGCACCTACGGAAACTGGATCCTTTGGCGCGGCTTCCTTAAGGACGGGGATCCGGCCCCCGCCGTCGAGGAGACCGTGACCGGGTTTCGCATCTACCCGCTCGGGGAGAAGGACAGCGCCCCGGAGATGACCTTCGTCGATGTTTCGGGCGTGCCGTTCAACACGATCCACACCATGGACTTCCGCTATTGGGAAGAGATTGACGCGGTCGTCCAGTCCGAACCTGGTGCCCCGCTCGGGCCTGAGATGCTGGGCCTCCTGGCCTCGATCGGGATCGAGAAGGGGAAGGACTTCGCGCCCGATGACCGGATGAAGGCGATCCTGACCGACGCTGCGGCGATCGGTGCCGCCGCCGTGCGGTCCCTCGCCGCGCGCCCCCGCGAGGGCCGGTTCTATTACTATCCGGGAGAGAGCTACTGGGCGACGCCCTTCGTCGGCGGCAGCTATCTCTTCAACGACGAGAACGGGGCGCGGATCCTGGATGCCCGCGCAATGTTCCACTTCTACGCGACAGGCATCACCCCCGCGATGACCCAGGCACCCGTGGGCGCAGGCTCGCAATACGCGATGCTCTACCTCGACCAGAACGGTGATCCGCTCGACGGCTCGAAGACCTACAAGGTTACCCTGCCGAAGGATGTGCCGGCCAAGAACTTCTGGTCCTTCGTGGTCTACGACAACCAGACCCGCTCGATGATCCAGACCGATCAGCAGTTCCCGAGCGTCTCGAGCGCCAAGGGTAAGGTGCAGCAGAACGACGACGGCACCTACGACATCTTCTTCGGCCCTGTGGCGCCAGAAGGGATGGAGGACAACTGGGTCCAGACGATCCCGGGGAAGGGCTGGAACATGCTCTTCCGTCTCTACGGCCCGCTGCAGCCCTGGTTCGACAAGACCTGGCGGCCGGGCGACGCGGAGATCGTCGCGGATGGCGCGCAGTAACGGCGCCGGAAAAGCTCTCGCGAGGAGGAAACCATGCTTCGCACGATCCTGAGCGGTCTTTTCGTTCTCAACGCCAGCGCTGCATTCGCCGATGATCCTGTGGTGAACTTGTTCGAGACCCCTGGAGAGAAGCAGGACGCCTCTAGCTTCGAACCCGCGCCGGAGCGGATCGAAACCAAGTTCGGTACCCTGTCATTCACGGGCGGTGGCGTGCCGACGCCCGAGACCGCGCGCCTGCTTTATGACGAGATCGACCTGCAGCGCGCCACGCAGGCCTACATGGACTTCCTACCCCATGTGTCGCTCTATGCGATCGTGAAGTCCCAGATCCGGGATCTCGGATTTGAGACGTCGTCCGACATCGGCGTCACGGCGGAATTCATGACCCCGCAGCAGCCCTACCTGACGGGCAACAACTCCACGATCTACGCCTTCGCCTCGATCGATCTCAAGATCGATGGGCCGACGGTCGTCGAGATCCCGCCGGGCATGTACGGCACGGCGAACGACGCAGCCTTCCGGTATCTCACGGATTTCGGTGCGACGGGGCCAGACAAGGGCGAGGGCGGCAAGTATCTCTTCCTGCCACCAGATCACGAGGGCGAAGCGCCCGAGGGATACTTTGTCTTCGAGGCGCCCGGCTATCGTATTTGGGCAATGATGCGCGGCTTTGGCGATGTCGGTACCGGCGACCAGGCGCTGACATGGTTCGGCGACCGTCTGAAGGTCTATCCTCTGGAGAGCGGGCCTCGCGACGGCGCCGTTATCAATGCCAGCCAGATCGGCATGAACCCGTTGCCGCCTGAGAACGTCGGTTACTTCGAAATGCTGCATGAGATCATCCAGCATGAGCCGGCCTCTCTCTTTGATCCCGAGCAGCTCGGCCGGCTCGCCGCGCTCGGTATCATCAAGGGCAGCCCGTTCGCACCGGACGACCGCATGCGCGCCATCCTCGATCAGGGCGCCAAGCAAGGCGTGGCGATGTCGCGCGCCATCCTTTACGCGTCGCGCGAACCCGAGATCAGATACTGGCCGGAGCGCCAGTGGGAGAAGATGTTCGTCCGCAATACGGAATTCGTGGTCGACGGGCGCAGCGACATCGATGCCCGAACGCTCTGGCATTATCAGGCCATCGTTGTCTCGCCCAACCTGCTCTCGAAAACACCGGGCGTCGGCACCGCCTATCTAACAGCCGCGCGCGACGGGAGTGGCGCTCCGCTCGACGGGGCCGCCACCTACACGCTGACCGTGCCGCCAAATCCCCCGGTCAAGCGTTTCTGGGCCGTGACGGCCTATGACCCGGCCACGCGCGCGCTGCTCGACAGTGACGGGCCGATCACCGTGGGAAGCCTCGGCGATCCTGTGGTGAAGGATGACGGCTCGGTCGATATCCATTTCGGTCCTGAACCCGTGGAGGGCATGGAGAACAACTGGATCCGCACGCACCCGGAGAAAGGCTTCTTCGTGGTCTTTCGCTTCTACGGCCCACTCGAAGGATACATTGAGAAAAGCTGGATCATGAACGATTTTTTTCAGACAAGAGAGTGACTGGCGGCGGATCGTATGTATGAGCAATCTTGTGAACTGTGAAGATTTTTTCCGATAGACGTTATTTTTCTTCAAAGCCCTCATCAATATTTCATCGACTATGTACGATCACCAGACAGTAAGGGGTGGGCCTCAAGTAAAGCGCCCTATGCCTTCATGATTATTTTAAAGATATTGCCTATCTTGACATTGAAGCAGTGAATCACGTCTGTTTGCAACTCCGCGGTTTTGGATCAGCGGGGGTTGGCGATAGTCCAAAGCTGAGTGGGTGCGGATCATGACAACCGTCATGACCGGCTCGCGGCTCGCCTCAGCCAGAGCCTGCCGGAACGGGATCTCAAGTTGGCAGAGAGGCTCAGCGGTGACCCCGAACGCGCCGTTTCCAAACCGCCCGAGAGCTGCCAATCGAAGAATGAATGTTTGGTCCGCACCACGGACTCCCACCCGTCTTCAATTGAAGTCCTTACCGTATCGACGCCGTGCCTTCTGTCAGGTGCTCGCGCGAGGAGGCGCGACCACTTTATCTGCGTTCAGTCGATGCGGTCGGCGGCCGCCAGCAGACCGTGAGTTCGGAGGCCGAGGAAGATCTGGTTGTTCCGGCCCTCGTCGCGGTAGGGACGCCAGTCCCGGCGTGTTCGCAGGAATCCGGAGCGACATGCCTCGCATTTCCGAAGGGCCTCGCGGGCCTCGTCGGCACGGTCCAGATGGGCGAGACAAATCGCGTGGCGGAAGTGGACATCTGGATGATCGGGTCGGAGAGCGACCGCCTCCCGCACCCAGTCCAGCGCCGCTTCCAGGCGGCCGATCGAAAGATGCGCACGTGAGAGATAGATCATGTAGGTCCATCGATGCTGCGGATCGCGCGGGTTCAGCTGCAAGCCCATCTGCATGTGCTCGATCCCCTCGAGGCTGCGTCCGACGAGATCCATGCGGTTGCCGACCGCCATCGCCGCGTGGGCGTAGTTCGGATTCAGTTCCAACGCGCGTTCCGCCTCGGCGAGCCCTTCCTCGAGCATGCCCGACCAGACATAGGCCGTGCCGAGGCAAAGATGCGCCACGGCTGACGCGTCGTCGATCTCGAGCGCGTGTCGCACCAGATGAAGGCTCTTTTCGATCGCCGCCTCCCGGTCGTCGGTGCATCCTTCGGACATGGCGCGCAGATGCGTCCATGCGAGCCGTGCCCAGGCATCTACGAACTCCGGGTCGCGCTCCACGGCCTTCTCGAACTCGCCTCGTGCATCGGCGTAGCCCTCGCAGGTCTCAAGGTTGAAGGCGTGCAGACCGCGAACATAGCAATCCCACGCCGTCAGGTCTCGCCGCTCCCGCCGCGACTTGAGGTTTTCGGCATGCTCGAGTTCTGGCGCGACGGTGGCGGCGATGCGCCGGCTGATGTCGTCCTGGATGGCGAAGAGGTCGTCGAGATCGCGGTCGAACTGCCCGGACCAGACCTGCCTGTTCTCCTCTGCATCGGTCAGCCGCGCCGCCACGCGGATACGGTCCCCTGAGCGGCGCAGGCTGCCCGCCAGCACATAGCGCGCCTGGAGGGCGGCTCCGAGCGCCCGCATGTCGAGGTCGCGCCCGCGGAAGGCGAAGGAGGAGTTCCGGGCAATCACGGCGAAGGACCGCCAGCACGAGAGCGCGTCGATCAGGTCCTCAGAGAGACCGTCGACGAAGTAGTTCTGGGATGCGTCGCCGCTCAGGTTGGCGAAGGGTAGCACGGCGATGAAGGGTCGCCGGGTGGACCGGGGTGCGTCCCGGTCGAGAGTGCCCGTGTCGGCCGGTTTGCCGGAGGCAAGGCTCACGCGGCAGGCCCGGATCGGCCGTCGGATGTTCTTCAGCTCCTGCGGGCCGAGATCCTCAACCTCGAGACCAAGCCTCGTGGTGACGTGCTCGAGCGCCGTGGCGGAGACGACGATGCCGCCCGGGGGCGCGAGGCCCTCTAGCCGCGCGGCAACGTTCACGCCGTCGCCGTAGATGTCTCTCCCGTCCACTATGACGTCACCGACATGGATGCCGATCCGGAGCTGGATCGGTTCGGAGGCGTCCGGCTGGTCGGCTGCCTGCGGCGTACCCTCCTGGATCGCTGTCGCCGCGAGAAGCGCCTCGGTGATGCTCCTGAATTCGGCGAGCGCACCGTCACCCATCAGCTTGACGATCCGACCGCCACCCGCGACCACCGCCGGCTCAAAGGTCTCGCGCCGGAACCTCTTCAAGCGTGCGAGGGTGCCCGCCTCGTCGGAGGACATCATGCGGCTGAACCCGACGACGTCCGCAAACATGATCGCAGAGAGCCTTCTGTCCATGATCCGTGATCCAGCCGCTGATGCGGTGCCTGCCGGCTGCCTCGAGCGAGGGTCGCCCTGATCCTTGGTCCCCGCCAACCTCTGAACTCTGACACATCCCTCGTTGACGGCAAGCGATCGCGACCCGTCCCTGCCGCGAATGGCGGCAGCGGAGCAGGAAGCGGCCAAAACCACGATTGCGGCATGGTCCGCACCCCAACCGACCTGCCGGCAGGTGAGCGCGCACGTGCAGCGAATGGCGGGTCCCGGGGACCGCGTCGCAGCATCGGCGAACCCGACGAAGGTCCGGAGAGGGCCGCCCGCGTCACCGACGCCGATCCGATCCGTGGCGGATGCGGCGCTGCGGAACATGACTGGAACGAGCCCCTTGTTGCCGTGGCTGCGCAATGCTCGTACACGGCCTTTTTGATTGGCCGAGGGAGAGTTTGAATGACGATTGAAGACAGTTTTGCCGCGCTAAACTCGTGTCCATACCTTTTTCTTGTCAGCTATGAGGAAGCTCCAGATTTCCTAGATTTGCGGGTTATCGTGCATGAGGCACGAGCAGAGAAGGAACTCACCCCGGTCAAAACGGGTAATGTCAAACTTGACCAATTATTGAAGTCTGCTCACGCCATAAAAAGCGAACCGTCTTTCAGAGAATTCACAATAACCTTCCAAAATTATGTAGGGTTTTCGGTCAGAAACGAAAGTTATGTTTGCGCGGAACCCGAAGAAGAATATTCAAAAAATCTGCGCGCATACTCAGAATCTAAGTTTCTGGAGTTCATCCAAGGCTCTACATTTGCACAGAAACTACAAGATGAGCCAATTTTGCACTTTGCGGTTGTCTGTACAGACCATATCATTGATGTCGCTTGCGCCGCCCCTCCACACATTGAATTGAGAACGATTGGAGACCGCCGGTGACTACATGGTCAACTTCGACGGCAGCTTTGTCCGCTAAGCGGCGGTTGGGTTTGATCGGGCTTGGGGCTCGTTTATCGGGGTTTTCGGGTTACGAGGAAGAATACCGAGACGATCAGGATTGAGATGGCGAGGAGGACGGTGCTGATTGCGTTGATCTCGGGGGTTACCACGCGGCGGAGTTGGCCGAGCATGTAGGTGGGGAGCGTGTCCTGGCCGGCGGATTTGACGAATTCGGTGATCACCACCGTGTCGAGGCTGATCACGAAAGCGAGCATCGCGCCCGCCACGATGCCAGGGGCCATGAGGGGCAGGGTCACGCGCCGGAATGTTTGCCAGGGCGTGGCGTAGAGGTCCGCCGCTGCCATCTCGAGCGCGTTGTCCATCCCCTCGAGCCGCGCGCGGATGGGGAGATAGGCGAAGGGGATGCAGAAGGCGGTGTGGGCTGCGATCAGGTAGAAGAGGCCGTGATGGCCCGTCGCCTCCTTCACGATGGCGAAGACGATCAGGAGCGCCACGCCCGTCACGATCTCCGGCACCATCAGCGGCTGGTTGATGAGGGCATAGACCGCGGTGCGGCCCCGGTAGCGCGGGGTGCGCGTGGTGCCGAGGGCGGCGAGGGTGGCGAGCACCGTGCCGAGGAGGGCCGCCCAGAAGGCGACCACAAGGGAGCGGATGGCGGCCTCCTGCACCTTCTCGTTCTCCCAGGCCGCCACGTACCAGCGGAAGCTGAACCCCTCCCACAGCGCGAGGTTGGAGCCTGCGTTGAAGGAGTAGAGCACCAGCGTGACGATGGGCGCGTAGAGCAGGATGAAGCAGATGATCGCGACGGTGGCGAAGCCGCGCTGCCGCTTGGGCGAGAACTCAGCCATCCTTCGCCCCCTTCTGGGCTGCGCGCACGTAGAAGACGAGCGCGATCATCACGATCGCCAGCAGCGTGATGGAGAGGGCCGCGCCGAGGGGCCAGTTGCGGCCCTGGCCGAACTGCAGCTCGATCAGGTTGCCGAGCATCATGTTCTTGCCGCCGCCGAGGACGCGCGGGGTGACATAGGCGCCGAGGCTGGGGATGAAGACGAGGATGCTGCCCGCGATGATGCCGGGCGAGACCAGCGGCAGGATCACGCGGCGGAGCACCTGCAGGCGGCTGGCGTAGAGGTCGTAGGCCGCCTCGACCAGCCGAAAGTCCAGCTTCTCGATCGACGCATAGAGCGGCAGGACCATGAGCGGGAAGTAGACATAGGCCATGCCGAGTGCGAGCGCGAAATCGGTGTAGAGCATCTGGATCGGCTCCTCGACCACGCCGAGCGCCATGAGACCCGAGTTCACCACGCCCTGCGCGCGGATCCATTCGAGGATGGCGAAGGTGCGGATGAGAAGGTTCGTCCAGAACGGGATGGTGATGAGGAAGAGCCAGAGATTGCGGTTCTGGGGTGCCCGCGTGGCGATGAAATAGGCGGTGGGGAAGCCGAGCGCGAGGCAGAGCGCGGTGGTGATGAGCGAGAGGCGCACGGAGCGCCAGAAGATGGTGAGATGCGCGTCCTGCAGCTGGAGCGTCTCGTCGAAGATGTCCCGCGTGAGGAGGACGCTAAACCAGCCATCGGTGGAGAACGCCCATTCGACGCCGCCATAGGCCCCGGCCTCTAGGAACGAGTAGAGGACCACGACGAGGAGGGGGCCGGCGGCGAAGAGGGTGAGCCAGATGACAGCGGGCAGGTTGAGAAGCCATCGGCGCCGGGCCGCCTCGCGCTCGATGTTGCGCGCCTCAGGGTGCGCTTCGGGGTGCGCTTCGGGGGGCGCTGCGGTCTCGGGGCGGTCGAGCTCGGTGGTCGCCATCAGTCCGCCAGTACCTGCACGGCGCCCGGCGCGAGGCGGAGGCCTATGGGTGCGCCCTCGGCCGTGAGTTGGCCGTCCGGCTCGGCGTTCTGGACGCGGGCGGTGAAGCCGGTGCCGTCGGCCAGGCGGCAATGGCAGAGCGTGTCGGTGCCGAAGAAGGTGAGGCTTTCGAGCGTTGCCGCGATGTCGCCCGCGCCCTCGGCCACCAGGCGTGCATGCTCGGGCCGGATGGCGGCGGTGACTTGGCCGGCGGCGTTGACGCCGGAGGGGACGCTGGCCGCGACCTCGCCGCCGCAGGCGAGGCGCAGATGGGCGCTGCCGCCGCTGGCCGAGAGCACCAGACCGGTGAGGAAATTCGTGTCCCCGATGAAGTCCGCCACGAAGCGTTCGCGCGGGTGGTGGTAGATCTCCCGGGGCGGGCCGACCTGCAGGATGCGCCCCTCGTTCATGACGGCGAGGCGGTCAGACATCGTGAGCGCCTCTTCCTGGTCGTGCGTGACGAAGACGAAGGTGATGCCGGTCTCGCTCTGGAGCCGCTTCAGTTCGGACTGCATCTCCTTGCGGAGCTTGTAGTCGAGCGCCGAGAGCGGTTCGTCGAGGAGCAGCACCTTGGGGTGGGGGGCGAGGGCGCGGGCGAGGGCGACGCGCTGCTGCTGGCCGCCGGAGATCTGGTCCGTCCGCCGGCCCGCGAGGTGCTCCATGCGCACGAGGGCCAGCATCTCGCGCACGGTCTCGCGCACTTCGGCCTTCGGCTTCTTCAGCATCTCGAGCCCGAAGCCGATGTTCTGCGCGACGGTCATGTGCGGGAAGAGGGCGTAGGACTGGAAGACGGTGTTCACAGGGCGGTGGTTCGGGGCGAGATGGCCGATCGGCTCGCCGCCGAGCAGGATCTCGCCATCCGTCGGCTGCTCGAAGCCCGCGATGAGGCGGAGAAGCGTGGTCTTCCCGCAGCCGGAGGGGCCGAGGAGGGTGAAGAACTCATTGCCCCGGATCTCGAGCGACACCGTGTCGAGTGCGCGAAAGGCGGATTGCCCCGCGCCGAACACCTTCGAGACCCCGCGGATCTCCACGCCACGCTGCTTGGCGGCAGGGCTTTCGGGAACGGAGGGTTCGGGCGCATGCTTTTGCATGCGCGAAGTCTAGGGCGGCGAAGGGGGGCTAGGGCAAGCGCTTTCTAAGGATGCCCCCGCCCGGCCCGATCAATGCTCGTCGTCGAAATCGATGGAAATCCGGTCGGTCAACATCACCAGCCAGAGGACCAGCTGCTGCTGCTCCTCGTCCAGTTCCGTCGGCGGCTTACCGTCGACGAGAAGCCGCTCGCGCAGCTCGCTCCAGTTCTCGCAAAGGTCGCTCAGATCGCGTGGCATAGGTGCTCCGCTTCTTGGTGGCATCGGTTACGCCTGAATTCCCAAACCCTGAGAATAAAGGTAAGCCGAGCCGTCGGACGCTGGCGTCTATTGCGCGTGAAATGGCCGTGAAGTCGGGACTTACGCTTTCCCACCCGCCACGATGTGGTCATATTAACGCCGAGTTAAGGTTTTCCGGCGGGGGTCGTATGGCCGATCAATGGCAGCTCGAAGTAACGCTCTATGGGCCGTTCCAGGCGCGGTGGAGCGGCGGAGCGGAGATCGAGATCAAGAGCGCGAAGCTGCGCGGCCTGATCGCTATGCTTGCCGTGGGCGGCGATGCGCGCCGCAGCCGCTCCTACATCCAGGACATGCTTTGGGGCCGCTCGGGGCCGGAGCACGGGCGGGCCAGCCTGCGCCAGGCGCTGAGTGCGCTGCGCACCTTGCTGGGCGACCGGTTCACGGAGGTGTTCGACGTCACGAAGGACGGTGTGCGCCTGCAGTCGGGCTCGGTCGTCGCGCAAGGCACGCCGCGGGACGGGCTGTTCCTCGAGGGTATCGACATCAAGGAGGACGGCTTCGAGGACTGGCTGCGGACGCAACGGAGCGCGGCCGATGCCGCGCCGGGCGAGCGGCCGCCGGGGCGGGTGCAGCCGATCGTGGTGGTCACGCCCTTCCTCGTGCTCTCGGGCGACGGGCCGCAGGACGCGGTGCTGGGCGACCTGATCGCGCAGGAGGTGACGCGGGCGCTCTCGCGCATGCAGCTCCTCTCGGTGATCTCGCATCTCTCGAGCCGCACGATCGATCCTTCGGTGATCACGCTGCCATCGCTGCGCGATACGCTGGACTGCGATTATGTGACCGCAGGCTCGCTCCGCCGTTTCGGCGGGCGCATCGCCATCGATGTGGACTTCGTGGACGGGCACAACGGCCGGGTGTTCTGGAGCCGCAGCTTTGCGGAGGACGAGCGGGCGCTGCTCGAGAGCGGCAGCGAGACCATTCGCAGCATCGCGATGCAGGTGGCGCAGACGATCCTGGCGGCGTCCGTTACCGTCGCAGGCTCGCGCCCGCTGGCGGATGTGGAGAGCCATGCGCTGATGATGTCCGCCATCGGGCTGATGCACCAGATGAAGCTGGCGGGCTTCGCGCGGGCGCGCAGCCATCTCGAGGAGGTGGTCGCGCGCGAGCCGGGGCATGCGGTGCCGCTGGCCTGGCTTGGCGAGTGGTACGTGCTGAGCATCGCGCAGGGCTGGAGCGTGGACAAGGCGCAGGACACGGCGAAGGCCGAGACCTGCCTTGCCCGGGCGCTCGACCTCGACCCGTTCGACCCGCTGGCGCTGACGATCGACGGCAATGTGCAGACCATGCTGCAGAACCGGCTCGACATCGCGCAGGACCGGTTCACCGAGGCGCTGGCGCTCGACCCGAACAACTCGCTTGCCTGGCTCTCGAAGGGGGCGCTGGCGGCGTTCCGGGGCGAGGGCGCGCTGGCGGTGGAGTGCACGGGGCATGCGCGCCGTCTCTCCCCGCTCGACCCGCGGCGGGACTTCTTCGACTCGCTGACGGCGACGGCGCATCTGGCGAACCAGGACTACGAGTCGGCGCTGGACCTGGCGGACCGTTCGCTCGAGGCGAACCCGCGCCATGCTTCCACCATGCGCGTGCGCACCATCGCGCTCGAGCTGATGGGCCGGCATGCGGAGGCCGTGCAGGCGGCGGAGTCGCTGCGCCGGCACGACCGGGATTTCACCGTGGCGGGGTATCTCGCCGCGCATCCCGCCGCGTCCTACCGGACCGGCAACGACTGGGCCAACGCGCTGCGGCGCGCGGGGATCCCGGACACCTGACCACGCGCCGCGCGTTCGCGTAGGCGTAGACGACCTTAGTGAGGGGGACAGAAGATGCCGATTGCCACTCTGAGCGCGCTTGCGCATGGCGCCCATGGAGCACACGGAGCGCATGGCGCGCATGGCGCGCATGGGGCTCACGGGGCCCATGGAGCGCATGGGGCCCATGGCGCGCACGGCGCCCACGGGGCCCACGGGGCGCATGGCGCGGGCGTCGCCGGCGGGAGCACCTTCGACGGCATGCTGACCGGCGGCCTGATGATCGCGCGGGACGGCCTCATCGGTGCCTGGACGCCGCCGACGACGATGACGCCGTTTCCTGCGGGCGAGGCGGCCAATCTCGGCAGCTGGGGCCGGCCGATCAGGGCCATGGTGATCGCGGGGGAACTCGCATCGCGCCTCGGCTATCACATCGTGGCGGACAAGAAGGCGCCCGGTGGCAACCTGATCGCCGTGAGCCACCTTACGGTCGGCAAGGCGGGCAAGAAGGGCATCCCGGAAGTCTCTTACGCGCCGTTCCTGCGCTACACCCGGCCGACGGATGCGGACTTCCTCGCGCAGCTCGACATCATCCACAACTATGCCGATCTGCGGGCGGACCGCTCGGCGGAGATCCTGACGCAGGCGGACCAGACGCTGGCCTATTTCGCCACCGTCGCGGCGCTGGATGGAGACCGGACGAAGCATACGATCGAGCTGCTGGGGGCTGCGCACACGCTGGCGGCGACGGTGTCGCAGCAGGTGAAGCACGTGCTCGCCTGCATCCGGCCGGACCGGCTTTCGGCGCAGATCCAGCCGATGATCCCGACGCCGCGGCACGGCGCGCTGCCGAGCGGGCACGCGACGGAGGCCTTCATCGTCGCCCGCGTGCTGCAGCATCTGCTGGCACCCGTGGCGCCGGGCGAGGCGGGCCAGCTCGGCCGGCTGCTGATGGGCCAGGCGCACCGGATCGCGACGAACCGCACGGTTGCGGGCGTGCACTACCCGGTCGACAGCCTTTGCGGCGCGTCGCTGGGCCTCGCGCTGGCCGACTACATGGTGGCCCGCGCCACGAAGGGCGGCAGCGTGGATGGTGTGGTCTTCGACGGGCAGGGCATCGGGAACAGCGACTTCTTCGTGGGGGATGTGATCGCGGGTGATGCGCGCTGCTCGAGCCCCGGCGGTCAGGTGAAGATTGGCGGCGACCACGCGCTGAAGCTTGCGAAAGCCGATGTCTCCGTGCCGCTTGCCTGGCTCTGGGAGAAGGCCACGCAGGAGTGGACCGACGTCGCCGGCGCGGGGGCCTGACCCGTGGCCACACTTCCTGGCTATGCCTGGTGCGCGCGGGAGGAGGACCACCTTCCCGGTCTCGACCCCGTGGGTGCCTGGCTGCTTGGCGACGGCCTCGATTTCGAGGTGGCCGCCATCGACCGCGATCGCGACGGCGACCGCGATTTCCGGACGCTTGCCGCGATCAAGGATGACGCAGATCCCATCGAGGCCATCCGCAACGGGGACTTCGTGCGCGTTGTCACGGGGGCACCGGGGGCGAGCCTGCAGGCGCTGAAGGCCAAGCTCGCGAGTGACGAGGCCTATGCCGGCGGCGAGGGACTACGCTTCTTCGCGCTGCCGCTTCGCGAGCGCTCGTTCCGCGACGAGGCGCAGCTGAAGGCACCTTTGGGCGAGGCAGAGTGGTCGGCGCCCAAGGGGCTGAAAGGCAAGACGCTGGTGGTCACCGGCATCATCGACCATGGCATCAACATCGCCCATGCCCGCTTCCGGCACGCCAAGCGCGGATCGCGCGTGGATTTTGCATGGATCCAGGGGGCGTCGGCAGATCGGTCGGACGAGGCGGCGACCGTGCCCTTCGGGCGCGAGTGGACGGCGCCGGAGATCGAGGACGCCCTCGAGAAGGCCGGGGGCGACGAGGCGCGGGCGCTTCGGCTGCTCGACCTTGTGGACTTCACGCGGGCGGGGCGCGATCCGCTCTCCAACCCGGTGAGCCATGGCACCCATGTGCTGGACCTGGCGGCCGGGGCGGCGGCCAACGACGACGAAGCGGTGGCGAACCGCATTATCGCGGTCGACCTGCCCGAGCGGGTGATCGAGGATACGTCCGGCGGGCTGATCGCCTTCTGTTTCATCCAGGCGCTCGACTACATCCTGCGGCGGGCGCGGACCATCTCGGTTGCGCACAAGAAAGCCGTGCCGGTGGTGCTGAATTTCAGTCTCTCGCGGGCCGGCGGGCCCGAGGGCGGGCTGCACATCGCAGCGCGCGCCATGGAGGCGCTGGTCAGGGCGCATCAGGCGGAGATCGAGGCGCTGGGCCTGCCGGTGGTGGCGCCGGATGCCGAAGGCAAGGCGCGCGTCGAGATCGTGCTGCCGAGCGGGAACCGCCGGCAGGCGCGGGGGCATGCGACGGCCGCGGCGGCGGCCAAGGGCAAGACGACGCTGACGGTGCCGTGGCGCGTGCAGCCCGGCGACATGACCTCGAGCTATCTCGAGTTCTGGCTGCCGGCGGATGCCACCGGCGCGACGCTGAAGGTGGCGGGCCCGGGTGGGGCGGCAGAGGCCGTCCCGCTCGCGCTCGATGTCCCGCAGGTCTTGGAGGGCGACGGCCAGGTGATTGCGCAGGCGAGCCTCGACAAGCGCGAGGGCGGGGCGCAGCGCATCTTCATCGCGCTCGCGCCGACGGATGCGGGGCAGAGCGGGCGGCGCCCGGCGCCCTCAGGCGTCTGGCAGGTCTCCGTCGCGGCGACGTTGCCGAGCGGTGGACGGATCGATGCGCATGTGCTGCGGGACGACACGGCGCTGGGCTTCGCGCCGCGGGGCCGCCAGTCGTATTTCGATGACCCGGCCTATGCGCGCTTCGGCGCGGATGGGGACGGGCTCGACGCGGATCCGGCCGGCCTGGCGAGCGTTGTTCGCCGTGACGGGGCGTTTAACGGGCTCGCGGGCGGTGAGGGCCCGGTGGTGGTTTCGGGGTATCGGGTGCGCGAGGCCTCCTTCGGGGCGGCGCGGGTGGCGGACTGGCCGGCGGCCTATGCCGGCGCGCCCTCGCCGGACAGCGCGCGCAAGCTGACGGCCGCCGCCCCGAGCGACCGCTCGCGGGTGCTCTCGGGCATTCTCGCTGCGGGCACGCTGAGCGGGACGACCGTGGCGATGAACGGCACCAGCGTGTCGGCGCCCCAGCTTACCCGCGCAATTGCCCGGGCGCTGATGGCGGGTGCGACACCGCATGGCGAGGCGCGGTGGGACGAGCTGCTGGAAGCGCATGACGAGACGGACGAAGCGCGGCTTGGGCGGGGCTTGCTGCCGCCCCTCACGCCGCCTGATGCGCCCAGCATCGCCTGATGGCGGTTGCTTAACGCAGGGATGGCGGCGCACCCGCATGGGGTGCGCCGCGAGCCGGCTCATACGTCGCGTGTGATGGCCGAGAGGGCGACGATCGCATCGTCGGTACGGCGGCGCGCGGTGGCGAGTTGCCCGGTGCGCCCGCCACCGGCGGTTTCCGGCAGGCCGTGGGTGAGGGTCACCGTCACCGCATCGTCGAGCGCCATGCCGCCGCGAAGATGGAGCTCGCGGGCGCTGATGGGCGCTCCTGCGTCCCGGCCCGCTGCCGCTTCCGCCGCCTGGAAGAGCCGTGCAAGCGCTGCGAGGCAGAGCAGAGCCGCGCCGTCATGCAGGAGGCCGCCGAGGGCGGGTACGGCGAGGCTGGGCGCGACCGACTGATCGGCAGTGTGCGTGGCGGCGACCGCTTCGGCGGCCCGGCCCCGTGCGCGCAGGACCCGCGTGCGCCGGGCGAGGCTGCCTTCGCGCTCAGGCTCGAGATGCGGGGGCATCTGGCTTTGGCCGAGTGCCGGCATGTCATCGGAGCGGGCTGGCGTGAAGGCGGTGATCAACTCGACGCTCAGCGCGTTGCCGCCGGCGCCCACCAGCGCGTGCTCGCTCCGCCATCCCGTCTCGGCGCTCGGCTCGAGGGTGAAGGCGAGCACCACTTCCTCGTCCGCGCCGAAGCTGTGCGTGAACCCGGCGATGCGCGCGGTGGTCACCGGGGTGAGCACCGGGCGGCCCGCGATGTCGCGGATCAGGCTGGGGCGGGTGCGCAGGCTCTCGGCGATGGACCAGCGGTGCCGGTGTCCGCATTCCTCGATCAGCCAGGCGAGGGAGAGACCTGCGGCGCTCAGATGCGGCTGGCCGAGATGGAACTGGCGCGGCAGCAGCGCTTCCTGCGCATCGGAACTGCGGGCGAAGGGTAGCGCGTCGGGCGCCACGGGCGGACGTGGGTCGTGCAGCATAGGCAGTTTCTCCCTCGACGACCGGGAACGGCTTAGCGAGCCGTGCCCGGGAATTTCTCAGGAGATACGCTAGCGATGTCGCGTCAACGCGTGGGCCCGCCAGCGCAAATTCAGCGTGAATTGCGGTGACTGCTCGGGAGGCCCCGATGATCGGGAAAGGGTGCGGGGGCTTTCCGGCGCCCCCGCCATCGCCTATCGAAACCCGGGAACGCCGCCACGATGGGGCGTGGGCGGCGCGACCCCTGGAGGAAAGTTCAGTGCCTTTGTCCGACGGGGTTTCCTCACGGGAGCGGATGCGATGGTTGCTCCGGACGCGGCGCCTGCCACACGGGCAGGACGTGGTGTTCGCCTCCATGCCGAAATCCGCCAGCCAGTTCCTGGAAACCCTGCTGCTCGCCGGCCTCGGGCCGCGCTGGCGGAGCGTGCGGGGGAAATATGTGAATGGCGGCTCGCAGATGTTCCAGACGGAGGCACGCCTCCGCCGTCGGCTGCCCTTCGGGGGCCCTGCGATTGCTTACGGCCATGCGCTCTACTGTGCGCATAACCGCAAGGTGTGGGAGCGCTGCCTGCAGGGGCGGCGCGCGGTGGTGAGCCTGCGGTCCATTCCCGATGCGCTGGTGAGCTACGGGGAGCATCTCGACCGGCACGGCGCGGCCCCGCTCGATCTGCGCGTGGCGGAGGCGGGGTTCGGGGCGGAATGGCAGGCGCTCGACCCCCTGGCGCGGCGGGACTGGCTGGTTGCCCATGTGGCGCCTTGGTACGTGCAGTTCCTCGCCGGCTGGCTGGCGGCGCGGGAGGATGGATGGCGCGTCGCTTTCGTCCGCTTCGAAGCGCTGAAGGCAGATCCGGTGAACACCGCCGCCGGCGCGCTCGAGGCGCTTGACCTACCGGCGGACCGGGCCGGGCTGGAGGCGGCGCGGGGGACGCGGCGAAACTTCAATCGTGGGGTAAGCGGCCGCGGCAGGCAGACCTTCACGCCCGCGCAGCTCGAGCGCATCGAGGCGCTTGCGGCGCTCAGCCCCGCGCTTGGCCGGGAGCCGGCGTTGCGGGACGATATGCTGACCTGATCCGGGACGGACGCCGCTTGGCGTGAGCAGTCACAATCCCGAGGCTGGAAACCATCTCTGCTATCTGAAATGTACCGGGGAGGTGCCGTTCGGTCGCGGCGCTGGTTGCAGGCGTGGAGGGGGTATGGAAGGCGTGGTGATGCACCGGGCTGCCGAGGACACGGGCGCGCCCGCGCGGCTGCGGGTAACGGTGGGTCTCTGCACGCGCAACCGCCCCGCAGGTCTCGATGCCTGTCTGCAAAGCCTTCGCGATCTGGCCATACCGCCAGGCTGGGACGTGACCTTCGTGGTTGTCGACAATTCGCCGAAGGGCAACGCGCTCGCGGCGATCGAGGGGTTCGCGGCGGCGGCGCCGGGGCCGGTGAAGCCGGTGCATGTAACCGCGCCGGGCCTTGTGGCGGCTCGCAATGCGATGCTGGAGGCGGCGCTCGCAACCGCGCCGGACTGGATCTTCATCCTCGACGACGATGAGCTGGTCGGCCCGGGCTGGCTCGAGGCCTATGCCGCCTTCATCGAACAGTTTCCCGGCTTCGATATCGTCACCGGCCCGGTCGACCCGATCTTCCCCGATCCGCGCCCCTTCTGGGCGGTGCTGCAGCAATCGAACGAACCGCCCGAGGGGACGCGCATCTTCTCCGCCAACACGCACAACGTGGCGCTGAGGGCGACGCTGGTGTCGGAGGACGGCAAGGGGCTGCGCTTCGATCCGGCCTACAATCTGTCCGGCGGCGAGGATGCGGACTTCTTCCTGCGTGCCTCGGCCGCCGGGGCGCGCATTGGCTGGACGTCGCGCGTGAGGCTTTGGGAGACGCGGGACCGTTCGCGCCTCAGCCTCGGCTACCAGCTGGGCCGCAACTTCCGCACTTCGGCCAACAACATCATCATCCGGCGGCGCCTGGGGCTCGGGCTCTCCGGCCTCGGCACGGTGGCGAAGGGCTGCTGGCGGGTGCTGAGCGGCAGCCTGCTCTTCGCGATCAGCCCCTTCGCCCTGGCGCTCGGCCCCACCTCCTTCAAATGGGTAGTGCTGCGCGGTGGCCGGCGGGCAACCTCGGGCGCCGGGCTCATGTTCGGCCTTTTCAACAGCCCGAGGCACTACTACGAGGATCCCTCCGGCTGAGCAGGCTCGCGCAAAGGGGGAGAGGCACCGTCATGATCCGCGTCTTTATCGGTTTCGATAGCAAAGAGATCGTCGCCTACCATGCCCTCTGCCAGAGCATCATCGACCACGCCTCCGTGCCCGTGGCCTTCACGCCGATCGCGCTGACCCATCTCGACGGGCTGTTCACGCGGGAGCGGAACGCCATGCAGTCGACCGAGTTCAGCTTCTCGCGCTTCCTGGTCCCGTTCCTCTCGAGCTATGAGGGCTGGTCGCTGTTCATGGACTGCGACATGCTCTTCCGGAAGGACATCGCCGAGCTCTGGGCGCTGAGGGACGAGCAGTATGCGGTGATGTGCGTGCAGCACGACTACACGCCGAAGGAGGACACGAAGTTCCTCGGCCAGGTGCAGACCAAGTACGAGAAGAAAAACTGGTCGAGCGTGATGCTGTTCAACAACGCGCGCTGCACCGCGCTGACGCCCGATTACGTGAATAGTGCGACGGGCCTGCAGCTGCACCAGTTCAAATGGCTGGAGGACGACGATCTGATCGGCGCGCTGCCGCGGCAGTGGAACCATCTCGTCGGCGTCTACGACCACGACCCGGAGGCAGGGAATGTCCACTACACCGAGGGCGGGCCCTATTTCGCCGACTATGCGGATGTGGACTATGCCGAGGACTGGGTCGCCGCGAAGGGCCGCATGCTCCATGTCCACGGGCAGGACTGACGGGGACGCGAGGCCGCCGCTGCGCAAGGCGCTGAGGCGGGCCTGGCTCGACTGGCGGAACCGGCCCCATGCGCGGCGGCTGGAGGGGCTGCGGGACACGCGCGCGGGGGAGCGTGCCTTCGTGGCCGCAGCCGGGCCGTCGCTCGCCGAGATGGATCTCTGGCTGCTCGAGGGCGCCTTCGTCTGCACCGTCAACATGTCGCTTCGCCTGGCGGACGGGCCGCTGCCGGGCGTTGCGATGCATGTGGTGAACGACCTCAACCGGTTTCGCCGGTTCCGCGACGAGATCGTCGACATCTCCGGGCGGCGGGCGATCCCGCACCGGTTCTACCATCTAGGCGCGCGGCGGGAGCTTCCGCGGGCGGAGCGGGACGCGCCCTATTACTTCCTTACCTCGCCGGCGCCGTTCGACCCGGCCCTCGATGTTGACCCGCGCCGGGGCCTTGGCGGGTCGGCCAGCGTGGTGATCTATGCCTGCCAGCTCCTGCACCTGATGGGGTTCGAAGCGGTGCATGTGATGGGCGTCGACCTCGATTACGGCGGGGCCACCCCGTATTTCTACGATCTCGGCGCGAAGGACCGGACGCATGAGGCCGATCCGAAGGTGCAGGCGCGGCGGATCGAGACGGAGAAGGCGAATGCCGAGTTCGCGCTCATGCGCAGGCTCTTCGAGCGGACCGGGCGGCGGCTGATCAATGCCGGCGTCGGCGGGCAGCTGAACGTGCTGCCGCGCCTGACCCTGGCGGAGGCCGTGCGGGACTGAGCCACCCTGTCCTAGGCGGGCTGCGGGTGGCGCGCGAGGAGACGCCCGGGGCCGGCTACAGCAGTTTCGATCCGCGCCAGATGGGCCATGTGCCAGGCGAGCACGAGGTTGCTGGACAGCACTGGCAGGCCCGTGGCGGCTTCGAGCGGGGCAATGATGTCAAGCGTGCGCAGGTTGGTGCAGGAGAGGAAGAGCGCCTCTGTCCCGCCCTCCGCGGCGAGCGCGCGTCCGGCTTCGATGATCGACGGGCCGTCGATGCGGGCGACCCGTGCCTCTGCCGCCTCCTCGAAGCTGCCGAAGACGGGTGTCTGCACCCCCTCGACGGCGAGGGCGCCGCGAAGCTTCGCGGAGACCGGCTCGATATAGGGCGAGAGGAACGCGAGGCGGCTGATGCCGAGGCTGCGGGTCGCTGCCAAAAGGGCGCTGAGCGGCTCGGTGACGGACCGGGTCTCCACCCCCTCGGCGATGGCGGCGGCGACGCGGGCGCTGCCGATCTCCGCCGAGGCGGAGGTGCAGCCATACCCGACCGCATCGAAGGTGAGCCCGCGGGGCAGGAGGGCGGCGGCCTTCGGCAGCTCCGCCTCCATGGCCGCGAGGGTCTCGGAGGTGACGGCGGGCGCGCTCGGCACCCGCGTCACATAGAGCCGGACGCTCGGCGCGAGGAGGCGGCGGAAATCCGCCTCGATCGTCTCGTCCGCCTGCAGCACCGCGAGGGCAAGGGCGGGCCCCTGGGGAGCGGCGAGGCGGTAGCGGAAGGTGCTCATCACGGGCTTCCTATAACGGGCAGGGGCGGGGCGGCCCTGGGGGAGAGGAAGCGGGGTGCCCCGTCACGCACCAGGATACATTCCTCGTGCACCATCAGCTTGCCCGGGGCGGTTTCGATCCAGGGTTCGAGGGTCAGCACCATGCCGGGCTCGAGCACCGTATCGTCCCATGGTGCGAGAGAGGGCCATTCGGTGAGCTGCATGCCGAGCCCGTGGCCGAGCCGCCCGGCGCCCGCGGCGCTCTCGAGGCCAAGTACCCCGGCCATGGCGGAGAAGAGCGTGGCGGCGGTGGCGCCCGGCCGGGCTGCCTCGGCGCCCGCGTCGACGGCGTCGACGAGGCGACGATGGGCGGCATCGAGCGCCGGGCGGGCGTGGCCGATGGCGACGTTGCGGTCGAAGTCGCAGAAATAGCCGTCATGGACGAGGCCGGTATCGAGCATGAGTACATCGCCTGCATTGAGCGCTTCGGGCCCGGCGGGGGAGATCACGTCGGCGTAGCCGTCCGCGCCCGCCCCGCCGGCGAGATAGGGCACCCAGTCCGCCCCTTCCTCGAGCGCGAGGCGCTGGAAATCGCGGAAGACGGCTTCGAGGGGGACACCGGGCGCTGCCACTTCGCCGAGGCGGGCGAAGGCCCGGCCGGCGATGGCGCAGGCGGTCTCGATCTTGCCGATCTCCGCGGGGGACTTCACGCGGCGCAGGCGGCGCATCACGCCCGCATCGTCCCGCAAGGGGCGGTCCGCCAGCAGACCGCGCAGCCGTTCCAGATCGGAGAGCGGCATGCGCAGATGGCTCTCATGGCCCGAGGGCAGGCCGATGGCGGCGCCCGGCGGCACGCGCTCTCGGAGCGTCTCCGCGAGGAGGGTGATGCCGTCATCCGCCGGGGCGGGCGCGTCCCAGCACCGGATCTCGCCGGTGAAGCTGCGCGCCATGAGCGGCGCGCCGATGGCGGGGATGACGGCGACGGGCGGGGTTTCGGCGGGGACGACGAGAAACCAGGGCCGTGTCGGGCTTTCCCAGAAACGGGTGAGAAAGCCTGTGAACCAGCGGATTTCGGGTTCCGTGGTGAGCAGCAAGGCGCTCAGGCCCGCGCCGCTCATGAGCGCCTGGGCGCGCATGAGACGGTCCGCGTACTCCGCCGGCTGAAAGCCGCCGGGCGGTGTGCTGTGGCGAGCGTCGAGAGCGTCCATCCGGAAAGCGAGCGCCGCAGGGGCCTACCCGTCAAGCTTAATCGGCGTCTTTCGCGGGGAGGCTGCCCCTTATCGCGTCTCTCAGAAATATCTCGAAAATGTGCTGTTCGTCATGGTCACAGCATCGGGGGCGATCCGATAACCATGTTCAGATCGACCAGAATGGCCGGGAGAGTTGGGTATGGACCGTGTGGAGACGATGCGCGCCTTTCTGGCGGTGGCGGATACGGGCTCGTTCACGCGGGCGGGCGGAAAGCTCGGCACCTCGACGAAGCTGGTGAGCAAATACGTCGCCGCGCTCGAGGCGCGGCTGGGCACGCAGCTCTTCATGCGCACCACCCGGAGCGTGCGGCTGACGGATGCGGGGACAGCGTATCTCGCCCGCTGCAGGCCGCTCATCGAGGGGTTCGACGAGCTGGAGGACGATGTGCGGGAGCGCCAGACGGCGCTTGCCGGCACCATCCGGGTCACGGCCCCCACGGGTTTCGGTGCGATGCGCCTCGCTGCCGTGCTGGCGGGGTTCGCTGCGCAACACCCAGGCGTGAACATCGACTTGCGGCTGACGAACGAGCGCGTTGCCCTTGTGGAGGAGGGGATCGACCTTGCCGTCCGGATCGGGGTGCTGGAGGACTCGGCTCTGGTAGCGCGGCGGCTGGCGCCGATGCCGGTGCATCTTGTGGCGTCGCCGGCGTATCTCGACGCGCATGGCCGGCCAGCGCATCCGTCGGAGCTTCAGGACCACGCCTGCCTGACGATCGGGCGCGGGGTGGAGCCGATCACCTGGCGGCTTCTGAGGGGCGGGGAGGAGGCGTCGGTCCGCGTCGATCCGCGCTTCGCGACCGATGCGCCGCTGGCCCTGGCCGCCGCGGCGGCGTCAGGGCTAGGGATCGCCCGCGTCGTGGGTTATGCGGCGGAGGATGCGCTGGCAGCCGGGCGGCTCGAACGGCTGCTGACCGCGTGGGATGCCGGCGATATGGGCCTATACGCGCTCTACCCGCCGAACCGTCACCTTACCCGGCGCCTGCGGGCGCTGATCGACCATCTCGCCGAGGTGTTCGGGCGGGGCGCCCCCTGACAGCGTTTCGGGCCGCTTCCGTCATTCCCTGGCCTGGCTGGGACGCCGGAGCCCTTAGCTCGCCATCAGGCGCTCGACAATCTCGCGCGTGTTGCGGCTGAGGCCGGGTACGGCGGCGATCCGCTCGAGTTCCCGCTGCATCGCGGCCTGGCGGTCGGTGGTATAGCGGCGCCAGCTCTCGAAGCAGCCGGTAACGCGGGCCGCCGTTTGCGGGTTGAGCCCGTCGAGACGGATAAGCCAGTCCGCCACGAAGCGGTAGCCGCCGCCATCGGCGGCGTGGAAACCCACCGGGTTGGCCATGGCGAAGGCGGCGATGACCGATCGGAAACGGTTCGGCCGCTTCCAGTTGAAGGCCGGGTCCTCCGTGAGGCGGCCCGCGCGGTCGACAGCGCCGGGGGCGGGGGAGGTGGCCTGGACGGAGAACCACTTGTCCATCACCAGCTCGTCGCCCGACCAGCGTTCGCGGAACGTGGCGAGCCGGGCCTCGGCGCCCGGGGCCGCGTGGTGGACGAGGAGGGAGAGGGCGGCGAGGCTGTCGGTCATGTTCGTCGCGCCGTCGAACTGGGCCTCGGCGGCTGCATGGCCGGCGGCGTCGCCCGCGGCGAGGATCAGGCCGAGGCAGCGGTTCTTGAGCGCCCGACGGCCCGCCGCTGCGGCATCGGGGCTGTAGGGCCCGTCATCCGCAAGGGCCGCGAACTTGGCCGCGAGGGGTGCTGCGAGACGGTGGCCGAGATGGGCCCGCATCTCGGTGAGCGATGCGTGGATCGCATCGGGGTCCGCCTTCTCTCCGCGGCTGGCGAGTTCGGCGGCTGCCTCGTCATTGCTCGGCAGCTCCAGGGTCAGCGCGCGGAAGGCGGGGTCGAGCGTCTCGTCCTCCAGCACGCGGCCGAGGGCGGCGCTCCAGTCCTCCGGCAGCGATGCGGCGCCGGGCTTGAGACGCGCGAGGAGGATGGACATCGCGTAGCGCCGCCCGGCCTCCCACCGGTTGAAGGGGTCCGTGTCGTGCGCCAGCAGGAAGGCGCGCGCGTCGTCGTCGAGCTCGCGTTCGAGGATGACGGGTGCCGAGAAGCCGCGCAGCAGGGAGGCCCGCGGGCGGCCGCCCGGCACCTCGAAGCGCAGCGTGCGCTCGGGCGTGTAGAGGGCTACCACTTCCGTCGGCCGCACTTCCCGGCCATCGGCGCCGATCAGGCCGAGGGCGATGGGGATGACCATGGGCGCATCGTCGCTTTGGCCGGGCACCGCCGGCAGAGCCTGGCGGAAGTAGAGGGTGAGGGCGCCCGCGGTTTCGTCCCAGCTCTCCTCGACGCTGAGGCGCGGGGTGCCGGCCCGGCTCCACCAACGTGCGAACTGTGTGAGGTCGATCCCGCAGGCGTCCTCGAAGCACTGGCGAAACTGCTCGATGGTGCAGGCCTGGCCGTCATGCCGCTCGAAATAGAGGTCGAGCGCCTGGCGGTATTTCTCCGCACCGACAAGGGTGCGGAGCATGCGGATGACCTCCGCGCCCTTCTCGTAGACCGTGGCCGTGTAGAAGTTGTTGATCTCCACATAGGCTTCTGGGCGCACGGGATGCGCGAGCGGCCCCGCATCCTCCGGGAACTGGCGGGCGCGCAGGGCCTTCACCGCATCGATCCGGCAGACGGCTTCGGAGCGCTCGTCCTCCGAGAAGCACTGGTCGCGGAAGACCGTGAGGCCCTCCTTCAGGCAGAGCTGGAACCAGTCCCGGCAGGTGATGCGGTTGCCGGTCCAGTTGTGGAAGTACTCGTGCGCGACGATGCCCTCGATCAACTCGTAGTCCCGGTCCGTCGCCGTCTCCGGGCTGGCGAGCACGTATTTCGAGTTGAAGATGTTGAGGCCCTTGTTCTCCATCGCGCCCATGTTGAAGTCGTCGACGGCCACGATCTGGAAGAGGTCGAGGTCGTATTCCCGGCCATAGGCGCGCTCGTCCCAGACCATCGAGCGCTTGAGGGCGTCCATGGCGTAGGCGCAGCGGTCCTCGTCCCCGGGGCGCACCCAGAGGCGCAGGTCCACCGAGCGGCCCGAGGCCGTGGTGAAGCTGTCGTCGTGCGAGACGAGGCGGCCGGCGACGAGGGCGAAGAGATAGGCGGGCTTCGGGAACGGGTCGTGCCACTCGGCGAAGTGGCGGCCGTTGGGCAGCGTCCCTGCCTCACCCGGGTTGCCGTTGGAGAGGAGGATCGGCGCATCCTCCAGCGCGGCCTCGATGCGCACGGTGAAGGGCGCCATCACGTCCGGACGGTCCGGGTAATAGGTGATCTTGCGGAAGCCCTCCGCCTCGCACTGGGTGCAGAACATGCCGTTGGAGAGGTAGAGGCCCTCCAGTTCCGTGTTGCTGATCGGGTCGATCTCGGTGGTGCAGTCCCATTCGAAGGCCGGGCCGGGCAGGGCTTCGGCCGCCACGGTGAGCCCTTCGCGGTCGAGGGTCAGCAGCCCGCTGGCATCGTCCGACAGCACGCGGCCATCGACGCTGGCGGAGACGAGGGTGAGCTTGCGGCCATCGAGCCTGAAGGGGGGCAGGGGCCCGTCATGCTCCTCGGCGTTGAGGCGGATCGCGAGGCGGGCGCGGACCCGCGTGGCATTGGGCGCGAGATCGAAGTCGAGGCGCACGCTTTCCACCAGCCAGGCCGGGGGGCGGTAGTCCTCGAGCCGCACCGTCTGGTCGGCGCCGGGGGCGTGGGCGGGGGCAGGGGCGGCGGTGGTTGTGTCGGCCATGGGCATCCCATCTCCATAGGGCTTGCATCCCGCATACCGCGCCCTGACCGGTCGGCCCAGCCCCCAAGCGGTCGCGGACGGTTCCACATTTCGATGGGCTGGCGTAGAAGCCGGGCGCCGGGCGTGCCCGGCGGCGTCTCCGAAGGCGGATGGGTGCAGGAGCGGTGATGGCGACGGCGAAGGGCGGCAAGCGGCGCGGGAGCAGCAGGGCGGCCTCGGCGAAGACCGGCGCCAAGCCGGCGAGGGCCCGCGCGAAGGCCAAGGCGCCCCGTCGCGGCAGGGCGGCGCCGGCCGATAAAGGGGCGGCAGGCTGGGCGGTTGCGGCGCTCGCGCTGGTCCTCGGCATCGCCGTCATCCGGCTCGGCGTGAACGCGCTCGACCTCGTGCCCGTTCATTTCGACGAGGCGCAGTACTGGGCCTACGGGCAGGAGCTTGCCTGGGGCTACTTCTCGAAACCCCCGCTCGTCGGCGCCGTCATCCTGCTGACGACGGAGATTGGCGGCGACACGCTCTTCGCCCTCCGCTTCGGCGCGCCGGTGGCCCATGCGATCATCGCGTTCGGCCTCTTCCTGCTCGGCCGGCGGCTCTTCGACGGGGAGACGGGTTTCTGGGCGTCCGCCGCCTACAGCCTCGCGCCCGGGGTCAGCGTCTCGTCGATGATCATGTCGACCGATCCTGTGATGATGGCGTTCTGGACCATCGGTCTCCTCGCCTGGATCCGGGCGGCCGAGGGGGGCGGGCGCGGCTGGTGGGCGCTTCTCGGCCTCTGTATCGGGCTGGGGGCGCTGGCGAAGTACACGATGCTGGTGCTGCCTGTCGGTGCGCTCGGCTACGCGCTCTTCTCCGCGCGGGGGCGGGACTGGCAGGGCGCGGCGGTCGCGGGGGGCGTGGCGCTCGTGGTGCTGCTGCCGAACCTCCTCTGGAACCTCGACAACAGCTTCGCCACCGTCACCCACGTGGCGGAGGATGCGGATCCCGGCGGCGGGTATTTCAATCCGCTGAAGTTCCTCGAGTTCGCGGGCGCACAGCTGGGCGTCATCGGGCCCGTGATCTTCCCGGCCATCCTGGTCGCCTTCTGGCGCTGGCGGGACTGGGTGGGGGACTGGCGCATGCGCCTCCTCGCCTGGCAGACCGGCACGCTGCTCTTCGCGATGCTCGCCCTGGCCTTCCTCACCCGCGCCCAGCCGAACTGGGCGGCGCCGGCCTATGTTGCCGGCACGCTTTTCGCCGTGCGGTTCCTCATCGGCTCTGGCTTCGCGCGGACCTTGCGCTGGCAGGCGGGCCTGGGCGTGATCGCGGCCTTCGCGGTTTATGCGGCGGCGGCGCTCTATGGCGACCGGGCCGAGACGCTGCCCCGCACGCCCGATCCCTTCAAGAAGATGCGGCTGGCCGAGCCCTTCTGCGGCCCGGCCCTCGCGGCGATGGCGGAGGAGGGCGCTGAGGTTCTGCTCTCGACCGACCGGCGCCGGCTCTCGGAATGCATGTTCCTCGGCGGGCTGACCTGGGACACGATAGCCGTCTGGAACCCCGAGATCATCGCGGAGAACCACCACGAGCTGGTGGCGACCCTCATGCCCGGCGACCAGCGCGGCATGCTCTTGGCCGTGCTGAAGGGGGCGGGAGACATTCCGGACGCGTTCGAGGAGGCACGCCTGATCGACGCGGGCCGCTTCCGGACGCATGCCGACCGTGAGCACGACTACGAGCTGTGGTTCGTGCAGGGTTTCGAGGGCTATCCGCTGAGCGATGAACGCGGCTGACGCGTGTCGGCGCCGCGTCTCGCAGTGGGTCCCCGGGTCAGGCCCGGGACGCGTCGCGTTGATACCGACGAGGTCCGGCTGTCCTCAGGCCGGCAGGTCGACCAGCGAGAGGTAGAGCGGGCGCGGATCGAATTCCTCGAGGCCGCGGCGTACCCAGTTGGCCAGCGCATCCGCGTCGCCCGGCGGGGGCACGCCCTCGGTCACCTCGTCGAAGAGCTCGCCATCCTCGTCGGTCGCCCAGTCCGCGTCGGTCAGGCGCGCGCGCTCGGTCTCGAAGAAGGCGATGAAAAGGTCGCCCTTGCCGCGCGCGAGTTGGATCGCGGCGAGGCGGTAGAGCTCGGCGGCGTGGTCGAACGGGTCCACCGCGCCGGCGGAGCGGGCGGCCTTGATCGCCGCCTCGGAGCGGCGCCAGGCCACGTCGAGCGCTTCGGCGCGCACCTCCGTTTCCGCCCAGATGGCGTGGTGGCGGGCGAGGCCCGAGGATTGCGGACCGAAATACTGGAGGACGACGGGCAGCAGTTCCGCCATCAGCTCGCGCGCCTCCCACGGGTCGTCCGGCGTCGCGATACAGAGCGACAACGCATGCGTGGCGGCGATCCGGCGCGCGGGCCGCGGCTCTTCCTTCAGCAGCGAGCGGTAGAGCGGGCTCGCTGTCGTGCAGTCGCCCTCGGCATAGGCCGCCTCGGCACGGTTCCAGAGATCGTCCGGCCCTGAGCTCACGGCCGTGCCGCCCAGGGCGGCCGCGACGGTGAGCGCGGCGATGGTGCCGTAGATGCTCATGCTCCCCTCCATGTAGGACGGCGCTTTTCGAAGAAGGCGGCAATGCCCTCGGCGGCCTCGTCGGTCTCCCAACGGTCGGCCAGCGCCTCGATGGTGGCGTCGACCGTCGCAGCATCGGGTCCGGGCGCGATCCGTTTCAGGAGTGCCTTGGACGCTGCGACGGCGCCGGGAGCGGCCGCGAGATAAGGTGCGATTTCGGCTTCGATGGCCTGGTCCAGGCTGCCTGGCTCCACGGCGCGGGCCCCCAAACCCAGCCGTACCGCCTCGTCAGCATCGAACACACGCCCCGAAAAGAACACCTCGCGCCCCCGCGCCCCCGACATCCGGTTTATGACGTACGGGCCAATCGTGGCAGGTGTAAGGCCGAGCCTTACCTCGCTGAAACTAAAGCGCCCTGGCCGCTCGATGATCGCGATATCAGAGATTGCCATCAGGCCGAGCCCGCCGCCATAGGCCTGACCGTTGACCCGGGCGATGAGGGGTTTGGGCAGGGCATCCAGGGCGCCGAGCATGTCCGCAAGCTTGCGCGCCTCGGCGATGCGGCCTTCCCGCGTCGCCTCGGCCTGCGCGCGCATCCAGCCGAGATCGGCGCCCGCGGAGAAGCTCTCGCCCTCGCCCGTGAGGACGACGACGCGCACCGCCGGATCGGCACCGAGCGTGGTCGCCGCCTCGTGGAGGGCGGCGATGGTTGGTGCGTCGAGGGCGTTGTGGCGTTCCGGCCGGGCGAGGGTAATGGTGGCGACACCGCGAGGGTCCGTCTCGATCCTGATCGTGCCGCTCATCGCTACTTTCTCCTCTCAATCGGGCCTCATCTCTGCGGCCATGCGCTCTGCGCGCTTCAACGCTTCCCGGTCGAGCCCGGTGTCGATGCCGCGTTCCTGGCACCAGTCGACGAGCTTGCCCGTGCCGAGGTTGCCCGCTGCGCCAGGGGCGAAGGGGCAGCCGCCGAGGCCCGCCGCGGCAGCATCGAAGACGCGGAGGCCCCGCGCGCAGGCCACCGCCACGCTTTCGAGCGCGCGGCCGTTCGTGTCGTGGAAATGCCCCGCCAGCCGTTCGGCGGGCAGGACGCCCAGCACCGCGTCCAGCATCGCCTCGATGGTCTCGGGCGTGCCCTGGCCCACCGTGTCTCCGAGGGAGATCTCGCCGGCGCCCGCTTCGGCCAGGGCCGCGACGACGCGGGCGACGGCAGCCGGCGCGACGGGACCCTCATAGGGGCAGACGACGACGCAGGAGACGTAGCCGCGCACCGGCAAGCCATCGGCCTTCGCGGCGGCCAGGACCGGGGCGAAGCGCTCGAGGCTCTCGGCGATGGTGGCGTTGATGTTGCGCTGGCTGAAGGTCTCGGAAGCGGCCCCGAAGATCGCCACTTCGTCCGCGCCCGCGGCGCGCGCGGCGTCGTAGCCCTTGAGGTTCGGCGTGAGGGCCGTGTAGCGCGTGCCGGGGCGTCGGGCGATACTGGCCATCACGGCGGCGCCATCCGCCATCTGCGGCACGGCCTTGGGGTTCACGAAGCTCGCCGCCTCGATCCGGGCGAAGCCGCAGGCGGAGAGGGCATCGACCAGCGCGATCTTCCGTTTGGTGTCGATGGGCCGGGGTTCGTTCTGCAGCCCGTCGCGCGGGCCCACCTCGACGATCTCGATGCGCTCCGCCAACCGCTCAGCTCTCCGGGGCGAGGGCCACGAGCAGGGCACCCTCGGCCACCTGATCGCCCGCCGCGGCGGCGATCTCGGCCACCTCGCCGTCGCGCGGGGCGCGGAGCGCATGCTCCATCTTCATCGCCTCCATCACCGCCAGCACGTCGCCCGCGGCCACACGCTGCCCGGGGCTTACGGCGACGGATTTGACGAGGCCGGGCAGGGGGGCGGCCACGCTGTCCCCGCCCGCCGCATCCTCGGTGCGGGCGCGCGGGTCCTCGCGGCGGAGGACGAGGCGGCGGCCGGGGCGGGCGAGCGTGACGCTGTCGCCGCTGCGGGTGTGGACGGCCACGCGATGCGAGACGCCTTCCTGCGTGACCTGCCAGAGCGTGCCGCCGAGGGGCGCGCAGTCGAGCGTTATGGAGCCTGATGGCGTCTCCGCCTCGATGCGGCCGGACGCGGCGGCGAAGGCCACGTCATGGGGCGTCTCCCCGGCGAGGAGGCGGAGATGCGCGCGGCCCGGCCCCCAGGCGCGCCAGCCCGTGAGGGGGTGGTCCGCGCCGAGCTGGCCGCTCACGGCCGCCCCCGCCAGCGCGAGCTCCGCCGCCGTGGGTTCGGGCGCGGCGTGAAGGGCCGCGCCCGCCCGCGCGATCATGCCGGTATCGAGCCGGGCCTCCAGCATCTCGGGCAAGGCGCTGAGACGGGCAAGGAAGTCCGCATTCGTGACGAGCCCCGCCACATGGGTCTCGGCCAGCGCCTCGCCGAGCCTCGCAAAAGCTGCGGCGCGGCTGGGGCCGTGGGCGATGATTTTCGCGATCATCGGGTCGTAATGCGGGGTGACCGTATCGCCCGCGCGCACGCCCGCATCGACGCGGATGCCGGGGCCTTTGGGCAGGCTGAGCGTTTCGATCTGCCCGGTCTGGGGCATGAAGTCCCGTGCTGCGTCCTCGGCATAGAGCCTGGCCTCCACCGCATGGCCCTTCAGGGGGATCGCCTCCTGCGCCAGCGGGAGCGCTTCGCCGCCTGCCACCCGGAGCTGCCATTCGACGAGGTCGAGGCCCGTGATGCACTCGGTGACCGGGTGTTCGACCTGCAGGCGCGTGTTCATCTCCATGAAGAAGAAGCAGTCGTCCGCGCCCTCGGCCAGCCTTGCGCCATCCACGATGAACTCGACGGTGCCTGCCCCGGCGTAGCCGACTGCCTCGGCCGCGCGCACGGCCGCGGATGTCATCGCGGCGCGCAGGGCGGGGGTCATGCCGGGGGCGGGCGCCTCCTCGATTACTTTCTGGTGGCGCCGCTGGGCCGAACAGTCCCGCTCGTAGAGATGGACGGTGTTGCCGTGGCTGTCCCCGAACACCTGCACCTCGATATGGCGGGGGTTCGCGATGAACTTCTCCACCAGCACCCGGTCGTCCCCAAAGGCGCTCGCGGCCTCCGAGCGGGCACGGGCCAGGGCTTCGGCGAAGTCTTCCGGCCGCTCCACGAGGCGCATGCCCTTGCCGCCGCCGCCAGCGCGGGCCTTCACGAGCACCGGGTAGCCGATGCGCGCGGCCTCGCCGGCCAGCATCTCGGGCTCCTGCCCCTCGCCGTGATAGCCGGGGACGACGGGGACGCCTGCCTCCTCCATCAGCCGCTTCGCCGCGTCCTTCAGGCCCATGGCGCGGATGGCGGCGGGCGGCGGGCCGACCCAGGCGAGGCCGGCGCCGATCACCGCCTCCGCGAAGTCCGGGTTCTCCGAGAGAAAGCCGTAGCCGGGATGGACCGCGTCGGCCCCGGTTTGCCGCGCGGCCTCCAGCAAGCGGTCGGCCCGGAGATAGCTCTCCGCCGCCGCCGCGAGTCCGATGGCGACCGCTTCGTCCGCAGCCGCCACATGCGCAGCCCCCGCATCCGCGTCCGAATGGACGGCCACGGTGGCGATGCCGAGGCGGCGCGCGGTGCGGGCGATCCGGCAGGCGATCTCGCCGCGATTGGCGATGAGGAGCTTGGTGATCATCGCCACCCATATGGCCGGGCTTCGCGGGCGACGGCAAGGGCAGGGCGCTGGGATTGAGGGTGGGGAGCGGTGCTTGGCGGCAGGCCCCGCCGGCAGGCTCCGGTGAGGGGGTTTGACCTCGGTCAGGGCGGCGCCGGGCGCAGGGATGGATGCTTGGGAGACAGCGAATGGGAGGATGCCATGACGATCCTGAGAGCCGCACTCCTCGCCGCCTCCGCTGCCGTAGCGTCCGCCGGTGCGGCACAGTCGGACCCGGTTGGCCGTGCGGCGGAGCGCGGTGCGGAGGACTACCGCTTTCACTGCATGGTCTGCCACGGACAGGACGGGCGCGGGGATGGCCCCTTCGCGGTGATGCTGACCGCGACGCCAACGGACCTGCGCAAGCTCGCCGCCGAGAACGACGGCGCCTTTCCCTTCGAGCGCGTCTACCGCGTGATCGACGGACGGGTGGACGTGCCCGGCCATGGTGGGCCGGAGATGCCGGTCTGGGGCAACGAGTTCAACGATCTCGCGCTGCGCATGGACCGGGAGACGCCCATGACGCTCGACCGTGAGCGCATCATCGCGGGCCGCGTGCTGGGCCTCACGATGTATCTGCTGTCGATCCAGGAATGAACGGGGAGAGGGATGTGACGATGAAGACGACGATCCGTGGTGCGACCGCTGCGCTTCTGATTGCCTGCGCGGCGCCGGCCGGCGCGGCCGATGGCAGGCTCGTGGTGCTGGGCGAGCAGTTCTTCGTGGACGAGTGCGCCGTCTGCCACGGGCTCGACGGTAAGGGGAAGGGGCCGCTCGGTTCGGTGCTGAGCGTGCCGGTGGCCGACCTCACCCAGACCGCCGCCCGCAACGATGGCGTGTTCCCCTTCGGCCGGCTCTACAAGGTGATCGACGGCCGCCAGGCGGTGCCGGGCCACGGGCCGAGCGAGATGCCGATCTGGGGCTCCATCTTCCGGGCGGAGGTGCAGGCGGAAGGGGCGACGGGCGGCTATCGCGGCCTCGACGCTGAACTGCTGGTGGCCGGGCGCATCACGGCCATCCTGATGTATCTGGAGGCGATCCAGCAGCCCTGATCGCCGTCCTCAGGTCCGTCAAAGGGCGTTGATCGGCACCTTCAGCACCGGGCGCCCGTCCTCGTCCGTCGGCACCTCGCCCGCGCGCATGTTCACCTGCAGGGACGGGATGATGAGCTTCGGCATCGCCAGCGTCGCGTCCCGCGCCTCGCGCATCGCCACGAATTCGTCCCGGCTCTGGCCCGCGCCCACATGGATGTTGCCGGTCTTCTCCTCGGCCACCGTGGTCTCCCAGCGGATGTCGCGCCCGCCGGGCCCATAGTCGTGGCAGATGAAGAGGCGCATCGCTTCCGGCAAGGCGAGGATGCGCTGGATCGAGTCGTAGAGCTGGCCCGCGTCGCCCCCCGGAAAGTCCGCCCGGGCGCTGCCGCCATCGGGCATGAAGAGCGTGTCGCCCACGAAGGCCGCATTGCCGATCACATGGGTCATGCAGGCGGGCGTGTGGCCGGGGGTGTGCATGGCGAAGGCGGTGAGGCCGCCGATCTCGTAGGTGTCCCCGTCGTCAAAGAGGCGGTCGAACTGGCTGCCGTCCCGCTGGAACTCGGTGCCTTCGTTGAAGACCTTGCCGAAGGTCTCCTGCACCGCACAGATGCCCCGGCCGATGCCGAGTTTCCCGCCGAGCTTCTGCTGGATGTAGGGCGCGCCGGAGAGGTGGTCCGCATGCACATGCGTCTCGATCAGCCAGTCGAGCCTGAGCCCCAGCTCCTCGATCCGCGCGATCAGCCGGTCCGCGCTCTCATAGGTGATCCGTCCCGCCGCGTAGTCGATATCCATCACCGCATCGACGACGGCACAGGCCTCCGAGCCCGGATCCTTGACGATGTAGGACACGGTATTCGTCCCCGCATCGAAGAACCCCTCCACCTCCGGCACCGCCGCCATATCGATCGGATAGTTGCTCATCACATAATCCTGCAGCGTCTTCTTACGTTGAAAGTCTCCGGGAGAGATCGACCGCTTGGCAAGCCTTCCCTTCGACTTGGCAGGGTTTTTGGAGGTCACATCCGGAAGACGCCGAAGCGGGTTTCGGGGGTGGGGGCGAGGGTGCTGGTGGCGAGGCTGAGGGCGAGGGCTTCGCGGGTGCGGGCGGGCTCGAGGATGCCGTCGTCCCAGAGGCGGGCGGAGGCGTAGAGCGGATGCCCCTGTTCCTCGAACTGGTCGATGATGGGCTGCTTGAACGCGGCCTCCTCGTCCTCGGACCAGATGCCGCCCTTCCGCTCGATCCCCTCGCGGCGGAGGGTGGCCAGCACGCCCGCCGCCTGGAAGCCGCCCATCACCGAGATCCGGCTGTTGGGCCAGGACCAGAGGTAGCGGGGGGAGTAGGCGCGCCCGCACATGCCGTAATTCCCCGCCCCGAAGCTGCCGCCGATGAGGAGCGTGATCTTCGGCACCTCGGCGCAGGCGACGGCGGTGACGAGCTTGGCGCCATGGCGCGCGATGCCTTCGGCTTCGTAGCGCCGGCCGACCATGAAGCCCGTGATGTTCTGGAGGAAGAGGAGGGGCACACGCCGCTGGCAGCAGAGTTCCACGAAGTGCGCGCCCTTCACCGCGCTCTCGCTGTAGAGGATGCCGTTATTGGCGATGATGCCGACCTGTTGCCCCATGATCTCCGCGAAGCCGCAGACCAGCGTCTCCCCGAACCGCGCCTTGAAGGGATCGAGCCTGGAGCCGTCCACGAGCCGGGCGATCACCTCGCGCACATCGTAGGGCACCCGCGTGTCCGGCGGCAGGATGCCCGGGATCTCGGCCGGGTCGTAAGCCGGCGCTTCGCCCGTTGGCAGGATCGATGGGGGCGCGCCGGACCGCCCGCTGTCATTTCGGTAGGGTGGGGTTTCACCCCACCGCCCGAGATTGGCGATCGCCCGGCGGGCCAGCGAGAGCGCGTGGGTATCGTCCTCCGCCAGATGGTCCGCCACGCCGGAGAGGCGGGTATGCACGTCCCCGCCGCCAAGCTCCTCGGCTGACACCACCTCGCCCGTCGCGGCCTTCACCAAGGGGGGGCCGGCGAGGAAGATCGTGCCCTGCTCCTTCACGATGATCGCCTCGTCCGACATCGCGGGCACATAGGCGCCGCCGGCGGTGCAGGAGCCCATGACCACCGCGATCTGGGCGATGCCGGCGGCGGACATGCGGGCCTGGTTGAAGAAGATGCGGCCGAAGTGATCCCGGTCCGGAAACACCTCGTCCTGGCGAGGCAGGTTCGCGCCACCGCTGTCGACGAGGTAGACGCAAGGCAGGCGGTTCGCCTCCGCGATCTCCTGCGCGCGGAGGTGTTTTTTGACGGTGACGGGGAAGTAGCTGCCGCCCTTCACCGTGGCGTCGTTGGCGACGACCATGCACCAGCGGCCCGAGACGAGACCTACGCCCGCAATGACGCCCGCGGCCGGGGCGTCGCCCTCATACATGCCGTGCGCGGCGAAGAGGCCGACCTCGAGGAACGGCGAGCCCGGATCCAGCAGCCGCTCGACCCGAACCCTCGGCGCGAGCTTGCCGCGCGCCTCATGCCGCGCGCGCGCCGCCGTACCGCCCCCCTCGAGCGCCCAGGCCGCCGCCTCCCGCACCACCGCGGCCCCCGCATCGAAGGCCCGGGCGTTCTCCTGAAACGCCGCGCTCCGCGGCGCGATCTGGCTCTCGATACGGGACATGTTGCCTCCGGATGACGGCGTGTTGTTCATGGGCAACGCCCCTCGGTGCCCTCATGCGGGCACGAAGGAGAAAGCCCCTCGATCACCCGAAGCCATGCTATGCGCCGCGGCCTGATCTTTGGAAGAGGTGTGCGATGCTAAGGCATGTGACATCGCCGGGAGAACGCTCCCCGGCCGCTTGAGGCGGGCGCCCGAACGGCGCGCCGGCCCTTCGCCCCTTCTGTCCATCGATCTGAGGATGTCCGTGCAACCCTGCGCGGGCAGCGGGACCATGTTCATCCGTTTCGTGATCGGCTTCCACTCGCCTCAGGCGCGTGTAGAGGCAGGCTTCTTCCATGCGGCCTATGCGGTGCGGGACGACCGTACCCAGCCGGCATGGTTGCGCCAGGAACTCGCGCGGCAGCTCGCCTGGTACAACCGGCATCTCCCGGTGCCGGGCCGGCTTTGCCGCGAGTTCCGGCGGCGTGGCACGATCTGGGGCATCTGCTGGTTCCGGCCGGAAGCGAAGGAGGCCGTCACCCGCGCGCACTACACCGCCTGGCTCATGGAGGAGGGTGGTGAGCCGGTGCGGCGGTTGATGACCGAGACGCCGGGCGAGGTGCTCTGGCGCGATGCCATGCAGGTGGTGACCAAGCCGCCGAAGACCCTGCCGCGCGCCTTCGCCTGACTGGGGAGGGCGCGGGGCCTCCAGCGTGCTCAGAGGCCCTTGAGGTCCTGGGTGCGCTGGAGCGTTCGGCGGATGATGGCGCGGAGCTCGCAGCTCAGCGCTTCGAAGGCGGCATGGGGCGCGCCGAAGCGTTCGGTCGAGAGGCGGATCTGCTCGGCGTCACGGCACCGGCCGAAGGTGCGGGAGGTCCAGGCGTCGAGGTCGATCTCAGGCTCGATGCCGGCGACTGCGGCGCGCGCCTCCTCGCTCTCCATCACGCTGCGCCAGGCCTCGACCTTCTCTCCGAGGCATTCTGCCGGCCCGTCGAGGCCATCGGCTCGGCGTTCATTGCACTCCGCGACTTCCGTTCGGAAGGTGTTGCACTGGCGGAGGGCGCGCTTGTCCTCGGCATTCGCCGAGCATGCCTCGTAGGCCGCGGCGGAGGCGTAGGCCTCTGCCGGCGCGGCGAGGGCGATCGCGCAAAGGGTGACGGAGACAACGATGCGAAGCATTCAGCCGGTTTCCTTGTAGAGTTCCCGTCCGATCAGCATCCGCCGAACCTCCTGCGTGCCCGCCCCGATCTCGTAGAGCTTGGCGTCGCGCAGGAGCCGTCCGGTGGGGTAGTCGTTGATGTAGCCGTTGCCGCCGAGGGCCTGAATGGCCTCGAGGGCGACGGTCACGGCCCGCTCGCTCGAGTAGAGCAGGCAGCCGGCTGCGTCCTGGCGCGTGGTCTCGCCCCGGTCGCAGGCGGCGGCCACGGCGTAGACATAGCCGCGGCTCGCATTCATGGCCGTGTACATGTCGGCGATCTTGCCCTGCATGAGCTGGAACTCGCCGATGGGCTGGCCGAACTGTGTGCGCTCGTGGACGTAGGGCATGACCACGTCCATTGCCGCCGCCATGATGCCGAGGGGGCCGCCGGAGAGGACGACGCGCTCATAGTCGAGCCCCGACATCAGCACGGCAACGCCGCGGCCCTCCTCGCCCAGCACGTTCT
>JBCBEP010000022.1:0-36648 GCA_038528605.1 Pseudomonadota bacterium
GCAGCCACTCATCGACCATGCCCGGCAGCTGGCTCCGGCCGAGCACGCCGCCGAAGGCCGTGCCGCGCCAGACGCGGCCGGTGACGAGCTGGAAGGGCCGGGTGGCGATCTCCTGGCCCGCACCGGCCACGCCGATCACCGTGCATTCGCCCCAGCCCTTGTGGCAGGCCTCGAGCGCGGAGCGCATGAGCCCCACATTGCCGACTGCCTCGAAGGTGTAATCGAGCCCGCCATCCGTCATCTCGACCAGCACGTTCTGGATCGGGTCCGCATGGTCCTTCGGGTTGATGCACTCCGTCGCGCCAAGCGCCATCGCCAGCGGGAACTTCGCGGTGTTGATGTCGATCCCGATGATGCGCGACGCGCCGTTGAGCACAGCGCCCTGGATCACCGCCATGCCCACGGCGCCGAGGCCGAAGACCGCGACCGTGGCGCCCTTCTCGACCTTGGCCGTGTTGCGCACCGCGCCGATGCCGGTGGGCACCGCGCAGCCCATGACCGATGCCTTCGAGAGCGGCGCTTCCTTGGTGATCTTGGCGACCGAGATCTCGGGCAGCACCGTGTACTCGCTGAAGGTGCTCGTGCCCATGTAGTGCAGGATCTGCTTGCCCTTGTAGGAGAAGCGCGAGGTGCCGTCCGGCATCAGGCCCGCGCCCTGGGTCTTGCGGATCGTCTGGCAAAGATTGGTCTTGCCCGACTTGATGTAGGGGCAGTTCGGATCCTCGGGCACGTAGAGCGGGATCACATGGTCGCCGGGGACTACGGAGGTGACGCCCTTGCCGACCTCTTCCACGATGCCGCAACCCTCATGGCCGAGGATGCAGGGGAAAAGCCCCTCGGGGTCCTCGCCCGAAAGGGTGAAGACATCGGTGTGGCAGAGGCTGGTGGTCACGATCCGGACCAGAACCTCCCCCTCCTTCGGGCCCTCGAGATCGATCTCTTCGATCTCCAGCGGCTTGTTCGGCTCCCAGGCGATGGCGGCGCGCGTCTTCATTGCAGTTCTCCCTTTGCGTTCTTCTCGGTGGGGACGTGCCCGGCTGGCTTCTCGGTCAGCTCGGCGGCGCAGTCCGGTTGTTGAGGGGCGCAGGGCCCCGCAGGTTTGTCTGATCCATGGATACCCAGCGCCGTACCGCTCGCGATCTCTCGGCAGAAGCGCCCGCTGCCGCCTCGGCGCGGTGCTTCGCGCCTTCTTGCGGCATCAGGCTGCGCACCTTCGCAGTGCCGGCGCCGCATGAGGCCGAATGGATCTCTGCCGGAAGGCGGATGTCTTGAGCGTGCATCGTCGCAGGTTCCAGTTTCGCTGTCCGAAGCTTAATCACTTTCGAGGGGTGTCGTCGTGATCCTCGGTGGTGCGTGCGGGACCGTAGAGTTCGTTGGCGCCGCTGGGTCAGCTCCTTGCCTTTCAATTCACAAGCTCGCCTCGCGACGCTATGTCATCTCCCATCGCGTTCGCAAGAACCGCCTCTCCGCATGCTGTCGATGTTCAGCGCACCGGAGCGTGCAGGAGCGGCGCGCCATCGCGGCTTCACGGGGGTTTGGCTTCTGCGTCAGGGGACCTGCGCGAAGCGATCCGAACGCTTGCTCGCCGAAGCTTTCTGCCGTTACACTATGTCGCGACGGTGCCCCGCGAGGGGCGAAGAGGGAATGCGGTGCGGCCCACGCTGAACAGGGCCAAGTCCGCAGCTGTACCCGCAACTGTAAGCGGTAGCGCTCGTCGCTGCGCGCCACTGGACCGGGAGGTCTGGGAAGGCGCGGCGGGCGCGACAATCCGCGAGCCAGGAGACCTGCCGTCGCAGAGAAACCTTGAACGCCGGGCGGGAGCACCCGGGGGAGGATGCGATGGCGGAGGATCTCCGCGGCCAACCCTGGGCGGTGAATGCTGCCCGTGACGACACCCGCAAGGATGTAACCCTGTCGATCTGTCTGCGCTGCCGCGACGGGCGGGAGGATGCGGACGACCGGGAGCGCGGCGGCGCGCGCCTCGCCGAAGCCGTGCTAGAGGCCGGGGTTTCGGCGTGCGGCGTTACCGTCCGCGGGGTGCACTGTCTCAGCCAGTGCAAGCGGGCCTGTGCGGTCGCCCTCTCCGGGCCCGAGCGGTTTACCTATTTCTTCGGCGACCTCGACCCTTTCCGCGACGCCGCAGCGGTGGTCGCGCTCGTGAAGCTCTACGCTGAAAGCGCTGATGGCTTCATGGCGCGCGAGGCGCGGCCGCGACCCATGCAAGCCGGCGTGCTCGGCCGTCTTCCCCCTCTCGGATGGCGCGGTGACGCTGTCGAGACCGTCGACCTGATCCCCAACCCCGTATCCTCGGAGACCCAATGATGACCTTGCGCCTCTTCCTCCCGGTCGCGCTCGCCTTCGGGCTCGCTGTCGCGCCCGCGGCGGCCAACGATGCCACCGTGCGCATCGCCGTGCCCTTCGGCTTCGACAACCTCAACCCCGACCCGGCCATCGGCTGGAACGGTTGGCGCACGAGCGACAGCGGCATCACCGAGACGCTGTTCTGGCTCGACCCGGAGGGCGTGCTCTCGCCGCGTCTGGCCGAGAGTGCCACGTCGATTTCGCCGACCGAATGGGAGATCCGCCTGCGTGACGGCGTGACGTTCCACGATGGCGCGCCGCTCGACGCCGAGGCGGTGCGCTTCTCGCTCATGCGCGTCGTCTCGCCCGAGAGCGCCGTTTTCAACGAGCGCATCGCCTCGCTGATCGGGATTGCCGGGGTCACGGTGGTCGACCCAATGACCGTGCGGATCCAGACGGAGGTGCCGAACGCTGCGTTCCTGAACGATCTGGTGGACCCCGGTCTCTCGATCCTGTCGCCGGCGAGCGATGCGGAGAAGTTCTACGGCACCGGGCCCTTCATGCTGGACGAGATCGTGACCGGCGAGAAGATCACCAGCGTGCGGTTCGACGACTACTGGGGCGGGGCTGCCGCTGCGCCGCGGATCGAGCTGCTGACGCTCACGGACCCCGCCACGGTGATGCTGGCGCTCGAGGCCGGCGATATCGACATTGCCGCGAACTTCCCGGACAGCGACCTGCCTAGGGTCATGGCCCGCGATGACCTCACGGTCGATGCCGTGGCGGATGGCCGGTTGATGTTCTTTTACATGCAGACCGAAACCGGGGCGCTGGCTGATATTCGGGTGCGCCGGGCGCTGGATCAGTTGATGCCGCGCGATCAGATCGTCGAGACCGTACTCAACGATTTTGGGGGGAGCGCTGGCGTCGGCATGTTCCCGCCCGAGAAGCCTTGGACCAACCCCGAGCTCTCGGTGACCCCTTACGACCGCGACGGTGCGCTCGCGCTTCTGGCGGAGGCGGGCATTGCGGATACGGATGGCGACGGCCGGCTGGAACGGAACGGCGAGCCCTTCCGCGTGGTGATGCGCAGCTACGAGGGCCGCCCCTCGATGCGCCCTGCGGCGGAGCTTTACCAGGCACATCTGGAAGCAGCCGGGATCGACACGGAGCTTCGTATCCTGCGCGACTGGACAGTGGCGGTGGATGACTTCCGCGAAGGCCGTGCGGACATGCTGATGTATTCGTCCAACTCGGCGCCCACGGGCAACCCCGCCTATTTCGGTAACTTCGCGTTCCGCACGGGCGCCATCGAGAACTATGGCGGGTGGTCGAACGCGGAGTTCGATGGGCTGCTCCGCGAGGCGATCGCCGCTTTCGACCCGGACGAGCGGCGGAGCATTCTCAACCGGCTGCAGGGGATCGTCGTTGAGGAGCTTCCGTTCGTGACGGCCTTCTTCAAGAACCGCGTTGCGGTTTCGCGCGAGGATGTGCGGGACTTCACGCTGCATCCCGCGGGCATCTACCTTGTGGACAACCGCCTCCATGTCGCCCCCTGAGGGGCGCGCTGTTCTGCGCGTGGCGGACCTCACGGTCCGCGCGCGGGGCAGGGAGCGTCCGGTATTGGACCGGGTCTCCCTCACCGTTGTGGCGGGGGAGACGCTTGGCATCGTCGGCGAAAGCGGCTCGGGGAAGACCACGCTCGCCCGTTGCGTGATCCGCCAGGAAGCGCCGCTCGCCCTTGCCGGCGGGTCCATCCGCCTCCTGGGCACGGAGCTTTCGGGCCTCTCGCAACGCGCGATGCGGCCGCTGCGGGGCCGGCGGGTTGCGATGGTGGAGCAGGATCCGATCGGTGCGTTCGACCCGCTCTTCACGGTTTACGATCAGATCGCTGAGTTCGTGGCAGTGCACAGGGGCGCCGTTGCCGCCGCTGCCGGCGTGTCCCCTGACGATGCCCTTGCCAAAACCTTCCAGCGGATCGAGGCGTTTGGCGTGCCGGGTGCGGCGCGTGCCGCGCGGGCGTGGCCGCATCAGTGGAGCCGGGGCATGCTGCAGCGCGCGCTCTTTGCGCTCGCCAGCGCGCCGGCGCCCGCGCTCATGATCCTCGACGAACCCACGGCCGCGTTGGACGCGCCGGTGGCGGATCGTCTCGTGGCCGATATCCGTCGCCTCGCGCGGGCCGAAGGCGTCGCCACCTTGCTCATCACCCATGATCTGGGCCTTGCCGCCACCGCCTGTGACCGGATCCTCGTGCTGCGCGACGGGCAGATGGTCGAGACCGGCCCGACCGGCGCGCTGCTGGGTGCGCCGCGCACCGACTATGCGCGCGCGCTGGTGGAGAGTGCTGCATGGTGAGCGTGCCCTTGCTGGCGTTGGACCGTCTCTCGGTATCCGTCCGCGCCGCCGGTGGGCAGCCCCGCGCGATCCTTCGGGAGGCGTGCATCGAGATCGGGCGTGGCGAGGTGGTTGCCATCATCGGTCCCTCGGGTGGGGGCAAGTCGACGTTGCTGAAAGCGGTGCTGGGCCTCACGCGCTTCACTCATGGGCGCATGACCTTCGAGGGCGATGAGATCCGCCGTCCGCACGATGCGGTTCACAAGCGGTTGCGCGCGGCGGCGGAGGCCGTGTTCCAGAACCCGATTGCCGCGCTGAACCCGCATGCGAGCCTGCGCGCGACGATCGACGAGCCCTTGCGCGCCCGGGGCATGGGGCAGGTCGAGCGCATGCGGCACGTGGACAGGATGGCGGCCCGGATGGGTCTCGATCTGGATCTGCTCGAACGGCGCCCCGCGGCGGTATCGCTCGGCCAAGCCCAGCGTGCCTGCATCGCCCGCGCGCTGGCCCCCCGGCCGACGCTCCTGGTCCTGGACGAGCCGCTGAGCGCGCTCGATGCGCTCGTCGCCGCTGAGGTTGCCGCGCTTCTTGCGGAGGTGATCGGAGAGACGCGCCCGACGGTTCTGTTCGTGAGCCACGACATGCGCCTTGTCCGCCGCCTGGCCACCCGGGTTGTTGTGATCGAGGCGGGCCGGATCGTTGAGGATGCCCCCGCCCACCGCCTGCTCACTGCGCCAGAGAGCGCTGCTGCCCGGGCGCTGGTGGACTGCGACAACCGCCGGAGGGCCGCGCTTGCCGCCACCCGCGTCGTCCGGCATCGGGAGACCGTGGCGTGATTGCGGCGGCCCTGCGCCGGATCGCCGGTGCGGTGTTCGTGATTGTGCTGGCGAGCTTCCTCACCTTCCTGCTGCTGCAGCTCGCACCCGGCGATGCGGTGATGGCCATTGCGCAGGCGCGGCACGGGGCGGGCGTGAACCTCGACGCGGCGAGCCTGGCGCGCATCAGGGCCGAGATCGGCGCGGATGATCCCTTCCTGGTGCAATGGGCTCGATGGGCGTGGGACCTCCTCAGGCTCGACTTTGGCGTCTCGCTGATCGACCGGCGGCCTGTGGTCGAGATCATGGCGGAGGGGCTTGGGCGTACGCTCGAGCTTGCTGCCGCCGCGGTCGCGGTTGCCACCGCCTTGTCGATCCCCCTCGGGCTTTTGGCCGGTGTCTGGCGCGGGACCTGGTTCGATGGTGTCTGCGTCGCACTCGCAACCCTGGGCTCGGCCATGCCCAACTGGTGGCTGGGCGTGCTCCTCATTGTGGTTTTCTCGGTCAATCTCGGATGGCTGCCTGCCTTCGGGCGCGGCGATTGGGAACATCTGGTGCTGCCGGCCCTGACCCTCGGAACCGGGATCACGGTCACGACCGCGCGGCTCTTGCGCTCGGCCACCATCGAGGCGCTGGCTGCGCGCCATATCGCAGCGGCCCGGGGCCGCGGCATCGGCGAGACGCGCGTGATCGGTCGCCACGCCCTGAGGAACGCGCTTCTGCCGGTGTTGACGATCTTCGCGCTGGAGATCGCCTTCGTGCTCGAGGGGGCCGTGGCGGTCGAGTATGTGTTCGGCCTGCACGGGCTGGGCTTGATCTTCATCGAGGCGGTCGATGCGCGCGACTATCCGGTCATCCAGGCCTTCGTGCTCTTCAGTGCGGTGCTGTTCGTCTGCGTGAACCTGATCGTGGATCTGCTGACGCTATGGCTCGATCCGCGCACGGCTGAGGGCATGTCATGACACTGCGTGACCCGCTGCGCCTCGGGGCGATCGCGCTCTCGGCGCTCATGCTCCTGCTGGCGGCCGTCGGGCCGGAACTGGCACCGCACGACCCGCTGCGCCCGGACCCGATGATCCGCCTCGCCCCCCCGAGCGCCGTGCACTGGTTCGGCACCGACCATCTTGGGCGCGATGTGTTCAGCCGGGTGCTGGCGGGGGCGCGGCTCTCGGTCGGGCTTGCGGTTCTGGTTGTGCTGGTCTCGGCAGCGATCGGACTGGTGGTGGGCCTTGTTGCCGGGATGGGCGGCCGATGGGTGGATGCCGGCCTGATGCGCGTGACCGACGCGTTCTTCGCCTTTCCCGAACTCGTCGCGGCGCTCGCCATCGCCGGTGTGTTGGGGGGCGGCGGAACGGAGGTTCTCTTCGCGCTCGCGGTCGTCGGCTGGATGCGCTACGCCCGCGTGGTGCGCGGCATGACCCTCGCCACGGCATCGGCGGATCACGTCGCCCTTGCGCGGCTGAGCGGCGTGAGCGCGACGCGCATTGCGCTCGACCATCTGACGCCGCCCCTGCTTCCGGCGATGGTGGTGATCATGACGGCGCATGTGGCGCGGGCGATCCTCGCGATCTCGGGGCTTGGCTTTCTGGGGTTCGGGGCCTCTCCGCCGCAGCCTGAATGGGGCGTCATTTTGCTGGAGGCGCGCACCTATATTCTGTCCGCGCCAGCCTATGCTCTGATGCCCGGCATCCCGATCGTTCTGGCGGCACTCGCCTTCAACCTGGCCGGCGACGCCCTGCGTGATCGGGTGGGCTTTGCGGAACCGGACTGAGGGAGCTTTCCCTCGGCAGTCCGCCCGCGGCGCGCGCGGGTGGTCCGCTGCCCAAGCGGCGCGTGCGCTTGCTGGGGGCTTTGCCCTCGCGATCCCGGCACGGCTCGCCTTTCGGTGACACGCGTTGAGGATCCGCCCATCGGCGCGGTGCCGGAAGATCACTTGATCTTGTCGTGAAGGCCCGATGAGGTCCTGTGGTGCGACGCCATCGGTGGATGAAGGCGCACGCGGACCGTAAGCCGTGGGTCACAGACCGGCGTCGGAGCAGTGAGCGTCACTCGGTTTCCCGCTCCGAGGCGTTCAGAACGGAGAAGGCCCCCATGTTCGACCTGATTGTCAAAAACGCGACGCTGGCGGATGGCCGGACCGGCATGGATGTGGCCTGCAAGGGCGGTGTGATTGTCGCTGTCGAGCGGGGGATCACGGCCGAGGCGGAAGCGCAGATCGAGGCTCGGGGTTACCTTCTGTCGCCGCCCTTCGTGGATCCGCATTTCCACATGGACGCGACGCTTTCCCTTGGCAAACCGCGGATGAACGTCTCCGGCACGCTCCTGGAAGGCATCGGCCTTTGGGGAGAGCTGAAGCCGCTCCAGACGGTGGAGGAGATTGCCGACCGTGCCCTCACCTACTGCGAATTGGCGATCGCGAAGGGCATCGGCGCCATCCGTAGCCATGTCGACACCTGCGACGATGACCTGAAGGGCGTGCAGGCGCTTCTGGAGGTTCGCGAAAAGATCAGGGATTACATCGATCTACAACTGGTCGCCTTTCCGCAGGACGGCCTGCTGCGGGATCCGGGGGCGCTGGAGAACACGATCCGGGCGTTGGATATGGGCGTCGATGTCGTCGGCGGCATCCCGCATTTCGAGCGCACCATGGAGGAAGGCGCGCAGAGCGTCCGCACATCCTGTGAGATCGCCGCCGAGCGCGGGCTGATGGTCGACCTGCACTGCGACGAGAGCGATGATCCGCTGAGCCGGCATATCGAGATGCTGGCCTTCGAGGCGCAGCGGCTTGGTCTTCAGGGCCGGGTGACCGGATCGCACCTGACCTCGATGCACTCGATGGACAACTACTATGTCTCGAAGCTCATTCCGCTGATGGCGGAAGCCGGCGTGCACGCCGTGCCCAACCCCGCGATCAACATCATGCTGCAGGGACGGCATGACAGCTACCCGAAGCGCCGAGGCCTCACCCGTGTGCGGGAACTGCGGGATGCCGGCATTACCGTCGGCTTCGGGTCGGATTGCATGATGGATCCCTGGTACTCCCTCGGCCACGCGGACATGCTGGATATCGCGTTCATGGGGCTGCATGTGGGCCAGCTGTCGAGTGTCGAGGACATGGCCTGGTGCTTCAATGCGGTGACGGAGAACTCAGCACGGCTCATGCGGCTGGAGCGGTACGGGGTTGCCGAGGGCTGCGACGCGAACTTCGTTTTGCTGCAGGCGAGGGACAAGATCGAGGCCGTCCGGCTCCGGGCCCATCGTCTGGCGGTTGTCCGGCGCGGCAGGGTGATCTCTTCGTCGGACGAGATCACTCATGACCTCACGGTGTTGTCCGGCGCCTCCGTGAACGAAGCACGGTTGCCCTGATCCGCTTTCCGATGCGCTGGAGGCGGCTCAGGAGGGCGACGGAAGCGCTGTGCTTGCACAATTCGGGGCTTGCTGGTTCGGTGCGCAGCCCAGCCGCGCGCACCCTGCGACGCGACACCCCTCCAACCGGGAGTAAGAAGAATTTCCGACCGTGTTTTCCAGCCTATGACCAAGGCCGAAGTCGTCGCCGCGCAGCGTGCTTGGACCCGATATGTGGTTGAGCGCGATGTCGATCAGCTCTTGGATCTTTATGATTTCGGGACGCCGGATGAACCGCTTCTCTTCAAGCCGACCCTGGCGGACATCATTCGGCTCGACCGTGCGGGCGCGCGCTCGTATTTCATCGGCGGCGATCCGGACTATCCGCACGACATTGGATTTCTCAATCGGGGGTGGCGGCGTGTGGACTTCCAGAGCGCTGCCGGCCCGATCCTGAAGGCCGGAGGGCTGGGCTATAAGGACATGGGGCATTACACGTTCATCGATGGTGACGGTAACGCGACCCGCGCTGACTACACCTTCGCCTACCACAAGCTCGACGGACGCGTTCTCATCTCGCTCCACCATTCCTCGCTGACATGGTTTCCGCCGGTAGAGAGCTGAGCGGCTCGCCAGATTTTGGCAGGCGTGCCCGCGCCACGCCGACCGGATCAACCGGTAGGACCGGATCCGCCGTCAGCTAGCTGCCGCCCTCATGCGCGAACCCGCCAGCGGCTGCCATCGGCAGAGTCTTCCACTTCGATGCCGAGCGCTGCCAGTTCGTCGCGAAGCGCATCGGCCTCGGTCCAGTCTCTGGCCGCCCGTGCCCGCTCCCGATCGGCGACCAGCGCTTCGATCCGGGCGGTGTCGGCGACACCCGCTTGCGCCCAGACCAGCGCATCCTGCTGCAGGAGGCCAAGAGGGGCCCCGGCCTGCCGCAGGGCCGCCGCAAGCTCGGCCCGACGTGCCGGATCGGGTGTCGCGTGCAGCGCGTTCGCGAGGGCATGCAGGGCCGAGAGGGCGGCGGGCGTGTTGAGATCGTCATCAAGGGCCGCAAAGACCGGCGCCATGTCTTCCGCGCGCGCCTCAGCGGCCGGCTGATCACGCAGCGCCCCGTAGAGACGGTCAAGCGCCGCCCGTGCTGCGCGCGGGGTCTCGGGCGTCCAGTCCAGCGGCTGGCGGTAATGCGCCGTGAGAAGTGCGTAGCGGATCGCCTCGCCCGGCGCCTCCTGCAGAAGATCGCGCACCAGCAGCACGTTGCCGAGCGACTTCGACATCTTGGCCCCGGAGACGGTGACATGGCCGTTGTGCACCCAGAAGCGCGCATCCGTGCCTTGGGCGATCTCGTTCTCGTGGTGCGGAAACCGCAGGTCGATCCCGCCGCCGTGGATGTCTATCCCGTCGCCGAGATGGGCCCGGATCATGGCCGAACATTCGATGTGCCAGCCGGGGCGGCCAAAACCCCAGGGGCTGTCCCAGCCTGGCTGACCGGCCTCCGACGGCTTCCAGAGCACGAAGTCCCGGGGATCGCGCTTCCACGGCGCCACTTCGACCCGGGCGCCCGCGAGCATTTCCTCGGGGTTCGCCCCGGACAATCGGCCGTAGCTCGGGCAGCTGGGGATGTGGAACAGCACATGCCCCTCGGCCGCATAGGCGCGACCATCCGCGATCAGCTCTTCGATCATGGCGGTCATTTGCGCGATGTGGTCGGTCGCCCGTGGCTCGATATCAGGCGGCGCGACGCCGAGAGCGGCGAGATCATCGTGATACGCGGCCGTGAAGCGACGCGCGATGTCATCGCAGCTGACACCCGCCGCTGATGCCGCCGCGATGATCTTGTCGTCCACATCCGTGATGTTCCTGGCATAGCTCACGCGCGCAAACTGGGCGCGCAGGACCCGGGCGAGCACGTCGAACACCACGGCTGGCCGGGCGTTGCCGATATGGGCGTAGGAGTAGACCGTCGGTCCGCACACATACATCCGGACATGGTCCGGGCGGCGCGGCACGAAGGTACCCACCTGCCGGCCCATGGAGTTGAAGAGCTGAAGCATGGCTTAGAACGGCATCTCTGTGGCGTGGGCCATCATGCCCTCGGCATAGACATCGACCTCTTCTGGCCGCCGTCGCAACGGTTCGAGACTGGCCTTCAGGTCCTCGACATCGAGATCGCGTCCGATGACAACCACGCGGGTCGTGGTGTTGTTGCCGGACCAGGACTTAAGCGGCAGCGGCGCGGTGAAGATGTGCTGGACCCCGTGGAAGACCACGGGCCATTTCATGCCTTCGACATGCGCGATGCCTTTCATGCGCAGGATATCCGGACCCCGCCGCGCCATCAGCGTGTCGAGCCAGGCGTCGAGGACGCGAGCGGGGATCGGGTGCGCCACCTCGATGGTAGCCGACGCGATGCGGTGATCGTGCTGCGTTGTCGGTTGCGTCTGGATCTCTGGCGGAGATGTGGGCGCGCTTTTCCGCAGCTCACCACTGGGAATCCCGCCGGCTTGGTCCTCTTCGGCGTTCCGCGCGCCCAGCCAATCCGCAACATCCTCGGCTGTCGCGCTTCGGTGCATGGCCGACAGACCGAACAGTGTCCCGCCCGGAAGGCGGCCATGCTCGGCCGTGACGCGCCGAGCCGAACCGTTGATCCCCTCCAAGCGCTCTTCGAACCGCTCGAGCGCATCGGCGGTGACAAGATCGGTCTTGGTGAGCACGATCAGGTCGGCCATCGCGACCTGGGAGACAGCTTCGAATTGCGTATCAAGCGTGTGCGGCCCCGTCGCCGCATCCGCAAGGGTCACGACCCCGTCTGCGCGAAAATAGGGCGCGATCATACGGTCCGTCACCATGGTGTTCAGTATCGGTCCCGGATCGGCGATGCCGGTGGTTTCGATGACCACGCGTTCGAATGTTAGTTCACCCCGCTTCTTGCGCGAAAGAAGGTGGACCATCGTCTTTGCGAGGTCGCCCCGGATCGAGCAGCACAGGCACCCCGCATGCATCAGCACGATGTCCTCGGTCACCTCTTCGATCAGGTCATGGTCAAGCCCCACATCCCCGAACTCGTTCATGATCACGGCGATCCGACCGGCGTGAGGATCACGGAGCAGGTGATTGAGAAGCGTCGTCTTCCCCGAGCCCAGAAAGCCCGTGAGCAGGGTCACCGGAACCCGGTCGTCCTGGGTCTCAGTCATGATGCCTCCCGCTTTACATTGCCACTGCCCTGAGCCACACCCCCTTATGTTACAATATAACAACCAGCAAGGTGGCGGCGATGGCCAAGCTCGAGTTTCAGGCCCGGAAATCGGTGGAGCAGGTGGAGGAAAGTACTGAGCTGGCGCCGAAATTCGGACCAGATGGCCTGATGCCCTGCGTGACCAGCGATGCGCAGACAGGCGAGGTGCTGATGCTGGGGTGGATGACCGCGGAGGCCCTGAGACTGACGATCGAGACAGGCGAGGCGCACTATTTCAGCCGGTCGCGGCAGGCGCTCTGGCGCAAAGGGGCCACGTCAGGCCTCGTGCAGAAGGTTGTCGAAGCACGGATCGACGACGACCAGGATGCGATCTGGCTGCGCGTCGAGGTGGCGGGATCGGGCGCGTCCTGCCATGTGGGCTACCGCTCCTGCTTCTACCGTGCGGTGCCCGTGGGCGATGGAGCAGGCCGGCCCCTGACCTTCCTCGAAGAAGAGAAGACCTTCGACCCCGAAGCAGTCTACGGCGACGCGCCCAACCCAACGCAGCTCTGACCAACCTTGCGAGGCGCGCCTCCAACGCGCCCCTCTGCGTCATCCCTTATATGGAGACACGGTGGGGCCGGGCGCCTCCATGGCGGCCAGCATCGCGGAGAGCAGATGGCGGAGGGAGCGGGATTCGAACCCGCGATAGAGTTGCCCCTATACACGCTTTCCAGGCGTGCGCCTTCGACCACTCGGCCACCCCTCCGTCGGGGGGGAGACCTAGCGAATGGGTGCGCCGCTGACAAGCGGGCCAGAGGCTTCTTGTCAGCGGCAGCGGGCGCGCGTACCCCTCGGGTGGATAGGGAGGGAGGCGCCATGTTCCGCATATTGACCGCTGTTTTCCTGCTGCTGCTGCTGGCGACACTGGTGCGCGATGGCATCGCCTCGCTCGAGGCAGGGGCGTGGACCTCCGTGGCCCTCGGCCAATGGTGGGCGGAGATCGACCGGTCGAGCCTTCTGCTCCTTCAGCCCGCGGTCGAGCGGCACTACGACCCCGCCTTGTGGGAGGACGTGATCCAGCCCATTCTCGAGGCGCCCGCATGGCAGGCCGCCGCGGTGCCCGCCGCGGTCTTCTGGGTGCTGAGCCTGCTCTTCAAACCGCGCAAGAAAAAGCTCGACCTCAGCCACCGGCCGCGCTTCTAGCGATCAGGCAGCACGGCGGCCTTGCCGGCGGCTCGCCCTGTCGCGCAGGCGCGGGTCGTGCTCGAAGAGGGCGGCGAGCTGTTCGGTGACGGCGCCGGCCAGCTGCTCGGCATCGGTGATGGTCACCGCGCGGCTGTAATAGCGCGTCACGTCATGGCCGATGCCGATGGCGAGAAGCTCCACCGCCCGGCGCCGCTCGATCATCGCGATCACGTCGCGCAGGTGCCGCTCGAGATAGGTGCTCGGGTTCACGCTCAGGGTCGAGTCGTCCACCGGCGCGCCGTCGGAGATCACCATGAGGATGCGCCGCTGCTCCGGCCGGCCGGTGAGGCGGCGGTGGGCCCATTCGAGCGCCTCGCCGTCGATGTTCTCCTTCAGCAGCCCCTCGCGCATCATGAGCCCGAGATTGCGCCGCGCCCGCCGCCAGGGCGCATCGGCGGATTTGTAGACGATATGGCGGAGATCGTTGAGGCGCCCCGGCTGCTGCGGCCGGCCCTGGGATAGCCAGAGCTCCCGGCTTTCCCCGCCCTTCCAGGCGCGGGTGGTGAAGCCCAGGATCTCCACCTTCACCGAGCAGCGCTCCAGCGTCCGCGCCAGCACATCCGCCGTGATCGCCGCGATGCTGATAGGCCGGCCGCGCATGGAGCCGGAATTGTCGATCAGGAGCGAGACCACCGTGTCCCGGAACTCCGTGTCCTTCTCGATCTTGTAGCTGAGCGGCACCGTCGGCTGCGCCACCACACGGGCGAGGCGCCCTGCATCGAGGATCCCTTCCTCCCGGTCGAACTCCCAGGAGCGGTTCTGCTGGGCCTGCAGCCGGCGCTGCAGCCGGTTGGCAAGCCGGCTCACGGCGCCCTTCAGCGGCTCGAGCTGCTTGTCGAGATAGCCCCTGAGGCGGTCGAGCTCCGCGGGTTCGGCGAGCTCTTCCGCCGTGATCACCTCGTCGAACTTCGGCGAATAGATGCGGTAGAGCGGATCGGCATCCGAGGGCGGACGGGGCGCGCGGTCATCCGGCGGCGGCATGCCGTCATCGGCTTCCAGCTCGTCGTTCTCGTCCGTATCGGTATCCGCGTCCTCGAGGGTGACATCGACCTGGCGCTGCTGTTGCTGCTGGCCGTCGTTCTCCTCCTCCTGCTCGTCCGTCTCTTCCTGGCTCTCCTCGCCGCCGTCCTCGCCCTGGTCCTCCTCGGGCTCGTTCTCGGGCGCGTCGTTGTCGGCGTCGTCCGTATCGTCGTTCGCATCCGGGTCGTCGCCCAGCTGGTCGCCGTAGCCGAGATCCTTGATGATGTCCCAGCACCGGCGCGCATAGGCGGCCTGATCTTCCAGGTTCTGGTCGAGGGCGCCCATGCCCTCGTCCCCGAGCTGGGTGTCGAAGAAGTTCCGCCAGATCTCGAGGACGTTGTCCGCCCCCTTAGGCGCGCTCCGGCCCGTCAGCGCCTCGCGCATCAGGTAGCCGGCCGCTTCCGGCATCGGCGCTTCGGTGGTGTTGCGCATGGCGCCATAGCCACGCTGCTCGGCGATATGGGCGGTCTTGGCGTCGAGATTGTCCGCCACCCCGTCCATCGCCCGCGCGCCGATCGCCTCGCAGCGCGCATCCTCGAGCGCATCGAAGATCGCCCGCGCCATCTCGCCCGGGGGCGCGTATTTCGCGTGGCAATCGGCGCTGTGGAAGCGTTCGCGGAGCGCCATGGCATCGGCGGTGCCCCGCGCCAGCATCACCTCCTGGCGCGTCATCCGGCGGCTCACCTGGGGCAGGCGCATGCCCGAATTCGTGCGCCCCGGCGGGTCCGCGCTGTAGGTCACCTCGATCTCGCGCTCGGCGGCCAGCGCGCGGGTCGCTTCGGCCAGCGCCTTCTTGAACGGCTCCGCCGGGTTATCGGTCTTCTTGCTCATGCTCTCGCTGCCGCCTGCCGCCGCAGGATCTCGTCCTGCGCTACTTCTTCCTCATAGGTCGCGATCCACCAGGCGTTCCCGCCCATGTCCCGCACCATCGCCGCCCGGTCGCCATGGGGCTGCGGGGCAGGGTGCATCACGCCCGTCGCCCCGGCCGCCAGCGCGCGTTCGTAAGCGGCATCGCAATCCGCCACGTAGACATGCAGGAACGCCGTCTCCACCGCCTTGCCGTCATGCGGCGCGCCGAGCAGCACCGTGCTGTCCCCGATCGTCATGGCCACATGCGCAAGCCTCTCGCCGTCCATCGTCGCCGGCTGCGCCTCCGTCGCCCCGAACACCGCCTCCGCGAACGACTTGATGGCCCGCGCCTCCGGATTGATCAGGTAGGCGGCGACGCTGCGATAGCCTGGGCGCATGGCATGCCTCATATCCGCTCGAGCCGGCCGGGCCCCGTGAGCCTGTAGCCCTTCATGCGGAGGACGCGTTCCATCACCCGCGCCTCCCGCCTGTCGGATCTCTTGGTAAGACTGCCGAGCCCCGCTGCCAAGACCAGCAGCGCCACCGCCGTGCCCGCCAGCAGGTTGGCAGGGTTCGTCTCGATCCCGAGCGCGCGGAACGCGACGCGGAGGAGCACGATCAGCACCACCGCCGTCGCCACCAGCCACGGGTCGAGCCGCATCCACCAGATCCGCACCCGGATGCGCGCCAGGGTCAGCGCCACGCGCTTGGCGGAGAACGGGATCTCAGGGTCGAGCAACCATGTCATGCGCCGAGAGTATGGCGCGCCGAGCGCTCATCACCAGCGCGACGAAACGCGCCACGCCCAACCCGCCAACAGCGACTGGTTACGCCGAGCGCCGGGCGGCGAGGGTCAGGGCGCAGAGGCCCGCGAGGAGCAGGAGCGCGGGGGCCGGCAAGGGGACCGTGGTTATGCTGCCGGTGAAAGAAGATGCCGTCTCGACGCCGCCGACGACTGTCTGCTCGGTGAAACTGGAGAAATTTGGCGTTCCGAACACCCCGAAGATGAGGATGCGAAAATCATCCGTTCCGGCCAAAGTGGTGGATGCGTTGCCTAGACCGCCAATGACAACGTTCCTTCCATTGAACACGTTGAAGACCACGTCGGTGATCGGGCCAAAGTTCAGACTGCTCGAGATGACGGGTGCGTTCTCCACGTCCACGCCCGGCTCGACATCCAGCACGATCGTGCCGGTGGAGGGGTTGTTGGCCAGGGTGTCCCCGGTCGCCTCGAAGTCGATCTGCAGAACGACGGCTTGGGCGATGGCAGGTGCCAGCGCTGCGACGAGGGCCATCGCACCGATACGGGCGGCAAGGCGGCTGAGCATCGTCACTTCCTTTCCGAGCGTCGCTGAGTGAGCGAGAGCATGCCTAGGCCTGCGAGGAGCAGGAGCGCGGGGGCCGGCAAGGGCACCGTTGTGACGCTGCTTTCCACCTCGAGGGTGAACTCCCCCAACGATACTTGATCGTTGCGCAGGCTAAAGAAGATGGCGAACAACGGGTCGCCAGTTAAAGAGAGGGTGAAATCGTTCGTGAATGGACTTTCGATATCCGCATCGCCGTTGCCGCCGATGAAGAAGACGTCTGGCCCTGTCATGTATTCGAAGACGACTGGCCCATCGACGGCAAAGTTGAACGAGCTCGACAGCACCGGTGCGTCGCTCTGCTCAACACCCGGCTCGTATTCGAGCACGATCGTCCCGGTCGCGGGATCCGTGGGGATGTCGCCGCCGGTCGCCGTGAAGTCGATCCGCAGAACGACAGCCTGGGCGATGGCAGGTGCCAGTGCGGCGACGAGGGCTATCGCACCAATACGGGCGGCAAAGCGGCTGAGCATCGTCACGTCCTTGCTGAGCGTCGCTGAGTGAGCGAGAGCGCCCCCAGCCCCGCCAGCAGCAGCAGGGCGGCGGGAGGCAGCGGCACTGCGGTGACGCTCCCGGTGACGGTGGCGGTGGTCCCGAAGCCCTGAGCAGCGCCTATTTGATCGAAGGACACGAAGCTCGGGTTGTCGAAGACATTGAAGATCAACAGCTGAAAGTCATCCGTGTCCCGTACCATTCTGTCGGCATTGCCGAGGCCACCGACGGTGATGGCACTGCCGTTGGAAAACACGTCGAAGACGACATCGGAGATCGGGCCGAAGTTGAAGCTGCTCGAGATCACCGGAGCGTTGCTCACGTTCACGCCTGGCTCCACCTCCAGCACCACGGTGCCTATGGCGGGGTCTGTGAAAAGACCGCCGCCCGAGGCTTCGAAGTCGATCCTCAACACCAGCGCTTCGGCCGCGCTGGAGACCATCACCATCATCAGCGCCGCCACGACGGCGCGCATCGCCAAGAGCTTCATGCTGTCCCCGAAGGTCCCCACCGGCCTTATCGTGCCCATGAGTTTGCCGCGACGGGGCCGCCCAGGGCAATGCGCTGAAAGTCGTTTAAACCTTCGCGATGCTGGGCAAATCTTCGCGATACAACCCTTAGCCGAGTGACACGCTCGCAGCGCTCTCAGGCAGTTCCTCGCCGAAGCATTTCTGGTAGATTTCGGCGACCAGCTGGCGCTCGAGCTCGTCGCATTTGTTGAGGAAGGTCACGCGGAAGGCGAAGCCGAGATCGCCCGCGAAGATCTCCGCGTTCTGGGCCCAGGCGATCACCGTACGCGGGCTCATCACGGTCGAGAGGTCGCCGTTCATGAAGGCCTGACGGGTGAGATCGGCCACCGTCACCATGCGGCTCACGGTCTTCTCCTTGCCCGCATAGGCCGGGCACTTGGCCATCACGATGCGGACCTCGTCGTCATGCGGCAGGTAGTTGAGCGTCGTGACGATGGACCAGCGGTCCATCTGGCCCTGATTGATCTGCTGCGTGCCGTGGTAGAGGCCCGTGGTGTCGCCGAGGCCCACGGTGTTGGCCGTGGCGAAGAGGCGGAAGGAGGGGTGCGGGTGGATCACCTCGTTCTGGTCGAGCAGCGTGAGCTTGCCGTCCACCTCCAGCACCCGCTGGATGACGAACATCACGTCCGGCCGGCCCGCATCGTATTCGTCGAACACGATGGCCGTGGGGCTGCGCAGCGCCCAGGGCAGGATGCCTTCCTGGAACTCGGTCACCTGCACGCCCTCGCGCAGCTTGATCGCGTCCTTGCCGATGAGGTCGATGCGGGAGATGTGACTGTCGAGGTTCACGCGCACGCACTGCCAGTTGAGGCGTGCCGCCACCTGCTCGATATGCGTCGATTTGCCGGTGCCGTGATAGCCCTGGATCATGACGCGGCGGTTGTGCGCGAAGCCGGCGAGGATCGCGAGCGTCGTGTCCCGGTCGAAGCGGTAGGTCGGGTCGATCTCCGGCACACGCTCGCCCGCTTCGGCGAAGCCCTTCACCGTCATGTCGGTGTCGATCCCGAAGGCGTCGCGCACCGAGATGTCCATGCTCGGGATGTCCGCTGCCGTCATTTTCCCGCCGTCTGCCATGCCGCATTCTCCTGCTCTCTCGGCAACCCTGTGGAGCATAGGCGCGGCGGGTGCAAGGGCAAGCGCCGCCGCGGCGGCGCGGCAGGGCACCTCAGCCCGGCAGGCGGAGGCGGATGGGCCCGCGCGCCCCGGCGATATCCACCGCCGCGCCCTTTTGCGTGACGACGAGGCGGTGCTCCGCGGCCAGCGACGCGGCACCGGCGCGGACCTCCGCCATCCGGTCGCGCCATCCTTCAGGATCGAGCCTGCGCGCGGCTTCCGAGGGGCAGATGCTCGCACCGGCGCGCCGCTCCGCCAGCACCGTCAGGATCGCCTCGCGCGCCGGGCCGCTGGCGCTCACGCCGCCTCGCTATCGGTGAAGTTGCGGCTCTTGCGCAGGATGCGCCAGGCCTTGATGACGCGGGCGAGGCGCTCGGGCTCGGGGTTGTGGCCCCCGTTCATGTCCGGGTGGAGCTCCTTTACAAGCTCCGTGTAGCGCGCGCGTACCTCGCGGCGTGTCTCGACCTGGTGGGGCAGGCCGAGCGTGTCCATCGCCCGCTGCTCCTCGCGGGTCAGGCGCCGGCGGGGCCGTTCATCCGCATTCGCGCCGTTCTTCGGCCGCCCGGGGTTCAGCGTCGCGTTCTCGCCGAGCACCTCATGCGCGTCCCGGAAGCCCCAGCGCGCCCAGGCCTCGCCGTTCGCATGCGGGTGCATGCCCACGCGCGAGGCGGGGCCGGAGCCGAGGCGCCAGGTGGGCCGGTCCCAGGTCCGGTCGGCGCTGAACTGGCGGTCGATCTCCGCCTCCGACCAGTCCTCGAAATAGTTCCAGGCGGCGTTGTACTCGCGGACATGCTCGAGACAGAACCAGCGGAACATGTCGAGCCGGTCCTTCGAATAGGGGGCACGGTAAGCCGCGGGCGCATTGCAGCCCGGCCACTCGCACCGCGCCTCGCCCGTATCGACCGCGCCGGACATGCCCCGACGCCGCCCGCGCGTCTGGGCGCGGCGGGCCTTGTCGGCACTCACCGAGATGTCGAAATCGAGGGGCGAACGTCGGGCCATGGTCGGCGCGTGATCCTTGTCTGTCAGTGAGGGGACGAGGCCCCGTGAGCGACCCGGGGATGCGCCCGGGACAGAAGCGCGATAGTAGCGGATAAAGCTTTGAGACCAACTCTTGACAGGAGGTGCGAATGTCGGTCGCGGCCCGGATCACAACAAAGCTTGAGGCTGTGTTCCAGCCCGAGCATCTGGAGCTTGTGGACGAGAGCGAGAAGCACCGGGGCCATGGCGGCTGGCGCGAGGGGGGCGAGACCCATTTTCACCTGCGCATGACCGCCGGTGCCTTCGCGGGCCAGAACCGCGTCGCCCGCCAGCGCGCGGTGAACGCGGCGCTGAAGGAGGAGTTCGAGGACCGGGTGCACGCTTTCTCGATGGAGCTGAAGGCACCGGGAGAGTAGGCCGCGGCGCTGCGCCCTAGCGGTCGAGCTTGCGCAGTGCTTCGCGGATATCGCTTAGGTCGCGCGGGTTCCGATCGGGGGGCGGGCCCTCGTCGTCCCCATCGCTCCCCGGTCCCGCGGGCCGCTCGAACAGGCGGTTGCGCGGCGGAGATGGCGGCGTTGGCGGTGGCGGCGGATCGTCGCGATAGGGGCTGCGGAAGGGGCGCCCGCCATTGTCCCGCGGCGGTTGCGCCTGCTCCGGCGGCTGTTCCAGGGGCGCCTGCGGCACGCTCCGGAAGCCGGGTTCGCGGGCGGGCTCTCGCGCATTGTCCCGGCCAGCTTCACGACCGGCTTCACGGGCCCGTGGCGCGGGCTCGGGCTCGCGCGGTGGCGCGGTGAGCGGCGGTGACTCAGCGGAAAACGATGGCCCGTCGGCAACGAAGCTCTCCGGCACTGCCGGGCTCTGTCGCACCGCGCGCCGGAACACGAGCACGGCGCGCATCACCTCGCGCCGGCCGCCGAGAAAGCCGCGCGGCTCGCTGACGGGCAGGGTGTCGGTGCGAAGGTACTCCCAGCCTTCCTGCGCGTGCTGGGCCACGATCTCCTGCATCGCAGCGGCCACGCGCTCCGAGCCCGTCTTCGTTCCCCGCCGCCGCGTACCACGCTCCGGCGCGCCCACGAGTTTGTACTGGTAATTCATCCCGGTCGGCCTCGCGATGCCTGCATGCGCTAAATTGGAACAGCCGCCCTAGCTGGGCAAGCCCCGGACCGCGATTGAAGGCACTCAGTCCGGCGGATCGAAGGGATCGTGATCGAGAGAGGCCCCGCTTCCGAGGCCCACGGCCGTGCGGACATCCTGCGGCGACCACCCTTCGGCCTGCAGCGTCTCGAGGCTGCGCGCATCGTCGCGCTTTGCGAGCCGCCTGCCGTGGCTGTCCCTGATCAGCCGGTGATGGTGCCAGACGGGCACGGGCAGCCGCAGGAGCGCCTGCAGCAGACGGTGGAGTGGGGTGGCGGAGAAGAGATCGGCGCCGCGCGTCACATGGGTCACGCCCTGGTACGCATCGTCCACCACCACGGCGAGGTGGTAGGCCGCGGCCCCGTCCCGCCGGGCCAGCACCACGTCGCCTGCCTCACTCAGGAGCCGTTCGGGGACTACCGGATGCTCGGCGGGATGCACGGGCCCGGCCTCCGTGTAGGCGAGCGGCGCCTCAAGCCTGCCCAGCGCCCGCCGCATATCCAGCCGCAGTGCCGCGCCGGGCGGGGGTGGCACGGGCGCCGTGATGGCCGCTGCCGGCCGGCAGGTGCCGGGATAGATCGTGCCATCAAGGCCCGCTGGCGCCCCTTCCTGCGGCGCCCCGGCCGCCTCGCGAATGTCCCGCCGCGAGCAGGTGCAGGGATAGAGGAGGCCCTCCGCCGACAACGCTTTCAACGCGGCATCATAGGCCGCGCGGCGGGAGGACTGTTCGAGTACCGGTCCGTCCCAATCGATCCCGAGCCAGTGCAGGTCGCTCTCGATCTGAGCAGCGAAGCCTGGAGTGCTGCGGCTTTCGTCCAGATCCTCCATGCGCAGCAGAAACCTGCCGCCCGCATCTCGCGCCGCCTGCCAGGCGGTGAGGGCCGAGAAGGCGTGGCCAAGATGCAACGGTCCGGTGGGACTCGGCGCGAATCGTTCCGTATGACGCATGGGCGACGGTTTCACGGGCCTTTCATGTTGCAATGCACAATAAGAACTCATATGCCTTTCTGCGAGGCAAATCTACTGTCATCCACGTGATGGAGGCACGATGTTAAACGAACAGATGGCGACGGCGACAAAAGCCATGGAAACCTGGCAGAAGCCGGCGAAGGAAGCCTTCGACCTGTGGGTCAGCTTCTTCCCCGTCGCACCCCTTTTTGGCGTCGAGTGGCGGTTTGCAGGCAGCATGCCGGTTCCGGGCGCCAACGTCTTCATGCCGGGTGGCGTAACGCCGGCGCCGAAGACCAAGGCGCCGGCGCCGAAGCCTGCCGCGAAGGTTGCGCTCAAGGTCGTCGAGACCCCGGCGCCCAAAGCGGCACCCGCGAAGCCGAAGCCCGCACCGAAGGCGGAAGCGGCGCCGAAGGCTGAGGCCCCGAAGCCTACCCCCAAGGCCGAGGCGCCCAAGCCCGCCCCGAAGGCCGCGGCACCCAAGGCTGCGGCCAAGACCGCGCCGAAGGCTGAGAACACGAAGCCGGCGCCCAAGGCGGCGCCTAAGCCTGCGGCCCCGAAGCGCGCCGCCGATGGCCGGCCGACCTCGCTGCTGGAGACGGCGCCGGTCAAGGTTGACGATCTCAAGCTGATCAAGGGCATCGGCCCGGCGCTGGAGAAGCAGCTCAACGGCCTCGGCATCTACAAGTTCGAGCAGATCGCGGCGTTCGACGACAAGGCGCTCGCCTGGGTCGACGACAACCTGACGGCCTTCAAGGGCCGCTGCTTCCGCGACGACTGGGTGGGTCAGGCCAAGGCTCAGCTGGGCTGATCGCCCCGCCTGAGAGGCAGGAACGGGCAAAGGCCGCGTCGGGCACCCGGCGCGGCCTTTTACGTTGCCGCCTAGCGGCTTGCCGCCTCGATGATGCCGAGGAAGTCGTCGGCCTTCAGGCTCGCCCCGCCGACAAGGCCGCCATCCACGTTCTCGAGCGCGAAGATCTCCGCCGCGTTCCCGGGCTTGACCGAACCGCCGTAGAGCAGGCGCGTGAAGGCGGCATCCGCCTCGCCGACGAGCCCGCCGAGCGTGGCGCGCAGATGGTCATGCACCTCCGCGATCTCCGCCGTGGTCGGCGTCCGCCCCGTCCCGATGGCCCAGACGGGCTCATAGGCCACCACGAGCCGCTCCGCCCGCCCGCCATCGGGCAGGGAGCCTTTCAGCTGGCGCGTCACCACAGCCAGCGTCTCGCCCGCATCGCGCTCCGCCTCCGTCTCGCCCACGCAGAGGATGGCGAGCAGCCCCGCGCGCCACGCGGCCTCGACCTTCGCGCGCACGGTCGCGTCATCCTCCCCATGATCGGCCCGGCGCTCGGAATGGCCGAGGATCACGGCCGTCGCCCCGGCATCCGCCAGCATCTCCGCCGCGAGATCGCCCGTATGCGCGCCCGATACCGCCGCATGACAGTCCTGCCCGCCGATCCGCACGGCACTGCCCGAGGCCGCCTCGACAAAGCCCGCAATGAGCGTCGCCGGTGGGCAGAGCAGGATGTCGACGCCAGCACCCGTTACCCGGCCCTTCAGCGTGTCGAGCTCGGCCCGGCTGGCGGCGAGCCCGTTCATCTTCCAGTTTCCGGCGACGAGCGGTCTGCGGGTCATGGCATCCTCCTGTTTGCTGGCGTGCCGCAAGCTAGGGGAGGGGCCCCGCCCCGGAAAGGGCGTCAGCCGAAAAGGGCGGGCAGAACCGTGGCGCCGAAGGCGAACAGCATCACCGCGGCGCCGAGCGCGGTGAAGAGCCGCTCGGCCGTGAAGTACCAGCCATGCAGCGTGATCTCGACGTCACGATCCGGCCGCACATAGATCGAGAAATCCGTCTCGAGCCGCTGCTTCTCGACCGCGTTCTCTGCGCCGAGCCGCTGATGGCGTTCCTTCGAGCGGGTGAAGCGGCGTGTACGGATAACGATGTCGCCCGATACGGGCCCGGGCTCCAACGGTTCGGCATGGAAGCGGATCGTGTCCTCCTTCATGGAGGAGAAGAGCCAAAGCACCCGAATGACGCGGCCGGCCTCGACCTTCATCACATATTGGCAAACTTGATCGACTCGCCGCAGCCGCAGCTTTCAGTGACGTTGGGGTTGTTGAACACGAAGCCCTGCTCGAGGAGCGAGGTCTTGTAGTCGACCTCGGTGCCGAACAGAAACATCTGCGCCATCGGTGCGATCAGGAGGCGCGCGCCATCCTTCTCCACCACCACGTCGTGCTCACCGATCTCGGTGGCATGCTCCATGGTGTATTCCATGCCCGCACAGCCGCCCTTCTTCACGCCGATGCGCAGGCCTTTGATGGAGCCATCGCCCATCAGTCGCGCAATCCGTTTGGCCGCGGCGTCGGTGAGCTTAACGGGGTCCTCGCCAGGAATGCCGAACATCAGATCCGTCTCCTTACATCAGGCCGAGTTCGAGGCGGGCTTCGTCCGAGAGCTTGTCGAGACCCCACGGGGGTTCCCAGACGAGCTGCACCTGCACGGTTTTCACACCGGGCAGGGGTTCGATGGCGTCCGCCAGCCAGCCCGGCATCTCGCCCGCCACGGGGCAGCCGGGTGCGGTCAGCGTCATGTCCACGGCCACATTGGTCTCATCGTCGATCCGGATCGAGTAGATCAGCCCCAGATCGTAGATGTTGACCGGGATCTCCGGGTCGAAGACCGAGCGGCACGCCTCCACGACCTGATCATACATCGGATGATCGGTGCTCGAAGGCGGGATCAGGCTTTCGCCCTCCGCAGGCTGGGTTTCTGCGCTGCCGTCCATTCCGGCCTCCAACGACTGGTTTCGTCGGATATAGGGGTTGCCGGGCCCTCGAGGCAATGCCCGGCTACTCGCTCACCCGCCATCGCCCGGTATTGCGCCGCCAGGTGACGATGAGGGCATAGAGCCCGACAGCGGCGAGGATGAGGCCGGCGATCAGGCCCTTTGCCGCATCGAGGAGGGTCTGCCCGCGCGAGATGTCCACAGCGCCCGGGCGCTCGGGCACCACGGTCACGGTGGCGAGCCCGCCCTCCGTGAGCTCCCCGAAGCGCGCAGCACCCAGCCCCCGTTCTACCCGCTCGCCCAGCACCCAGAGCCGGGCGGTGTAGCGCTTGCCGATCAGCCAGCTCCCTTCCCGGTCCTCCGCCTTCAGTGAGATGACCCGCGCCTCCGCCGGCACGCCTTCGCGCAGCAGTGCTATGCCATCGCCAGCGGGGGCGGCGTGGTGGACCATCACGCCAAGCCCCACCGGCAGCGCCAGTATGGCCAGCCACCGCCGAACGCGGCGGGCGAAGAAATAGGCGCTGGAACTGTTCACATGCCGACCCCTCTTCGGCTCGTCAGCCTCGCCCAGCCTAACGCTGCCGCGCCCCGGCGTCTTGCCCTCTCCGTTTGCACCGCACGCCCAGCCGCGCTATCGGGCGAGCCGCTTGTGCCGGGAGAGCGCGATGACCGACCCCTTCACCTTCGAGATCGCCGCGCGGGACGGGCGCGCCCGCACCGGGAAGCTCCACACCACGCGCGGTACCATCCGCACGCCTGCCTTCATGCCCGTCGGCACGGCGGCGACGGTGAAGGCCATGCTGCCTGGCAGCGTTGCGGCGACGGGGGCGGATATTCTCCTCGGCAACACCTATCACCTCATGCTCCGCCCCGGTGCCGAGCGTATCGCGGGCCTTGGCGGCCTCCGCAAGTTCATGAACTGGGGCGGGCCGATCCTTACCGATAGCGGCGGCTTCCAGGTGATGAGCCTCGCGGCGCTGCGGAAGCTCACCGAGGAGGGCGTGAGCTTCGCGAGCCATATCGACGGGTCGCGCCACATGCTCTCCCCGGAAAGCTCGATGGAGATCCAGCGGCTTCTGGGCTCCGACATCGTGATGGCGTTCGACGAGTGCACGCCATGGCCCGCGGACGAGGCGACGGCGAACACCTCCATGGAGCTCTCCATGAGATGGGCGGCGCGGAGCAGGGACGCTTTCGGCACCCGCCCCGGTCACGCCCTCTTCGGCATCCAGCAGGGCTCGGTCTACCCCGATCTCCGTGCGAAATCCGCCGAGGCGCTTACCGCCATCGGCTTCGAGGGCTACGCCATCGGCGGCCTCGCGGTTGGGGAGGGGCAGGAGCTGATGTTCGGCGTGCTCGACTATGCGCCCGGCATGCTGCCTGAGGACCGGCCGCGCTACCTCATGGGCGTCGGCAAGCCCGAGGATATTGTGGGGGCTGTGGAGCGCGGGGTGGATATGTTCGACTGCGTGCTGCCGACGCGCTCGGGCCGCACGGGCCAGGCCTTCACGCGGCGGGGCGATGTGAACATCCGCAACGCGCGGCACCGGGACGACCCGCGCCCGCTGGACGAAGAATGCCGCTGCCCCTGCTGCACGGGCTACAGCCGCGCTTATCTCCACCACGTCGCGAAATCGAATGAGATCATCGCCGCCATGCTCCTCACCTGGCACAACCTGCATTTCTATCAGGAGATGATGGCGGGCCTCCGCCGCGCGATCGCCGAGAACCGGCTGGCGGACTACGCGGAGGCCTTTCGGGAGGAGCGCCGCAAGGGCGATATCCCGGCGCTGTGAGCCACTCGGAGGTGCCGGGGGGGGGGCACTGGAAGGCACTGGGAAACGCAAGAAGCCCCGGCGCCGGGCCGGGGCTTCTTTCGATGGCTAAGCGGCGCTGAGCGGCGCCTGCGGCAGGGTAGGCCGCTTCCTCAGAAGCGGATCGTGCCGCCGACGCTGAAGATATGCGCGCCGCCTTCGTACTCGATCCGGCTGCCGGCCGCGGGGCCTGCGCGGACGATCACTTCCGGGTTCTCGAGCGCGAGGAGGTAGCTGTAGGCCGCGTCGAGTTCGGCATCGAAGCCGAAGAGGTCCATCCGGTGGCTTGCGCCCACGGAGAACCAGAGCCGGTTGGCATCGGGCACGCGCACGGTCCGCCCAAGCTCCTCCTCGGAGAAGCCCGTGGTGTCGACGGTGGGCGAGTCGTCATACGCCATGCCGAACCGCACCATGGTGCTGTCGTTCACGTCGTATTCAGCACCAACGGCCACGAAGAACGCATCCTCGTAGTTCTGCGGGTCGGCGGCATCGAGGCCGAGCGCAGGAACCTCCGTGCGGATATCCTGGAAGTCGGACCAGGTGATGTACCGGGCCTCGACGCTCGCGCGGATATCGTCGGTGATGTGCTGGGTGACGCCGACCTGCGCCGTGCCGGGCAGGGAGGCGGTCACGATGGAGTTGAACGTCTGGCCAGCGAAGGAATTCAGCGGCGGCGGCGCAAGGCTCGTGATGCGCGCGGTCGAATCGACCTCAATGTCCTTGTGCCGGTGGTGGTATGCGAGGCCGATTTCCGTGCCCTCGATCGGCTCCCACAGCGCGCCGGCAGAGAAGCTGATGCTGGTGTTCGAACCGTCGAGCGCGATGGCCGAGCTCGTGAGGCGCGCATCCACGAAGAGCAGGTCCATCGACGCGCCGAGGATGAAGTTGTCGGTCACGTTCCAGGCGATGGCCGGCGAGATGTTCACCGTCAGCAGGTTCGACTGGATGCCGTCGGGCGCACCGATGAAATCGTCCGGGTTCTCGGTCGAGAGGCCGAAGGGCGCGTTGAAGGTGATGCCGATCGCGATGTCCTCGTCGATCCGGTAGCCGATGGCCGAGGCGGGGACGAAGCCCGAGCGGTCGGCATTGGTATCGAGCGAGACGAGGCCCGGCGGCACGTCATCGCGGTCGATCGGCGTGCCGTTGAACAGGATCTGCTCGGTCGTCCCGTCGCTGATCGGGAAGACGCCGGACAGGTTACCCGACATCTCGAGCCCCTGAACCTTGCCGAGGGCGGCGGGGTTGAAGCCCGCATAGCTCGGGTCCTTTGCGCCGGAGACACTGTCCGCGAAGGACATGCCCTGGCTTTTCGCCGAACGCTCGTTGAGCTGAAAGGCGCCGCCCCAGGCCGGGCTGGCGGACACAGTAAGGGCGGCAACTGCACAGCCCGATAGGCACCGCAATGCTGCAGTTTGCATAGGCGTTTCCTCGTTCATAACTAGGCAGTTGATTGATTCTGCCGCTGTTCTTCGTGAACGTTGCTCCGGCATGTGACGCTTTTGTGCAAGTAACAATCCTACCGATCTGGTGAGAAAGTTGACGCGTACGTAAGGTCAATGTCACGTGGATGCATCAGATCGCGTTCCAGGACCCTCCGAAACCTCCGCTTGCATGCGAACGGTGTGGCTGGACGCTGCCCGGAGCAGCCGCCATAGTGCGCGCGAAAAGAGGCATGGAGGGCGCGGGATGACGCTTCTCGAATGGGCACGTGAGCTCGTGACCTGGTGGAACGGCCAGACGATCGGCACGCGGATCTATACCAACCGCCACGGCCAGCTCGTGGGGCAGGACGAGATCGGCAACAAGTTCTACCAGACCGAGGACGGCAAGCGCCGCTGGGTGATCTACAACGGCGAGGCCGAAGCGAGCCGTGTATCGCCCGACTGGCATGGCTGGCTGCACCACACCTTCGAGAAGCCGCCCTCCGAGGAGCCGCTGCCGGTGCATGACTGGGAGCGCCCGCATGTCCCGAACCTCACCGGCACCAGCGGGGCCTACCACCCGCCCGGATCGGTGCTGACGCCGGAGAAGCGCGCGCCCACGCGCGGCGATTACGAAGCCTGGCAGCCGGAGTAAGCGACATGTCGGGCAAAATGGCCGAGAGCATCGTTGGCGCCATCGTCCTGGCCGTAGCAGGCGGTTTCGTCGTCTACGCCTCCAACACCGCCGATCTCGGCTTCGGGCGGGCAGGGGGCACGACCTATGTTGCCGAATTCCGGAAGGCGGACGGCCTGGCGCCGGGCGGGGACGTGCGCATCGCCGGCGTGAAGGTGGGTAGCATCTCGGGCATGCAGCTCGACCCGCGGACCTTCCGCGCCAAGCTGCAGCTCAATATCGATGCGAGCGTGGAGCTTCCGGACGACAGCGCGGCCCGCATCACCTCCGCCAGCCTGCTTGGCGACAGCTACATCGCCATCTCGCCCGGCGCCTCGGAGTTCATGCTGGAAGAAGGGGACGAGATCACCTTCACGCAGGACGCCGTGAACCTGCTCGACATGGTGGGCAGCTTCATCCACGGCGCCTCGGGCGGCAGCGAGTGAGTGCGCCCCACGAGCAGGGCGATTGGTCGGCAGCGGATTACGATCACAACGCCCGCTTCGTCTCCGATCTCGGCGCGCCCGTGCTTGCGCTGCTTGGGGACATCGCCGGCAAGGATGTGCTCGATCTCGGTTGCGGCGACGGGGTGCTGACCGAAAAGCTCGTGGCCGCGGGGGCGCGGGTGAAGGGCGTCGATGCATCGGCGGACATGCTGGCAGCAGCGCGCGCCCGCGGGCTCGATGTGGCGGAGGCGGATGGGCAGGCGCTCACCTTCGAGGACGCCTTCGACGCCGTTTTCTCCAACGCCGCACTCCACTGGATGACCAAGCCCGATGCCGTGATCGCCGGTGTCGCCCGCGCGCTCCGGCCCGGCGGCGTGTTCGTGGCGGAGTTCGGGGGCATGGGCAATGTCGCCGCCATCCGTACCGCAATGATCGCGGTGCTCGCTCAGGAGCACGGGATCGAGACCACGCTGCACGATGTGTGGTATTTCCCGACGGCGGAGGAGCATGGCGCGCGCCTCGAGGCCGGTGGGTTTGTGGTGGAGGACATCGCGCTTATCCCCCGGCCCACGCCGCTGCCGACGGATATGGAGGGCTGGCTGATGACCCTCGCGGCACCCGCACTTGGCCTGCTGGCGCCCGAGAAGCGCGCGCCGGCTGCGAGGCGCATTGCCGCGCTCGCCGCGCCTGGGTTGCAGGATGCTGGCGGCGGCTGGCGGGCGGACTATGTCCGCCTTCGGTTTAGGGCCCGGCTGGCTTGAGACGACGGTTGGGGAGCAGCGCGATGCGGGCGGCGGCGGTTGGGGCGATGTTGGCGGTCGGGTTTACCGCTCAGCAGGCTGTCCCACAGGTCGAGGAAAGCCCGCTCGCGCCGCCCGCTGGCATCAGCGCTGCCCCTGTGCCCACGCCCCGCGGCCAGGTGCGCGTGCGCGATGGCTCGGGCCGGGTGCTCGATAGCGGGCGGGTCCGCCGCGTGGTCACGCCCCCGCCCCCGGAGGATGACATTATCATACCTGGTGTCGGTCCCGTCGACGGGCTCAGCCAGGCGGAGATCGAGTCGCGCCTCCCGAACGGCACCGCGCCGCGTGTCACAATCCAGCAGGGCAGCGCGCTTCCGCGGGACTGGCAGACGATCCTGGAGGACGAACGCCAGCGTGAGACGGCCGAGCGCGAGGCGCGGTTCGAGGACGCGCCCTTTCGCACGAGCATCGAGCGCAGCTTTGGCGATATCTCGCGGGCTATCGAACTCGGTGAAACCCAGTCCGCCGATGGTGCCGAGCTCACCGTGCTCGACATGATCACCGGCGCCACCGAGGTCGTGCGCCTCGGGGCGGGCCGGGAGGTCGAGGTCGGCCGCCTCGTCCTCCGCCTCCTCGCCTGCGAGATGCCCGGCACGGCGAGCGATGTGGGCGATGTGGGGCTGGTGCAGATCTGGGATCGCCGCTCAGGCGAGGTCGAGGAGACGGACCCGGCATTCTCCGGCTGGATGTTCGCCGACAGCCCCGCGCTCTCGGCCCTCGATCATCCGCGCTACGATGTCTGGCTCAGCAGCTGCACCACGGCCGAGGGCTGATCGGGCATCGCCACGTCGAACCGCGCATCGAGGCCCAGCGCCTCGTCCAGCAGCGCCCGGTAGGTCTGCCGGCTGACGGTGACGGCGCCGAGGCTTTCGAGATGCTCGGTGGTGAACTGCGTGTCGAGCAGCAGGAACCCCCCGCGCTTCAGGCGCGCCACGAGATGGGCAAGCGCGATCTTCGAGCCGTCCCGCGCATGGCTGAACATGCTCTCCCCGAAGAACGCCCCGCCGAGGCAGACACCATAGAGCCCGCCGGCGAGCCGGCCATCCATCCACACCTCGACCGAATGCGCCCGCCCCATGCGATGGAGAGCGGTGTAGAGGCTGGCGATCTGCGGGTTGATCCAGGTCTCCGACCGGTCCGCGCAGGCATCCAGTACCGCGTCGAAGGCCGTGTTGGTGCGCAGCTCGTAATCCTCGCGCTTCAGGCGCTTTTTCAGGGAGCGGGAGAGGTGGAAGCCATCGAGCGGCAGGATGCCGCGCCGCCGCGGCTCGACCCAGAAGATCTCGTCGGAGTCCGCCGCCTCCGCCATGGGGAAGACGCCAGCCGCATACGCCCGGAGCAAAAGCTCCGGCGTTACTTCTAGCTGGATATCGCCATCCTTCATGGGGCGTTCCGCGCTGCTTGCCCGATCCGGGTTCCGCACCCGGTTGCATCTCAGTCGAAGGTCTCACAGCATCTTGTCCGGAGAAAGACCCCGCGCTGCAAGGGTTTCAGCATCATCCCTCGCGGCGGCCCTTCCTCGGGCGGGAGGGTATTGCGACCGACGTTAAGGACACGAAAATGCCGGCCATCCCCGACATCGAGATCCGTCCCGCCCGCGCGGATGATCCGGCGATTGAAGCGCTGATCGCCCGTCACCTCGCCCACTCCGCCGCGCATACGCCGCCCGAAAGCATCTATGCCATGGGCCCCGGGGCGCTGCTCGATCCCTCGATCAGCGTGTTCGCCGCCTGGCAGGACAGGATGCTGCTGGGCATGGGCGCACTGCGCGACCTTTCGGGCGCAGACATGCCCGGTGCGGGCGAAATCAAGTCCATGCACACGGCGGCCGAGGCGCGAGGCAGGGGTGTGGGCCGCCGCCTTCTCGCCCGGCTGCTGAGCGAAGCAAGGGCCCGCGGGTTCGTCACGCTCTATCTCGAAACCGGCCCGGCGGAGGGCTACGAGGCGGCCCGCATACTCTATGCCCGCGCAGGTTTCACGCCCTGCGGCCCGTTCGGCGACCATGCGGGCGACCCGAACAGCGCCTATTACCGCCTCACGCTCTGAGACGCCGCGCTACCGCTCCGCTCCCTCCAGCCATTCCTCGAGCCAGTGGATATTGTAGACCCCGGCCTTCACCTGCGGCACCTCCACCAGCTCGCGGAAGAGCGGCGTCGTGGTGTCGATGCCGTCCACCACCAGTTCGTCGAGCGCGCGGCGAAGGCGCTGCAGGCACGCCGCCCGGTCTGCGCCGTGGACGATCAGCTTCGCGATCAGGCTGTCGTAGTAGGGCGGGATCCGGTAGCCGCCGTAGAGCGCACTGTCCATGCGCACGCCAAGGCCGCCCGGCGCGTGGAAGCTCGAGACCGTGCCGGGAGAGGGCGCGAAGCTCGGGATCTTCTCGGCGTTGATCCGGCACTCGATGGCGTGCCCGCGCGGCGCCACGTCCTCCTGCCGGATCGAGAGCCCCTCGCCCGCGGCGATGCGCAGCTGCTCCGCCACGAGGTCCACGCCATAGACCGCCTCCGTCACCGGATGCTCCACCTGGAGGCGCGTATTCATCTCGATGAAGTAGAACTCGCCGTTCTCGTAGAGAAACTCGATGGTACCGACGCCGCGATAGCCCATCTCCGCCACCGCCTTGGCGCAGGTCTCGCCGATGCGCGCGCGGGTCTCCGCGTCGATTGCGGGGGAGGGACACTCCTCCAGCACCTTCTGGTGGCGCCGCTGGAGCGAACAGTCCCGCTCGCCGAGATGCACGGCCCGGCCCTGGCCATCGCCAACGACCTGGATCTCGATATGGCGGGGGAGTTCGAGGTATTTCTCGAGATAGACGGCGTCGAACCCGAAGGCCGCCTTGGCCTCCGACCGTGCCTGGGAGAAGGCGGCGCCGAGATCCGCCTCGGTCTTCGCCACCTTCATGCCGCGCCCGCCGCCGCCCGCGGCCGCCTTCACGAGCACCGGGTAGCCGATCTTCGCCGCCGCGGCCCGCGCTTCGTCGATCGTGTCCACCGAACCCTCGGAGCCCGGCACGCAGGGCACGCCGAGGCGGCGCATCGTGTCCTTCGCACTGATCTTGTCGCCCATCAGCCGGATATGCGCGGAGCTCGGCCCGATGAAGGTGAGCCCGTGCTCCTCCACCATCTGCGCGAAGCCCGCATTCTCCGAGAGAAAGCCATAGCCCGGATGCACCGCCTCGGCGCCGGTGATCTCGCAGGCGGTCAGAATCGCGGGCTGGTTCAGGTAGCTCTCGATCGATGCCGGCGGGCCCACGCAGACGCTCTCATCCGCCATGCGCACATGCATTGCCGAGGCGTCCGCCGTCGAGTGGATGGCGACGGTCTGGATACCCATCTCGCGCGCTGCGCGATGGATGCGGAGCGCGATCTCGCCGCGATTGGCGATCAGGATCTTGCGGAACATCACTCGAGGACGACGAGCGGCGCGCCGAACTCCACCGGTTCGGCATTGGCGACGAGAATGGCTGCAACCCGGCCGGCGCGCGGCGCCGGGATCTGGTTCATTGTCTTCATGGCCTCGATGATCAGCAGCGTCTGGCCCTCGGTCACCTGGTCGCCCACCGAAACGAACGGATCCGCGCCGGGCTCGCCGGAGAGATAGGCGGTGCCCACCATCGGCGAGGTGACGGCGTTCTCCGGGGTTGCGGCACTCGCCGCGGGCGCCGGAGCGGCCGGCGCGCTCGCAGCCGCGGGCGGCGCGGCGGCGGGCTGAGGGGCGGCCGGAGCCGCCTGCGCCGCCGCCATCACGGGCGCGGGGGCAGGGCGGCTCAGGCGGATCTTCAGCTCGTCGTCATCGCCCCATTCGCGTTCGACCTCGATTTCGCCGAGGTCGTGCTCCTTGAGGATCTCCGCCAGCGCCCTGATGAAGGCGACGTCGGCTTCCGTGTCTCGGCTCATGCGCTCCTCGGATCAACTCGGTCAGGCCCGCATCGATCGGGCGCCAACGCGCCCCCGCGGCCAAAAGCCCGCCTCAGCTATCTCGCCCGGCGGCCGACGTCAAACGCCGCCGCGCTTTCCGCTCTTTTGCCGTGCGTCCCGGGGAGTGCGCCTCGAGGGCATCGCCCGAGCGGGCCGGCGGGGGGTCGATCCCCCCGCCGGCCCGGCTCTGGGCGCCGTGGCGCTCAGCTTGGCCGTCAGTTCTCGGCGGTGCGGCGCGCGTCCGCGATCTCGGCCAGGAACCGGTCCGCCGGCAGGAAGCCGCGCACGATCCGGTCGCCGATAATGAAGGTCGGCGTGCCCTGGATGCCCAGCACCTCGGCCAGCTGGTAGTTCTTGTCGATCTCGCTCGCGATCTCGTCAGAGGCCGCAAGCTCCTTCAGCTCCGCGATGTCGTAGCCCACCTGGCCGGCGATCCGGTAGGCCATGGTCTCCGTCAGGTCCCCGCGGAAGGCCATCAGCTCATCGTTGAGCGATGGGTAGAGCTCGGCATCGAGCCGGTACGCCGCCATCGCCATCCGCCCCGCCACCACCGACTCAGGGCCGAGGATCGGGAACTCGCGCACGATGAGGCGCACATTCTCGTCCGTCTCGAGCACTTCCTTCACCGCCGGATGCGCCCGCTTGCAGAAGCCGCAGCGGTAGTCGAGGAACTCGACCACCGTGATGTCGCCTTCCGGGTTCCCGCCCTCCCAGGAATAGGTCGTGTCGTGCAGCGCGCCGAGATACTGGCTGACGAGCGTGGTCTCCGCCTCGGCCGCCTCGCGCTCGCGCCGCTCCTCCAGCACCTGGATCGCTTCGTAGATGACCTCCGGGTTCTCGATGAGATAGCCGCGCACCGCCTCGCCGAAGGCCGCCTGCTGTTCCGGTGTCATGGCCGAGAAATCGATCTGCTCCTCGGCGGGGGCCAGGTCGGGCGCAACCCAGAGGCCGAGGGCCAGCAGGGCGGCGGGTCGCAGGATCGTCGGCAGCATAAGCAGTCCTTTCGCGTCTCGCTGGCCCCGGAACGGTCATCCGGGGCTTTCCAAGGGCCGGTCTAGAGCGCCCTCACCGGTCGGGTTCCTTCATGGCCAGAATGTCCTGGGCACGCAACCAGCCGGGCGAGCCTTGGGGCAGCACCTGCTCGGCCCGACCCGCATGCAGGCGCGCATCACGCACCCGCCCGCTCAGCGCATAGCGCTCCGCGGTCACGAGCGTCGCCATGCCACGGTCTCCGGCCCGATCATAGGCGATCGCGAGGTCCCGCATCATCGAGATGTCCGCGGGGTCCGAGCGCCTGGCCTGCTCCAGCACGCCCAGCGCCTCCCGCTCGTTCGCCTCGCCGCCCACGGCCAGCAGCACGCGGCCGAGACCCGCCAGTAGCAGCGGCTCGCGCGGCTCGAGGCGTGCCGCCTCGCGGTAGAGCGGCTCGGCCGCGCGCGCATCGCCCGCCTCGTAGAGGATCTGGCCCTTCAGCTCGATGTAGAACGGGTCGTTCGCGCGGATCGAGATCAGCCGGTCCACGGTCTCGACGGCGCGCACGGGGTCGGGCAGGCGGTGATGCGCGACGGCGCGGGCATAGAGGTTGAGCTCGCTGTCCGGCTCCTCCGCCGTCCGGTCGAGAACGCGCTCCGGCCGGTCGAGGAAGCCCTGCAGCTTCGCCCGCATGCGCGCGTGCCAGTAGTCGCGCTCCGGCTGTTCCGGGAAGCTCTGCCCCGCCGCCTCGTCCGCCGCGCGCTCGATCAGCTGCAGCCGGTCGGTCGAAAGCGGATGCGTCAGCGTGTAGGGGTCGAGATTGCCGACGGCGAGCACCTCCTGACCGCGGAAGCGCTGCAGCACCTTGCGCAGACCCTCCGGGCTGTTGCCGGACCGGCGGAGATAGCTGAGCGCCGCCTGGTCCGCCGCCGCCTCTTCCCCGCGCGAATAGCGCAAGAGGTTGCGGAGCGCCACGCTCTGGGAGCCTGCGATCGCCGCGAGACCCACCTCGGGCGCCCCCGCCGCCGCCGCCGCAATCCCGAGGAGCGTGCCGATCAGGGCAGGGCCGGCAGCCGCGTTGATCTCCTGCTGGCGGCGCGCCGTATGCCCGCCGGCGATGTGCCCGGCCTCATGCGCGATAACGCCGATCAGTTCGTCCGGCGTCTCCAGCTCCATCATGAGCCCGGTGTTGAGGAACATGTTCCGCCCGGCGGCAACGAAGGCGTTGATGCGCCGGTCGCTCACGATAAAGATCGAGATGGTGCTCGGCGGCAAGTTCGCCGCCCGGAAGATGGGGCTCGACATGGCCCAGAGGGTGCGCTCGATCTCCGCATCGCGGATGAGCGTTTGCCGCCGTCCCTGCGCTTCCACCGGCGTCGGCATGGTCACGCCGCGCGAGACGCCGATGCCCGCCAAGAGCCATGCTCCCGTCCGCATCAGGCGGCGGCGGTTCGGGTCTGGTCTTGGCGGCTGACAACATCCACAAACCATGCTTCCTCCCATCACCGGGCGCCGGCGCGTCATGCGCCTTGCTGCGCTTACCCGGCACCCCTACGGATATCGGTGACCGGACCGTCGCTGTCTATGGAAAGCCACGTCCAATCACGATTACGCGGGAGCGGCGATGAGACGGGAACCCTGGTCATGAAGCTCTCCGCACGCGGGCAGACCGCGCCCTTCGTCGCCATGGATGTGCTGTCGGAGGCGAAACGTCTCGAGGCCGAGGGGGCGCATGTTCTGCATATGGAGGTCGGCGAGCCGGCCTTCGGGGCCCCTGCGGCCGCGCGGGCGGCGCTTGCGGAGGCCGAGGCGCGCGGGAACACGCTCGGCTACACCAGCGGCCTCGGCACCATGGCCCTCCGCGAGGCGACTGCGGCGCTCTACGGCCGGCGCCACGGCATCGATGTCGATCCCGGCTGCGTGGTTGTCACCGCCGGTTCGTCCGCCGCTTTCGTCATGGCGTTTCTCGCGCTCTTCGAGGCGGGGGATCGCATGGCGCTGGCGGATCCGGGCTATCCGGCTTACCGGAACACGCTCTCGGCCCTGGGGCTGGAGGCCGTGCGGCTTGAGACCGAGGTAGCCACGCGCTACCAGCCGACGCCGCACCACCTCGCCGCCGCCCGCGCGGCCGGCCCGCTCCACGGCCTTCTCGTCGCCTCGCCCGCCAACCCCA
>JBCBEP010000023.1:0-36404 GCA_038528605.1 Pseudomonadota bacterium
AGCCCTTCTCCATCGTGTCCCCATCGATCGTCACGCTCACAGGGCACGGGAACCGGCCCGCCACCGGCTCGATCCCCGGCGTGATCAGCCGGCCGAGGCCACGTGCCGCAAGGTCCCGCGCCACGCCGCCCACGCCCAGCGCGTCGGGCCGGTTCGGCGTGATCGCGATCTCGATCATCGGATCGTCGAGACCGGCGTAATCCACATATTTCACGCCCAGCGGCGCATCCGCCGGCAGGTCGATGATCCCGTCATGGTCCTCCGAGATCATCAGTTCGCGCTCGGAGCAGAGCATGCCGTTCGACTCGACGCCGCGGATGACCCCCGGCTTCAGGTCAACGCCCGTGCCCGGCACATGCGTCCCCGGGGCGGCGAACACGCCAACAAGGCCCGTCCGCGCGTTCGGCGCGCCGCACACCACCTGCACTTCCTCTGCCGGGCCATCCGGCCCCTTCGGAAAGGTCTCCACACGGCAGAGGCGCAGCCGGTCCGCGTTCGGGTGCTGCACCGCCTCGATCACGCGCGCGATGGTAAAGGGCGCCAGCGCCTCGGCCGGGTTCTCCACGCCCTCGACCTCGAGGCCGAGATCGGTGAGCGCGTCCAGGATCTCATCGAGCCCCGCTTCGGTCTCGAGATGCTCCCTCAGCCAGGAAAGGGTGAACTTCATACTGTCCCTCGCCGCCGCGTTGGCCCCGCCTCGCCGGGGCTTTCGACATGGATCTCGCCCGGGCTTAGAGCCCGGCGCGGCGGGAGGGTCAAGGCGGCAGGCGGTAGCGCACGCGTCGTCAGGCGGGCCGCTGCATCATCTGCACCACCGTGTAGATCTGGGCGACAGTACCGGCATCGAGCGCGAGCACGTCCGCGATCTTCTCGAGCGCCGCCTTCTCCTCCTCGGTCACGCTGCCATCGGCCATCACGATGCGGACGACGAAGCAGAAGGCGGTCTCGCGCAGGGGCTGGTTCAGCAGCAGCGCCGCCTCGTCCAACTTCTTCGCGCCGCCCTCCTCCATGATCTCCGCGATCAGCTCCTTCACGATCTCCGCGAGCCGTGCGGGGTCGATGTTGTGGAAGATCGGGCTGAAGGTGCAGAGGTTGGAGAGCTGGCTCACCTCCTCCGCCTGCATGTCCCCGTCCGCCATGATCGCCGAGACCGTGGGCGTGAGAACCGCGCGCGGAACAGCCTCGTTCTCGGGCGGGCTCGAGCGGCGGAGCTTCGAGAGAAACGGCATGGTGGACCCCCTCTTCTGCCTGTGGCGGGGACCCTAGCAGGCGCATCGAGAAGGGGGAAACAGGAAGCGCGGCTAGGCCTGCGTTCTGCGCCCCCGCGCCGCCAGGAACCCGAGGCCGGTGAGAACCAGCAGCGCCGATGCGGGGAGCGGCACGATGGGGGCGCCGGGGTTCACGTCGCCGAACGTGTTGAACCCATCCAACGGCGCTGCATTCAGGCCAAGCGCCGCAAAGGTAACCTCTTCGCCCGTCACCGCGTTGAAGATGCTGTTTGGCGCGGTGGGGTCGTCGATCGCGTAGATGATCGAGCTGTCGTTGCCATCCCGGAAAATCAGCTGCGGCTCGTCCCCGATAAAGGCGAGGTCCGTGCCGCCCACATCCGAGGCATAGCTCACAACCATCGCATCACTCGCGTTGTCGGGAATGTTGAAGGCGTCGAACACCGTGCCGAAGAGCGCGATGCCGGCCGCGTCGAGTGAGCCGTCATCGTCGGCATCGAGGTCGCTCGACGTGTTCCCGCTGAAGCTGTCGGCGAGAATCACGGTGTAGGAGGGGTTCTCGTTATCGGGGATCGTCACGACCAGGAGGCCGTTCGGATCGAAGGTGCCCGACACGGCCTCGATATCCGCCCCGGTGTTCTGCACGCTGCCATTGGGCCCGTCGGACTCGAGGAACACCAGCACGCCGGAGAACGACGCGCCCGGTGTGCCGAGCAGCTCAACGCGCGTCGTGCTCGGATCGCCGCCCGGCGGGTTCGGCGCGAACTCGTTGATGAGCGGCAGCGCCGCGGCCTGCGTGGCGACAAGCGCCATCGCCAGTGAGATCAGTGTTACCTTCATCGCATGCCCCCCCCCTGAGCGCATTCACCCCTATGCGCCGATATCGGCATTTTCGTGAAGATCTTCGTGCGCAGCGCGCGCTCCTATACAGCCTCGCGCGGCTGCCGAAGCACAGTGTCGCCAAAGGGCCGCGCCGCCGTCACGCCAATGGCTTCGAGCCAATTGGCCAGCTCCACGCGCCGGCGCGCGGGGTCCAGCACCGCCGGGCCGATACCGTAGCGCCAGGCCAGCGCGCGGTTCGCGGCAGGGTCTGCCGCCAGCGCCCGCATATTGGCCACCATGGCCTCCAGATCCGCCCGGTCGCGGAAAAGCGCAAGCTCCGCCAGCGCGAACTCGTCACGGCGCAGCAGATAGGCGAGCATGTCCTCCACCCCGCCCTCCGGGTGGTACTGCAGGCCCCAGAAGCGCACGCCGCCTTCCTCGTAGACCATGGCCTGAACCTCGGAATGGTCGTTCGAGGCGGTCAGCACGGCGCCCGCAGGCAGCCGGGTCACCTCGTCGCGGTGGATGCAGGGCACATCGAAGCTCGCATCCCGCCCGGCATGGAGCGCATGGGCCTGCCCGGCGGGGGTGAGGCGCACATGGCGCGCGACGCCGATCTCGAGGCCCTTCGTCCCCTGCCCCACCGCGCCGCCCAGCACCACGGCCCCCACCTGCAGCCCCCAGCAGGAGCCGACCGCCGGGATACCCGCGGCAAAGACCCGCTCCAGCAGCAACCGATGGGGCGCTGCCCGCGCGTCGTCCGCCGACCAGCTCACGCCCGAGCCCGTGAGCGCGACGCCATCGAAGCCCTCGAGCGTCAGCGCCCCGATATCCTCGCCGGGGAAGGACGGCCGCGCGATCGCGGTCTCGAGCACCACACCGCGCTCAGCCGCCAGCGCCTCCAGCACCGCAGCGTACTGCTCCGCCGCCGGGGCGCAGCCGGCAGCCACCGTCGCCGCCACCACCTCCGGCGTGTTGCCCTCGACCACCAGAACGCGCGCCATGCCTCACCTCCCCGTTGCCGCTCCCAGAAAGCCGCCGAGAAGGCGCACCGGATCGCTCCGCGGCGACCACCTGCGGACAGGGAGCGTCAGGCGACATTCGGGCGCAGCCGTGGGGCCCTCAGTCGATCGTGTCGCCCACCGCGTCGAACGGCACGGCGACCACGTCTCCCGCGATCGGCACCACGCGCGCCACATCGGCGGTCACGCGGAACGGAAGGGCCACGGCGCCACACCCCGAGAGGACGAGGCAGGCGAGAAGGGCGGGCATGACACGGCGCATCGGCTATTCGCTCCCGTTTTCGAGCACATGGATCATCGTCTCGGCCAGCATCGCCATGCTCGCCTCGGGGTTGGCTTCGCAGAAGCGGTCGGCCCAGGCGAGCAGGTCCTCCGCCGTCCGCCCCTCGGCCACGTTGCCGGCGCCAAGGGCATAGCGGTTATAGGCGGAGAGGAACCCGGCCACCCAGGCCTTCACCTGCTCCTCCGCCACATCGTCATTGCCGAGCACGCGCAGGGTGTCGTTGTCGGAGATCTCGAGCCACTGCGTGCAGGGCACGAGCCCGGGCGCGCCGATCACCGTGTAGGTGCCGTCGGCAAGCGCCGCGGAGGGCATGGCGAGCATGGCAAAGGCCATCAGCGGTTGGCGCAGGCTGCGCATCGTTCGGGGCCTCCCGGCAGGTCGCGATCCTGCGACGCTACAACCAAGGCACGAGAGGCGGAAGCCGGTTTCCGGTCCGCCGAACCGATCAGCCGGCGGCGCGCAGGAAGGTCTGCTTGATCTGGCGCTCGCCCATGCGCACCGCATGCGCCTCCGCGATGAGGCGAAAGCCGCGCGCTTCATAGAGCGCCCGCGCCCGGTCGAGCCCTGCCATGGTGTGCAGCACCACCGCGCGCGGCCCGGCGAAGGCCAGCGCGTCGTCCATCAGCCGGCGGCCAAGCCCCGTGCCTTGCGCGACGGGATCGACGATGAACCAGCGGAGCTGCATCGGCGCGCCGCCCACGCCTGCGGGTATCTCCGCCGGCGCGCCGTCCATCGTCACCGTGCCCACCAGCCGCGCGCCGTCCAAGGCGGAGAGCACAAGGTCCCGCGCCGCATCGTAGCGCCCAGCAAAGGCCGCCACCTCCGTCGCCACCGTTGCCTCAAACCCGGTGCCGAAGCCGTTCGAGGCCGCGTAGTACCGCCCGTGCAGTGCTGCGATGGACCCGATCAGCCCCGGGACAAAGCCACGAACAAGCGGCAGCTCAGCGGCTGAGGCCGGCATGGAGCGTGGGCACATCGAGCGACGCGAAGCCGTAGTGCCGCAGCCAGCGGAGATCGCTGTCGAAGAACGCCCGCAGGTCCGGGATGCCGTATTTCAGCATCGTCACCCGGTCGATCCCGATGCCGAAGGCGAAGCCCTGCCACTGCTCGGGGTCGATCCCGCCCGCGCGCAGCACCTTCGGGTGGATCATGCCCGAGCCGAGGATCTCGAGCCAGTCGTCCCCCTCGCCCAGCTTCAGCTGCCCGCCTTCCCAGGAGCAACGGATATCCACCTCCGCCGAGGGCTCGGTGAAGGGGAAGTGCGAGGCGCGGAAGCGCAGCTCCACCTCCGGCAGCTCGAAGAAGGCGCGGCAGAACTCCTCCAGCGTCCATTTGAGGTTCGCCATCGACACATCGCGGTCGATCGCCAGCCCCTCGACCTGGTGGAACATCGGCGTGTGCGTCTGGTCGTAATCCGCGCGGTAGACACGGCCCGGGCAGATGAACCGGCAGGGCGCGCCGCGGGCCTGCATGCCGCGGATCTGCACGGGGCTCGTATGCGTGCGCAGCACATGGGGCGGCCGCTCATCGCCTTCCGCCTTCTTCATGTAGAAGGTGTCCATCTCCGTGCGCGTCGGGTGCTCGGCGGGGATGTTGAGCGCGTCGAAGTTGTACCAGTCCTCTTCGATCTGCGGACCCTCGGCCACCTCGAAGCCCATATCGGCGAAGATCGCGGCGATCTCCTCCTGCACCTGGGAGACGGGGTGGATGGTGCCCTGCGCCGCCGGCCGGGGTTCGAGCGTCGGGTCCAGCCACTCGCTCGCCAGCCGCTCGGCCAGCGCCGCATCCGCCAGGCTGGTCTTGCGCGCGGTGATGGCGGCGTTGATCTCGTCCTTCAGCGCATTGAGCGCCGGCCCGGCGGACTGGCGCTCCTCGGGCGTCATGCGGCCCAGCTCGCGCATCATCAGGCTGATCTCGCCCTTCTTGCCGAGCGCGCCGATGCGCACCTCCTCGATCGCGGCCTCGTCCCCCGCATCCGCCACGGCGGAGAGGTACTTTTCGCGAATGGGGCTCAGATCGTTCATCGGCTCATTCCTCGGCGCGCTCCGGGACTTGCGCGTTCAGCTACCACCGGGGCCGAGATTTGCAAGCGCCGGGCGCGCCTAGCGCAGCAGGGGCGCAAGCGCTTCCCAGACCACGCGGGCCACGAGCGCCGCGCCCTCGGGCGAGGCATGATAACGGTCCGGCCCGTAGAGCGCCGCGCCCTCCCCGCTCGCCGCCAGCCAGCGCCGGGCCACGGGTGCCAGGTGAACGGGCGCCCCCGTCTCCCGCGCGGCCCCGGCCGCCGCCTCGAAGAACAGCGCCGTCGTCTCGGTCATGTGCTGCGGGCTCTGCGGCTGCTGGAGACCTGCGCGGATCACCTCGCCCGCCTGGTAGATCGGGTGCCCGGCCGCCCGCGCCCAGGGGGTGACCAGCACCACCGGCCGCGGCGCGACAACGGCTGCGGGATAGGCGATGGCAGCCGCGCTGTCGTGCCGGTAGGCCGGGTCGAAGGCCGTCGTGCTGTGGTCCTGCAGCACCACAGCGTCCCACCCCGCCGCCTCCAGCACGGCCCTGACACCGGGGCGCGCCAGTGTGCCCGCCAGCCGCGCGCCCCCCTCGGCCAGCGTCGCTACGTCAACGCTCGTCCCGTCGCTCGCCGCAAGGGCCGCAACGCGCCCCGGCACGTCATGGCCGTAGGTGAAGGAGTTGCCGACGAAGAGCACCCGGTGCCGCCCATCAGCGGGCGGCGCGGTGACGAGCTGCAGCGCCGTCTCAATATCCGTGTCGCCAAGCAGGCGAATGCCGGCCGCCGCAGACGCCACGGGCAGGCTCACCGCCGCCGCCATCAACGCGCGTCTCGTCCAGAGCATCACCCACCCCACCAATCGGCACCGATACACCGCCGTCGCAGGAAACTAGAGCACGCGGCCGCGCCCGCAAAGCGCGCGCGCAGCCTCGTGATCGGGCGCGAGAGGCCTCAGTCCATCGCTTCCAGTTCGGTGATGAAGCGGTCGATCAGGTTCAGCCCCTCGTTCCAGAAAGCCGGGTCGGACGCGTCGAGGCCGAAGGGGGCGAGCAGTTCCTTGTGGTGCTTCGACCCACCCGCGGCCAGCATCTCGAAATACCGGTCCTGGAAGCCCGGCTCGCCCTTTTCGTAGACCGCATAGAGCGCGTTCACGAGCCCGTCCCCGAAGGCATAGGCGTAGACGTAGAAGGGCGAGTGGATGAAGTGCGGGATGTAGGCCCAGAAGGTCTCGTAGCCCTCCTCGAAATGCATCGCCGGCCCGAGGCTCTCGGTGCTCACCTCCAGCCAGATCTCGCCCAGCCGCTCGGAGGAAAGCTCGCCCTCCCGCCGCTCCGCATGCACCCGCCGCTCGAACTCGTAGAACGAGATCTGGCGGACGACGGTGTTGATCATGTCCTCGACCTTGCCGGCGAGGAGCTGCTTGCGCCGTGCAGGGTCCGTCTCGGCGGCCAGCAGCTTGCGGAAGGTCAGCATCTCGCCGAACACGCTGGCGGTCTCGGCCAGGGTCAGCGGCGTGGAGCTCAGAAGCTCCCCCTGCCCCGCGGCCAGCCGCTGGTGCACCCCGTGGCCAAGCTCATGGGCCAGCGTCATCACGTCCCGCTGCTTGCCGAGATAGTTGAGCAGCACGAAGGGGTGGGCATCCACGATGGTGGGGTGCGCGAAGGCGCCGGGGGACTTGCCGGGCGAGGCCGGCGCATCGATCCAGCCCTGCGTGAAGAAGGGCTCAGCCAGCGCCGCCATCTTCGGGCTGAAGCCCTCATAGGCGCTCAGCACCATGTCCTTCGCGTCGTCCCAGCCGATCTTCACCTCCGCCGCCTCGGGCAGCGGCGCGTTCCGGTCCCAGTATTCGAGCTTCTCGAGGCCGAGCCACTTCGCCTTCAGCGCGTAGTAGCGGTGGCTGAGCCGGGGATAGGCGGCCGTCACCGCCTCGCGCAGCGCATCCACCACCTCTGGCTCCACCTGGTTCGCAAGGTGGCGGCCATGATCGGGCGCCGGCATCTTCCGCCAGCGGTCCTCGATCTCCTTCTCCTTGGCGAGCGTGTTGGTGATGAGGGTGAAAAGGCGGATGTTCTCGCCCAACACCTCGGCCACCGCCCGGCCCGCCGCCTCGCGCTTGGCCCGGTCCTTGTCCTGAAGCAGCGTAAGCGTGGCCTCCAGCGCCAGGGTCTCGCCCATCACCTCGAAGCTGAGGCCCGACATCGTCTCGTCGAAGAGCCGGTTCCAGGCCGAGGCGCCGACCACCGACATATCGTGCAGGAACTTCTCCAGCTCGTCCGAGAGCTGGTGCGGCGCGAGCGCCCGCACGCGGTCGAGCCACGGCTTGTAGCGGCTCAGTTCGGCGCTTTCGGCATAGGCAGCCTCCAGCGTCTCGGGCGGCAGCTTGTTCAGCTCCAGCGTGAAGAACACCATCGGCTGGGTGAGCGTGGTCACCTGCACCTGCAGGTTGCCCATCATCTGCGCCCGCGCGGGGTCCTGCGTGTTCTGGGCGTAGCGCAGCATGGCGTAGGACATCACGCGGCCGAGGCGGGACTGCATGGCCTCATAGGCCGCCACCGCCTCCGCCAGCCCCGCGCCGCCCAGGCCGGCCAGCTTGCCCTCATAGCGCTCGGCGAAAGCCTGCGCGTCCGCGCCCGCGGCCTCGAGGTCGGCGGCAATGGCGGGATCGTCCGGCCCGGCATAGAGCGCGCCGAGGTCCCAGACCGGCAGCGCCCCGAACTCACCGGCAGCATGGTCACCCTCGGCCTCGCGGACAGGCTCAGGAGCGGACACTGCGGCGAACGCAGGGGCGAGCGGGGAGGTCGGACGGGTCATGCATGTCTCCTGGAGATTGGTTCCGCGGAGACATAGACCGGCGCCACCCCCGCATAAAGGGTGGGGCGGGCTATCTGGCGCAGCCTAGAGCGGCACGCCTTCGTCCGGGTCGATCGGCACGGGGCCCGCCTCGCGCTCCTCGTCCTCCGGCGGCTGCCAGGGCGGCGCATCCTCCCGGCGGCGGATGACGATATCGCCGTTGGGCAGAAAGGCCGGCGCCTCGTAGTAGCGCGGGTCGTCAACCTGGCGGAGCATCGCCACCACCTCGTCGAGGCGGTCGAGGGCCGGCTCCATCCCGCGGGAGAGATCGTCCCAGATCCGGTCGAGCTCCCGCTTCATCTGGTCAAGATCGAAGAGCCGCTCGCGCTGCTCCTGCGCGGCGGCAGGCGTCGCGGCAAGCACCAGCGCAAGGCCAGCGGCAAGGATGGACGGTGTTCTCATGGTGGGCACCTCCTCCAGCGCATGTGAGGGCCCGGGGCCCCGAGGGCAAGCGGCAGGGGCGGAAAAGCAAAGCGCCCCGTGGCGAACCACGGGGCGCTCCGTTCATCTGTCAGGCTGGCCGCCGCGCGGCGTCAGCCCGGGTCACGCGGACCGGATCACTCCGAGAGGGTGATCTCGACGCGGCGGTTGAGCGGCTCGCGCACGTTATCGGCCGTGGCGCGGGCCAGGTCGCGCTCACCGCGGCCGGCGAGGGTCATGTCGTTACGGTCGAGGCCACGATCGACCAGCGCACCGGCGACGCGACGGGCGCGGCGCTCGGAGAGACGCTGGTTGTAGCCGTCCGAACCCACGGTGTCGGCGTGGCCGACGATCGAGAGCGCGGTGGCGCCGATCGAGTCGACAGCGGCCGTGACCTCGTCGAGGACTTCACGGGCACGCGCCGTGAGATCGGTGCGGTCGAAGCCGAAATACACGATGAAGTTCGTGTCGACCGGCGGCGGGAGGCACGCGGCCTTGGCCTGCTGGTAGAGAGCGAAAGCCTCATCGGGGTCGATGCAGCTGCCGTCGCCGCCACGCAGAGCCTCGAGCCACTGGTCCCACATCGCCTGGAGGCGGGCGCAGGCCTCGGGCCGCTCGTCACGGTTCTCGAGGATGATGGCGACGGTCTCGTCGTAGAGCTGGCCGGCTTCGGTATCGGCGACGCCGAGGCTCTCCGGGCTCCAGGGGCCGACCTGCGCGCCGCTCTCGGCCGCTTCGGCCTTCGCGATGTACGCGGTCGAGTTGTACCAGCGCACGTCGCGGAATGCCGCGCGACGGCCAAGCTCGGTGTACTCGCTGGCGAGGGCACCGTTGAAGCCGGCACCGCCATGGTCCTCATTGAGGAAGCGCTCCGCCGTCCACGTCCCGTTCAGCGTCGAACCCGGCAGGTCCGGCTTCGCGCAGGCCGCCAGCGCAAGCGCCGAGGTGGCGAGCATAACAACCGTGAGTTTCGTCATCCCTCTCTCCGTTCTGTGTCGGGCCGTCGACTGCTACGCCCCAGAATTTCGCTGGCCGGCCTGTCCACGCCGCTCCGCACAAGGTGCTTTGGCATATCCCTCCGGAGAGCGGCAATGAATGAGCCCGAGCGCGACCGGCGCCCCGCGGTTTTTATCGGGGCCGTCGCAGATAAACAACAGAGCCGGGGCCCCAAGCCTCTAGGCGGGCCTCTGCGCCGAGGCGGGGGCTGATTCGTGATCCGGATCACGGGACACTGAGTCGTAATTCGCCTATTTCGTGCCCCGAACGCGCCCTGAGATTACCGAATTGCAAGGCGATCAAGTGCACTGTGCGTAGTAGTGGAGCGGGTGAGCATGTCGTCCAATATCCTGATCGTCGAAGATGACAGACAACAGCGGCGCTATCTGGCGGCGGTCCTGACATCGGCTGGCCACAAGGTCGAAGCCGTTGCCAATGCCGAGTCGGCGATGACGCGTCTGACGGATGCAGAGGCACCGCCGCTGCAGCTCTGTCTGCTCGACCTGCACATGCCGGCGATGGATGGCCTCGCGCTCCTGAAAAGGCTGCGCGCGGCCGGCCATGTTCTCCCCGTCATCGTGCTGACGGGCGACGGATCGGTCGCCCGGGCGGTCGATGCCATGCGCGCCGGCGCGAACGACTTCCTGGTGAAGCCGATCGGGCCCGAGCGCCTGGAGGTCTCCATCCGCAACGTCCTCGAGATCAGCACGCTCTCGAGCGATGTGCGCCGGCTGAGCCGCGAGGAAGGCCAGGCGCTGGGCTTCGAGGACCTGGTGGCGCAGAGCGCGTCGTTCCGCGACGCCATCAAGCTCGCCAAGCGCAGCGCACAGTCCGACATCCCCGTGCTGCTCACGGGCGAATCGGGCTCCGGCAAGGAAGTCTTCGCCCGCGCCGTGCACGGCGCCAGCAACCGCGCGGACATGCCCTTTGTGGCCGTGAATTGTGGCGCGCTCCGCGACGGGACGGTGGATGCCGTGCTCTTCGGGCACGAGAAGGGCGCCTTCAGCGGCGCGACTGAGCGGCGGAGCGGCAAGTTCCAGGAGGCCTCGGGCGGCACGCTTTTCCTCGACGAGATCGGGGAGCTGCCGGCGGCGGCCCAGGTCAAGCTCCTGCGCGCGCTCCAGCAACGCGAGATCGAGCCGCTCGGGGCGGCGAAGCCCGTGGGCGTCGATATCCGCCTCGTCTCCGCCTCGAACCAGGACCTCTCGGGCATGGTGGCGGATGGCCGGTTCCGCGAGGATCTCTATTACCGCATCAGCGCCTTCCCGATCCACCTGCCCCCCCTGCGCGAGCGGCGGGAGGACCTGCTGATGCTCGCCCAGATGTTCCTCACCCGCTTCGCCGCGGCCGAGGGCATGCGCATCACCGGCTTCAGCGAGGATGCGGCACAGCTGATCGAGAGCGCGGACTGGCCGGGCAATGTGCGTCAGCTCCAGAACACGGTGCACCGCGCGGTGGTGCTGGCGGAGGGCCCGGTGATCCGGGCGGAGCATCTCGTGGGCGTCGAGATGACCTGCCGGGCGGGCGGCTCGGGCGCAGACACCGCGGCGCGGGACGCGCTGGTGGACGAGGACGGCCAGATCCGCAAGCTCGCGGAGATCGAGGCGGAGGCGATCCAGCGCGCGCTGACCATCTATCACGGCCGCATGGCGGAAGTGGCCCGGCGCCTCGGCATCGGCCGCTCCACCCTCTACCGCAAGCTCGAGGAACTGAACCTCAGCCGCCGCCGCGCCTGAGAGCCCGGCCACCCGCGGCCCGATACCCGACCCGGCTCGCTGCCGAGCAGTTTCCGGCAGCGGAACGCCGTCCGGAAGATCTGAACCAGTCCTCGCAAACCGCGTTGCGCCCGCGCCCACCCACGTCAGCGTAAGCTGCGGGGCATGAACAATATGCGAACATCCGCGTTTGAAAAAAGGGAGCGTGAACGCTCACGCGTCGTCGCCCTATGGAGCAGCGCGGCAACGCCGGCCGATGCCCGAACTCAGTCCGGCGCCACCGTCATGCCAAGGGCCGAGAGGTACATCTCGAGGAGCGCCTCCTCTTCCTGACGCTCCTCCGCATCCTTCTTTCGAAGCGAGATGACCTTGCGCAGGATCTTCACGTCGTAGCCGGTGCCCTTCGCCTCGGCATAGACCTCCTTCACCTGCTCCGCGATCTCCTTCTTCTCCTCCTCGAGCCGTTCGATCCGCTCGACAAAGGCGCGGAGCTGGCCCGCGGCCACGCTGCCGGAGGCGACGCCCTCCACCCCACCCTGACCATCATCCATCGCTTCGATCCCTCCAGGAAACCCAGGCGCGTCCCCCTAGCGCCAAGCCCCGGCCAGCACCAGCCCCCGCATCCCACGCAGCCCCGGCCAGTGGCGGCACTGGGGGCGGGCCGGCGGGTGGGCGCCCGCGGAGGCCGGGCGGCCGAAGGGCCGGCCGGCGAGGAGGGCGGGCACCTGTCGGCCCGCCCCCTCACCGAGGTTCAATGCCCGCCGCCCTGCTTCTCGAAGGCCGCCTTCTGCGCGTCGCTCGCCTCGGTCTGGTACTGCGCGCGCCAGTCGTCATAGGGCATGCCGTACACGATCTCGCGCGCCGCGGCCTTGTCCATCTCCCCGCCCCGCGCCTTGGTCTCCTCCTCGTACCAGCGCGACAGGCAGTTCCGGCAGAAACCGGAGAGGTTCATGAGATCGATGTTCTGCACATCCGTCCGCTCCCGCAGATGGTCCCGCAGCCGCCGGAACACGGCAGCCTCGATCTCGGTGCGCTCAGCGTCGGTCATGTCGGCCTCCCTTCGATGTCGCGCGCCGCATCCCGGCGCGCCTCGTCTCGTCGCTCGGATCGCGCATGGCCCTATCGAGCGACCAGTACAGAAACAACTCGAGCACCATGCCGATCACGATGTTCATCGCGACGCCCGCGGCACCTGCTTCCTACCCGCACGACCGCTCCTGCTCGAGGGAACGCCGCCCGCCGAGAGCACGAGATCCACGGCGCTCAGCAGGGCGATCGCGAGGCCATGGACAAGCTCGCCCATCAGGAGGACGGGGCGCGGAGCCGGTCGGACAGGCTCTCGAACTCGCGGCGGAGCTCCTCGTTTTCGAAGAGCGTGTCGAAGCCCGGGCTCTCAAGGGCCTCGAGCGCCTCGAACTGCAGCTCCGCTTCGCGCATGATCTCGAGAAGCCGGAAGCTCGCATCCACCGTGCGCAGCGTATTGTCCGCCACCGCGAGGTCCTGGCGCGTGCGCCAGAGGGCCGCGGCCACCTCGTCGCGCTGGCGCTCGAGATAATCCCGGTAGAACGTCGCCGCCTTCAGCGTCAGCTTCTGGCTCCGGCGGTTCGCCTCCAGCACGCGCCGCTGCTCGGGCGAGGGGCTCGCACGCAGCAGCCGGTCCGTCTCCGCCCGCGTCTCGCGCACTTCTTCCTCGATGGCCTCGAGCTTCGGCAGGTAGTCCTCGTCGATCTTCGCGATGAAGGTCTCCTGCGCGTGGGCCAGCAGCGCGATCAGCGTGGTGTGGAGCGTGTAGTAGCGCCGGGCCGAGGAGATCTCCTCACCGCTCTCCGCCACCACCCGGCGCAGCTCCGCCGCAATGTCCCGCACGGTCGAGTAAGCCGAGGCGATGGCCAGGATATCCCCGCCCGTCACACCGCCGAGCAGCAGGTCCGCCTCAGCCTCGCTCACCGTGCTGCCCACGCGCGCCATGGCGTCGATGAAGCGCTTGCGGGCCTGGGCGATGAAGGCCTCCCGCTCGGCAATCTCCGCCTCCAGTGCCGCGATCGCAGCCTCCACGCCGGCGCGGTCCCGCGTGCCTTGCGCGCGCTCCCAGAAGCTCGTCTCATCCGGCGCGAAGAGCCGCTCCTCGCGCAGCGACGCGATCTCCTGCTCCGCCGCCTCGATGCGCTCGCGCGCCGCCCGGATCTCCCGGCGAAGCTCGGTCACCGGCGTGTCGGACACGATCTCGAAGGCTTCCGCCAGCAGTCGCTCCGCCCGCTCCTCCGGGGAGGACCGCGTCAGCCGGTCCACGATGTCCTGCTCCCCGCGCCTGGCCCTCGAACGCGCCTCGGCCGCCTCGTCCAGCATCTCCCGGATCGCCCCGAAGCGCTCGAGCGCGGGCCCCGTATCCCGGCCCTCCTGCAGCGCCGGCGCCGGATCGTCGGACGACTGGGCCTGGGCAGGCAAGGCCACGAGAACGGCGCCCGATCCGAGCAGCGCGGCGAGGGCAAGGGCGGCGGGCTTCATCGTGAGGCTCCTCTTACGGTCGCGAGCACGCCCGGTGGCGCATCCCATCAAGTACCCGTCAGAAGTCGGGTCCCCGGCACAGCTTTCAAGAGGCGCGCATCACGTGGAGGGCGCAAGCTCGGCGGCCGGCACGCGTTCGATCGCCCGCAGCAACGCGCCCGCCAGCAGGCGCCCCCAGGCCCCCTGCGTCTCCGGCGTCTCGATCAGGTCGTTCCGCACCTCGATCAGCACATGCGGCAGGCCCCGCGCCGTGCCGTGGCGATACATGCAGTCGCCCTGCAGCGCGCCCGTATAGGGCTCGTTGTCCCCGATCACGAGATGCGTCCCGTCCGCCAGGCGCTCATCCGCCAGCGTCTCGAAAAGCGGCTCCACCAGCCGCGCGTCCCGGTCCCAGAGCAGCCCCACATGCCAGGGCCGCGGCGGGCGTCCCCGCAGCTGCGGCGTGAAGGAGTGGATCGAGACGACCTTCGGGAACCGCCCCGCCGCGATCATGCCGTCGAGCGTGGCGGCGATGGCGTCGTGATAAGGCCGGTGGCAGAGATCGAGCCGCCGCTCCCGCTCCGCCGCATCCGCATGCCTGTTCCCGGGGATCAGCGTGCCGTCATAGAGCTTCATCAGAAGGGTCGGGTCGTCCTCGCCCCTGTTCGGGTCGATCACCAGCCGCGAGAACCGGCTCAGCACGGCCGGCGCCCCAAGCGCCTCGGCCATCGCCAGCGTCACGCCCCGCGCGCCCACATCCCAGGCGATATGGCGCGCCATGTCCGCCGCCGCGATGCCGAGGGCGATGCCCGGCGGCTCCGCGTTCGAGGCATGGTCGCACAGCAGCAGGATATCCGCGTGTCCCCCCGCCTCCGCCGGCACAGCCTCCACAGGCTCGAAAACCTGCTGTCCCGCGCCCGACGTCGACTCCAAAGGTCCGCTGATGCCGCGCATCGCCCGCCCTGCTCGCTGCTTCATGCTGTGGCGGCGCCGCGGCCGCCCGCCTGCGTCATAGCGCGGATCCGCATGCAACACAGCCGGGTTCGTGCGGTTTCAGAACGCCATCAACACCGCTCCCCCCGATCGTCCGGGTTGAAAGCGCGGCCCCCTGCGTCAAAAGGTACGCGGCACGCAGCAGGGAGGCCACCATGCGCCGTAACAGAAACGTCAAAATCGTCGCCACCGTCGGCCCCGCCTCCTCCTCGCGCGAAATGCTGCGCAAGCTCTTCGAGGCAGGCGTTGACGTCTTCCGCCTCAATATGAGCCACGGCACGCATGAGGATCAGGCCGAGCGCGTGCGCCTTATCCGCGATATCGAGCATGAGATGGAGCGGCCCATCGCCATCCTCGGCGACCTTCAGGGCCCCAAGCTCCGCGTCGGCCGCTTTGCCGATGGCCCGCATCGGCTCGAGCCCGGCCAGAAGTTCCGCTTCGATCTGGACGAGACCGAAGGCACAACCGAGCGCGTCTACCTGCCCCATCCGGAAATCTTCGCAGCCCTCCGCCCGGGCGCGCATCTCCTGGTGAACGACGGCAAGATCAAGGTGCGGGTAACCGCCTGCGACACCACCTATGCCGACTGCGAGGTCGTCGTCGGCGGCGAGATCTCGAACAACAAGGGCGTCAACGTGCCGGACGTGGTTCTGCCGCTCGCCGCGCTGACCGAGAAGGACCGCGTCGATCTCGAATTCGTGCTCGATCAGGGGGTGGACTGGCTGGCCCTCAGCTTCGTCCAGCGGCCCGAGGACGTGCTCGAGGCGCGCGAGCTGATTGGCAAGCGCAAGGTCGCCATCATGGTGAAGGTCGAGAAGCCCGCCTGCGTCGAGCGCTTCGACGAGGTGCTCGCGGTCTCCGACGGGATCATGGTCGCCCGCGGCGATCTCGGCGTCGAAATGGACAATGCCGAGCTGCCGCCCATCCAGAAGCGCCTCGTCCGCGCCTGCCGCAAGGCCGGCAAGCCCGTGGTCGTCGCCACCCAGATGCTCGAAAGCATGATCACCAGCCCCGTCCCCACCCGCGCGGAGGTTACCGACGTCGCCAACGCGATCTATGAAGGGGCGGATTGTGTGATGCTCTCGGCCGAGAGCGCGGCGGGGGACTTCCCGGAAGAATCCGTCGCGATGATGGACAAGATCGCCCAGAAGGTTGAGGCGGAGGAGCTTCACCGCCAGATCATCGAGGCCGCGCGCGAGATCGACCGGACGAGCACGGCGGATGCCATCACCTCCGCCGCCCGCGGCGTGGCCGAAGCCACCGCCGTGAAGGCCATCGCCTGCTTCACCCATTCCGGCACCACCGCGCTCCTCATGGCGCGCGAGCGCCCGTCCGTCCCCATCCTCGCCCTCACCCCCATCCGCGAGACGGCACGGCGCCTTTCGATGACCTGGGGCCTCCATTGCGCGGTGGTCGAGCCCGTGGACCGCTTCAAGCTCGCCGTGGTCAGCGCCGTGCGCCAGGCCAAGCGCGGCGGCTTTGCCGACAGCGTTCAGGACCGTGTGGTGGTTACCGCCGGCGTGCCCTTCAACACCCCCGGCACCACCAACATCCTGCGTGTGGCACCTTGCGACGAGAAAGCGATTTACGAAGGGTCAGCTGAGTTCTGACGCTACGGTCGCGGGCATTTTTCCAACAATTCTCGCGACTTCCGCTCTCAATGATTCGTGCGATGCTGGTTCGCCGCGAGACAGTTTGCTCCCGGACTGAGCCATCCCACAGTCATAAAATTCTTAACAGATCGTCAATTATTCTCCAAATGAGCATAAACGCCTTATTCTGTCCATAATTGGGCGATCGCAAGGCGAACAAACGGAAACTTGACCATAATCGTGAAAATCCGCGCTATTCTGCCGTGGGTTGCGCGGGCAATTTCGCAGGACGCCTGCGGTTGCGCTAAACATCGGGGTACGACCATGCGAGCTATTCAAAACAGCTCCCTCAACCGCTTTGCGCGGCACGAGGGGGGCGGCATTCTCCTCTTCGTTCTAGTGCTCTTTCTCCTCATGGCGCTCGCCATCGGTATGGCGGTTGATTTCATGCGTCACGAAATGGCGCGCGCCGATCTGCAGAACGCGCTCGATCGCGGCACGCTCGCGGCCGCGTCGCTCACGCAGAAGGCGGCGACCCAGGTCGATCTCGACGAAGATGGCACCTGGGACACGCTGACGGACGAGCAGATCGAGGCAAACTACAAAAGCCTCGTGGCCGATTACATGAAGTCCCGCAGCGTCTTCCCCGCGACGCTGGAGCTCGAGGTCGATTGGGAAGAAGTCGGCAACGAGAAGACCATCCGGGCCGATGCCAGCTACAGCCTGCCCACCAGCTTTCTCATGTTGGCTGGCAAGTCCCAGCTCATGGTCGAGGCGGAGAGCTTCGCGAGCCAGACCTACAACGACGTCGAAATCTCGCTGGTCTTCGATGTCTCGGGCTCGATGTACGACAACAACGTCACCGTCGACGGCGTTGAGCGCACCCGCATGGCGCAGGCCCAGATCGACGCGCAGAATTTCGTGACGGACGTCTTCACGCGCGACGCCCTCGGCGACCAGGTCAGCGTCAGCCTTGTCCCCTACTCCTCGAAGGTCACGATCCCTTCAGGCATGGCTGCGGCCTACAACATCAAACCGGCCGCGGGCGCGACCACCGTCTATACCGACCAGTACTGCGTGAACTTCGTCCCGTCCGACTTCACCACGCGCTCGATCACCACGACGGAGGAGCTTAAGCAGTATCCGCTCTTCGACGTCACGAACAGCGGCGTGGACAGCTGCCCGCAGACGAACAACGCCGTCGTACCGCTCTCGCGCAACAAGGACACGATCAACGCGGCCATCCAGGGCATCACGCGCGAGAACTGGACCGCGGTCTATGAAGGCGTGAAATGGGGCACGGCCCTGCTCGACCCGGTGACGCGCGACGCTCAGCCCACCATGCAGCTCAACGGCACCGTCACGGCCGACGCTGCCAATCTGCCGCAGGACTACGACCCGACGGTGGTGAAGGTGCTCGTCGTCATGTCCGACGGGCGCAACACCCAGACGCCCACGCTGCTCGAGGACCAGTACACGAAGCAGTCCGACGGCACGGCCGTCGAAGGCGAGCCGCACGACTACTGGCGCGACCGGCGCCCCTCTCGCTACAACGACGAGGAGGGCTCCACCTGCGGCGGCCGCGGCACGGGCACCGGCGAGGTCTTCCTCTACAGCAACAGCTGCCGGGTGAACGCCAGCAGCGGCGGCTCGGACTTCGGCGTCAACCTTGACGACCTGAGCGACAGCACGCTGACGGTCTACGAGGACGGGAGCCGCGTGAACGAGCCGGACGCGCTCCTCTACGAGATCTGCGACCGCGCGAAGGAGGTGGGCATCGTCATCTACACCATCGCCTTCGAGATCACGGCCGGCAGCAGCGGCGCCCGCGCCCTCAAGGAATGCGCCACGAGCGACGACAAGGCCTACGAGGTCGGCGGCTACAACCTCGACGAGGCCTTCGACGCCATCGTCGCCGACATCTCGAACCTCAAGCTGAGCGCAGCGCCGGATGTGGACGAAGGCGGCGGCGATGTGGATGTCGGCGACGGCGACGGTGACGAAGTCGTCGTCGATCTCTCCGACCCCGTGACGGACGTGGTGAGCCCGGAATGATGAAGAACGCCCTCGCCTTTTTCCGGGACGACCGCGGCGCGGCATCGCTCGAATTCGTCGCCGTCTTCCCGCTGCTCGCCGCCATCCTCGGCGCCTATCTCGAGATGGGCTGGCTGATGACCAAGCAGATGATGCTGGACCGCGGCCTCGACGTCACGATGCGCCAGATCCGCGTCGCCTCGGCCGGCGTCGTGAACCACGACACCATCAAGGACGCGGTCTGTGCGAACGCGCTGGTCATGCTGGACTGCAGCAACTCGCTGAAGATCCAGCTCATTCCCTACGACACGGCCACGCCGGCGGACTTCAACGGCGCCGATTGCTACGACCGCGAGGCGGAGGTGAACATCGCGTCCAGCTTCGCCGACAGCGGCGGCAGCCGCGATGAGCTGATGTTCGTGCGCGCCTGCGTGCTGGTGGACTTCCTGCTGCCCGGCGGCGGCCTCGGCTTCTTCTTCACCCAGCGCACGCCGAACAACGGCTACGCCATGGTCTCCTACTCCGCCTTCAAGAACGAGCCGGTGTAAGCGATGGGCAGAAGCATCCGCACCGCAGCCCGGCGCTTTGCGCTCGCAGAGAGGGGCTCGATCGCGTTCGAATTCGTGATCACGGCCCCGCTGCTCATCCTGCTTTTCTTCGGCGCCTTCGCGGCCTTCGAGGCGTTCCGCACCTACAGCCAGGTCGCAAAGGTCGCCTACACGCTGAGCGATGTCAGCGCGCGGTACGCCTCGGTGAACGACACCGTGCTCGAGCAGATCTTCAACATCCATAAGCGCCTGCTCCCCGGCCGCGTCTCCGACGGCTTCGTGCGGGTCAGCTCGATCTGCTTCAATGGCGACAGCAACCGCGTCGTCTGGTCCTATATCGGGGATGATACCTTCGATGCGGCGGTCGAGTTTGAAGATGATGATCTTGTGCCGCGCATCCTGCCGATGACCGATGCGGACATTCCGGCGGGCATCATGCCGGTGATGTCGGACAACGACTCGATCATCCTGACCGAGATCTACGCGTCCTGGACCCCGATTTCCCCGGTTGGCCGGCTCGACCCGCTGACCTTCGCCCACACTCTCGTCGCCCGCCCCCGCTTCGTGGGGATGGTGCCCTACACCGGCGGCGTCGCGGGGTACCCTGATGCCGAAGCGTCCCTCTGCCCGGAGGACGTGGTCGAGGTAATCGAGGAAGGCGTGGACGACGATGCCGGCGTCGAGGGCGAGGGCGAGGGCTCGCCGGGCGACGAGGAACTGGCGGTCATCGACAACTGAGCCGACATACAGCGCTTCCACAACAAGAAAGGGCCGCCGGTTTCCCGGCGGCCCTTTCTTATGCTGCTCGTCACTGGCTGAAGGCGCCAGGCGCCATCACTCCTCTTCGGCCGGCGCCTCTGCGGGTGCTTCCTCGCCCTCGCCCTCTTCGGCATCATCCGCCACCAGGGCGCGCGGTGCCGAGATGTTGGCGATCATGAAGTCGCGATCCGTGATCGTCGGCGTCGTGCCCTGGGGCAGCGTCACGTCCGAGATCTTGATCGTGTCGCCGATGTTCAGGCCGGCAAGATCCACGGTCACCTGATCGGGGATCGCGCTCGCACGCACCTTCAGCTCCACTTCCGAGCGCACGACCGTCAGCACGCCGCCCTTCTTGATCCCCGGCGACTCCTCGGAATTGATGAAATCCACCGGAATGGCGAGGTTGATGCGGCTCCGCTCGGAGAGGCGCAGAAAGTCCACATGGGTCGGCAGGTCGCGCACGATGTCGCGCTGCACGGCGCGGCAGATCGTGGTCTGCGGCTCCCCGTCGTCGATCTTCACCTTCACGAGACGCGCCAGGAAGCTGCCCGCTTTGAGCTGCTTCAGGAGCACATTGTGCTTCACGTTGATGGTCTCGGGATCCTTCCCGCCACCGTAGATCACCCCGGGGACGTACCCCTCACGCCGTGCGCTCCGGGCAGCCCCTTTGCCCGTATCGTCGCGGCGCGTGACCTCAAGCTCGATCGTCTTGGCCATCGCCATATCCTCCAGTTGATACGCGGCGATCCTCCAGGGGTGTAAGCGCCGCAGAGCGCGCGTGTTACCGAAAACCCCGCGTAATGCAAGGGTCAAAGGGTGCGCGGCAGGGCACGAGACGCTACGCTGCAGAGAGACCCAATCCGCCCCGAGGCCCGCCATGATCCGGACGCTGCTGCTCACCGCCCTGCTCACCCTGCCCGCCGCCATCTCCCCGGCCGAGGAAGCCGCCGCAGCGCGCGCGGCGGACGAGGCCGAGGCGGAGATCACCGACACCCAGCGCGAGATCACCGAGCGCGCCACCGCCGTGCCGCAGGACCGGACGACCAAGGGCACGATGTCCGCCGCCGAGGAGGAGGCCGCCGCCGCCGAAGCCGCCGCAGCAGACGCCGCGGCGGACCTCGAAGGCGTCAAGCAGGGCGCGGACGCCCTCATCACCGAGTAACCAGCCCAAGCCCTTCCCGAACACCCCGGGCCATCTTCGACCCGTACCCAGGGGAGCTTTCCCGAGCCTCGCCTATGCATGCGCGGCAGCCGAACCCGTTCCTCAACATTGCCTTCGCCGCGCGGGATCCCGATGCGCGCGCTGTGACGCTGAGGCGACTTGTGAGCGCCTCTAAGGCTGCACTACCGTTGAGGCAACGGCAAAGAAGGAGGGAACCATGAGCGATCGCGGCCCAGCAACGGCGACCGGCCCCACCGTCGCCCTCATGGTCACCTGCCTTGTCGATACCCTGCGCCCCAGCATCGGCCATGCGAGCGTGAAGCTGCTGGAGGATGCGGGCTGCACCGTCTATGTGCCTCGCCAGACCTGCTGCGGCCAGCCGAACTACAATTCGGGCGACCGGCGCGGCGCGCGCAAACTGGCCGAGACGATGATCGAGGCGCTCGAAGGGGCGGACCATGTGGTCGTCCCCTCCGGCTCCTGCGCGGCGACGGTGGTGAAGGACTATCCCGGTCTCTTCGACGAAGGCTCGGCCATGCGCCAACGCGCCGAAACCCTCGCCGCCCGCACCCACGAGATCACCAGCTTCCTCACGGACATCCTCGGCATCGAGCGCGTCGCCGCCGCCCTGCCCGCCCGCGCCACCTATCACGACAGCTGCTCGGGCCTCCGCGCCCTCGGCATCAAGGCCCAGCCCCGCAAGCTGCTCGACAGCGTCGAGGGGCTGGAGATGGCGGAGATGAAGGACGCGGAGGTCTGCTGCGGCTTCGGCGGCACCTTCTGCGTGAAGTACCCGGACATCTCCAACAAGATGGTCGGCAACAAGGGCGCCAACATCGCGATGACCGGCGCGGACCTCCTGCTCGCCGGCGACCTCGGCTGCCTCATGAACATGGCCGGCAAACTCAGCCGCGAGGGCCAACCCGTCAAAGCCCGCCACGTCGTCGAAGTCCTCGCCGGCGAAACCGAAACCCCCGCTATCGGGGAGTGAGCCCATGACCCTGCACGAGCCGAAGACGAAGCGCTTCAAGGAGAACGCGAAGGAGGCGCTCGCCAACCCCAACATCCAGTCGGCCATGAAGGTCGCGCAGACGGGCTTCATCCAGAACCGGGCAGCGGCGCGGGACGCGCTGCCGGAGTTCGATGCGCTCCGCGACGCGGCGCGGGACCTCAAGAACCACGTCCTCGAAAACCTCGCGGGCTACCTGGAAGCTTACGAGGAGAAGGTCACAGCCTCCGGCGGCCACGTCCACTGGGCCGAGACGGCGGAGGATGCCCAGCGCATCGTGCTCGAGATCTGCCAGCAGGCCGGCGCCCGAACGGTCAACAAGGGCAAGACCATGATTTCCGAGGAATGCGGGATCAACGACCATCTGGCCGCCCACGGCATCGAGGCCGTCGAGACGGATCTGGGCGAGTACATCGTCCAGCTCCGCGGTGAAATTCCCTCCCATATCATCGCCCCCGCGGTCCACGTGACCGCCGAGGAAGTCGAGGCGCTCTTCCGCGAACGCCACACCCACTTGCCCGAGGACCGACACCTCTCGGAGCTTGACGCAATGTTGGCCGAAGCCCGTGCGGTGTTGCGCGAAAAATATTTCCAAGCGGACGTTGGCATCACCGGCGCCAACATGCTGGTCGCGGAGACCGGCCAGTCAGTCATCGTCACGAACGAGGGCAACGGGGACCTCAGCCAGTCCCTCCCCCGCATCCATATCGTGATGGCCAGCCTCGAGAAAATCGTGCCCACGCTTGAGGATGCGTCCACCGTGCTCCGCGTGCTCGCCCGCTCCGCCACGGGGCAGGAGATGTCGGTCTACACCACCTTCTCCTCCGGCGGCCGGCGGGCGGAGGACCCGGACGGGCCCGAGGAGTACCACGTCGTTCTGCTCGACAACGGCCGCTCCGGCATGCTCGGCACGGAGTTCCAGGAGATGCTCCGCTGCATCCGCTGCGGGGCCTGCATGAATCACTGCCCCGTCTACCACGCGGTCGGCGGGCATGCGTATGGCTGGGTCTATCCGGGGCCCATGGGCGCAGTGCTCACGCCATCGCTCATCGGGGTGGAGGAAGGCGGCCAGCTGCCCAATGCCTCCACCTTCTGCGGCCGGTGCGAGGCCGTGTGCCCCATGCGCATTCCCCTCCCGAAGATGATGCGCCACTGGCGGGAACGCGAGTTCGAGAAGGGGCTTTCCCCCTCCGCCGCGCGGCAGGGCCTCGCCCTCTGGCGCTGGCTCGGGGAGCGGCCGATGCTTTATGCGCTGGCCACCTGGTTCTCCGCCTGCGGCCTCCGCTTCTGGGCCGCCGGCAGCCCGCGTCTCCGCCACATGCCGCTCGGCGATGGCTGGACCCGGCATCGGGACTTTCCGCGACCCGCGGGCGGCACCTTCCAGGCCCAATGGACCGGCCCGCGCACGCATCCCGGAGCAGGCCAATGAGCGCTCGCGCCCGCATCCTCGAGCGCATCCGCCGCCAAACCGGCGATGGCGATGGAGCTGCGCGTGGGGCCCGGCTCAAGGCTCCGCAACAGCACGGCCCCGTGCCCGCTCAGGCAACCCGGCAAGGCCCTGAACGCGCTCAGCAATTCATCGAGAAAGCACTGGCGGCGGACGCGACGGTGACCCGCATCGAAAGCCCCGCCGCCCTGCCCCGCGCCCTGGCCGAGGAACTGCGGAACCGCAACCTCCCCGCCACCGTCCGCCTCGGCGACGACCCCGTGCTCGGCGAGGCCCTCGCGGCGGATCCCGCCGGCCTCGAGATCAGCCACGGCCCCGGCCGGCCCGTCGAGCCCGTCACCCTCTCCCGCGCCACTCTTGGCTCAGCCGAAACCGGCACGCTCCTGCTCGCGAGCGGGCCGGACAACCCCGTTACCCTCACCTTCCTCGGCGAGACGCATTTCGTGCTGCTGCGCGAGGCGGATCTCTGCGCGGGCTTCGAGGAGCTCTGGGCCCGCTTCCGCGCCACCGGCCTCGACCCGCGAACGGTGAACCTCGTCACCGGCCCGTCCCGCTCCGGCGATATCGGGCAGACGCTGCAGCTCGGCGCCCATGGCCCCATTGCGCTCCACATCTTCCTCAGCGCGGACTGAAAGCGGCGGGCTTCAGCCGCCGCCGCCCTCCGGCGCGCCCGCCACCCCGTCCTCGCCAACGGGCAGCAGGCCGACCCGCTCGACGCCCGCAAGCAGGCTCAGCATCATCCAGGCAAGCGCGGCCTCGTCCCGCGTGGGCGCCGTCAGGAGAACCTCTTTCTGCTCCCAGGGGACAGGCTGCTCCTTCGCCCAGGAAAGCGCGGCAAGCGCCGCCTCCTGCACGCGCCCCTCGCGGATAAGCGGCGCAAGCGCAGGCAAGGTGGGCAGAGAGGCCAAGGCGCCCTGCGCGTCATGGCCTGCGCCGAGTTCCAGAACCTCCGCCGCCCCGGGCAGCACAGGCGTCGGCTCCGCGCTTCGGTCGAAGAGCAGCCGCCTTGGCCGGGGCGTTGCCGGCCCCGCCCAGAGCGGCCTGCGCCGGCTCTCGTACGCTGCCTGGCCACCGATGAGCAGCCGCACATCGCGCCCCCCTGCCTCCGTCAGCACCCACACCGCGTAAGCACTCCGCGCGAGCGCTTCGGCGCTCCCGTCCTCCGCCACAAGCGCTATCGGCTGCTGCGGGTCCAAGCCGTTCCGGGCAAGGAACGGGCGGAAGGGGGGCGCAGACGGCCACGCCTCCCGCGGCAGGGAAAGAGCGCGCGGCACGAATGTCTGTCCCACCCGCCGCGCGCGAAGATCGACGACCTGCAGCCGCCTGTCCTGCCGCAGCGTCGCCGCGAATGCTGCAGCGCCCACAAAGGAAAGCACCCCTGATCGCGGCGCGGAGGGCGCTTCTGCCGAAGCGTCCGGCGCAAGGCGAAGCGCCTCCGGCGATGCCGCGACCGGCGCCTCCCCCAGCGTTCCCGACGGACAGGGCAGACGCAGCACGGTCCCCACTTCGAGCGCGGCCGGGTCCGGCCCGATGATATCGCGGTTCAACGCATGGAGCCTGTCAAACGCTCGGACATCACCGAGCACCCGCCCGGCAATGATACTCAAGGTATCACCACGCTCCACGATGTAGCGCCTGTCGCAGGGTCGCGCGTCCGCTCCCGCGTTAACCGATAGCGCCAAAGGCATCGCAGCGGGTGCAACGCCCACAACTGCCAGGCCGCTAATGAAACCAGATATCAGCGCGATAACCGGGCGGATTGCCAAAGGACCTTACCGTTCGCCTCGCAACACCGCTTCTGTACCCGAAAAAAAGGTTAACGCAAGAGACGAGCTGCATTGTTATGAGACTGACAGTCACATGGAAGCGCTCGGCGACTCGAAAAGGTGTTGACTAAACGGTCAGACACACGCTGTATTGTATACACGAAAGAGACGAGGCACGCGATACGTACCATCGACAGGTGCGGGATAAGCCTCCTTGCTTCTTGGGGGAGGCGCCTTTGGAACTCGATCAGATCAAGTTGTTTGCTGAAGTTGCACGGCAGGGGAGCTTCGCTGCTGCAGCACGAACGCATGGACTTGATCCATCGTCGGTTTCACGGGCGATTGCCTCGTTGGAGGACGGCCTTGGCGTCCGCCTCTTCCAGCGTTCGACCCGCAAAGTCTCCCTCACCGAGGCGGGATCGACCTTTCTGCGGCTGGCCGAGCCGGCGCTCGACGAGCTCGACCGTGCGCGGGATGCGGCCCGCTCGCTGACATCGGGGCCCTGCGGCGTGGTGCGGCTGACAACCTCGCTCGCTTTCGGCACCGCCATCCTGACGCCCGCGCTCAAGGACCTGAAGCGTCAGCACCCCCACCTCGCCGTCGACCTCGTGATGACCGACGAGGTGGTGGATCTGATCGCGGACAAGATCGACCTCGCCATCCGCCTCGGCCCGATGCCGAGCGAAGGCGGCGTCATCTCGAAGCTCGTCGACACGCGCTACTTCGCCGTCGCCAGCCCCGAATACCTGCGGAACCGCCCGATGCCGGAAGCGCCGGAAGCGCTGTCGCTCCACCGCTGCCTGCGCATGGGCTTCGACGGCCGCCGTTCGATCTGGCGCTTCAAGCCGAATGGGCGGGGTAACGTGATGGAGGTGGCGGTCGATGGCGATGTGGCCATCTCGTCGCCGCTTGCGCTTCGGGAAGCCGCGCGCGAGGGCCTCGGCCCGGCCCTGCTGCCGGACTGGCTGGTTGCCGGAGATATCGCCGATGGCACGCTCGTGGACCTGCTGCCCGACTGGTGGGCCGCGGCGCACAGCTTCGACGCAGGCGCATGGGCCGTCTATCCCTCGCGCAACTTCCTGCCCGGCAAGACGCGCGCGGTGATGGACTTTCTCAAGCGCCGCCTGCGCCACGCAGCCCCGGTGCAGGAGACTGTCGAACCGGTGCGAAAGGTGGCCGAAAAGCACTGAGTGCCGCACTCTCGCAAGGTCCGCACCAGGTGCTCCGGCCATGAGAAAAACCCCGTCGAAGGCGCTTGCACCGGATTCCGAATCCTGTAATACACCCGCCACCCAAGGACGCGGGCGTAGCTCAGGGGTAGAGCACAACCTTGCCAAGGTTGGGGTCGTGAGTTCGAATCTCATCGCCCGCTCCAAGATCACGACAATGCAAGCCTACGAGCGCGTGGCCGAAATGCGCTGGATGGCTGTGTCGTGACGCTCATTCCGCTGAGCACGCTGGGCGCCGATCACTCCCGGATCAGCCTCTTCATGGCGCCCTCGATGGGGGACCATGCGCGCGGGCTGGCCGTGCTCCTTCACGGTCGCAACGGGGCGCCGGATCAACCGCAGATCATCGAGGCAGTCGCTGCGCTGGCCCGCCATGGCTTTACGGTACTCGTCCCGGCCCTGCCCTGCTCCGCGCCGAATGCCGCCGAAGATACCGCAGGGGGCACGGCCGATCAGTTCACGATGACCCAGCATTATGAGGATGCAGCCCGCGTGCTCGACTGGGCGGGCAAAGGGGGTGCGGCAGCGCTCGGCGCCCCTCCGGGGCCGCTGCTCGCCGTGGGTCACAGCATGGGAGCCTATGCGGCGCTCAGGCTCGGCGCAGAACGGGGCGCCAAGGCCGTTGGCGCCGTCCTCGCCATCTCCGCCGTCGTCTCGGGCGAGGCCATCCTGGCCGCCCGTGCCGCCATGGGGCCTGCGGCGCTGGAGGCGCTGGAACGGGAGGTTCCCGGAGCGGTGGCGGAGTACGCGGGGCACGATCTCGGACCGCTCGCACCACAGCTCACCCAGCCCACGGCGTTCCTCACTGGCACGCGGGACGGGCTGACGCGGCCGGGCGATGTGGCGCGCTTCGCAGAACTCCTGCCCGCGCCCTTCGTCGCGACGATCCCCGATGCCGAGCATTGCCCCTCGGGGCCCGCCTACAGCGTCGCGCTCGACCGGGCGCTCGGCACGATCGCGGCGGTCTGGCCGCCCGTCACGCCTCCCAACGCAAGCTAGCCGCCTGTGTACCGGCGGCGTCGGGGCCCGTGCGGATGATGAACTCCCCGGGGTCCCACACGCGCAGGGGGCGGCCCGCCGCATCGGGGAAGGTGTAGGCGAGATCCTCCCGGCGGAGGGAGAACCGGGCCATGCCTTGCTCTCCGGGCGCCAGTGCCACGCGAACCACCCCCTTCAGCTCCTGCAAGGGCCGGGCGATCCGCGCCACTGGATCCGAGACGTAAAGCTGGACCACGGCCGTCCCCGCCCGCGCGCCCGTGTTCTCGACCGCTACCGTGATCTCGGCGACCGCATCACCGCCTGTCAGTACCGGCGCCGCGAGGGTCGGCGGGCCGAAGCGGAATGTCGTGTAGGCACGGCCCGCACCGAAGGCGTAGCGGCCGCGACCGGGATGCTGATCGTCCGGCAGGTCGATGTAATTGGTCGTAAACTTGCGCCATTCCCCGGGCCACGGGCGCCCGCCCTCATGCGCCCCGTGATGGAGCGGCACCTGGCCCGCATGGGCCGGGAGGGAGACAGGGAGCCGCGCGGTCGGCTCGGCCCGGCCATAGAGCAGATCCGCCAGGCCATTGCCCATCTCCGTCCCACCGAAGAAGGCGTAGACCAGCGCCTCAGCCGCCTTGGGGAGGTCGCCGAGCACAAGGGGCCGCCCCGCAAGCACCACGGCCACCATCGGCTTGCCGCTCCGCGAAAGCCGCTCGAGCAGCAGGCGCTGCGGCGCCGGGATGTCGGGCGCCGCACGCGACGCGCACTCGCCCGTATGCTCCTTCGCCTCGCCCACAACAGCCACGATCACATCGGCCCAGGCCGCCAGCGCCTCCGCCTCTGCCAGCAACACCGCGGGCGGGCGCGGGTCGGGCGTCACGGTCTCGGGCACGAAATTGAGCCGGTCGATCACCGCCGCATCCTCGACGATTGGCGCACCGGGCGCGAAACGGATGGTGTTGCCTGACGCCGCCAGCCCCTCGCGAATGGTAACCGAGGCATGCGGGTCGCCCGATACCGCCCAGGTGCCCAGCATGTTGGGCCGGTCATCGCCAAGCGGGCCGATGAGCGCGATGCGCAAGCCCTGCGCCGGGAAGGGCAGCACCCCGTCATTCTCGAGCACCACCACCGCGGCACTCGCAGCCCGGCGGGCAAGCGCGCGCGTCTCTGGCCGCAAGGGTGCTGCGGCCGCACGCTCGGCGGTCGCCCCCCGCATCGGATCGGTGAAAAGGCCGAGACGATGTTTCAGGCTCAAGATGCGCGTCACCGCCCGGTCGATCATGTCGAGAATGGCCGTGGCGGGCACGCTGACACCGCTCTCCGGGTCCTCGATCCCGCGTTCCGCCAACGCCGGAAGGGCGTCGAGGTAATCCCCGCTGATCATGTCGAGGTCGATCCCGGCCAGCAGCGCGCGGGCGGCCCCGGCCTCCCGACCGCCGAGGCCGTGGGCGGTCAGCTCGCGGAGGCCCGTGTAGTCCGACACCACCACGCCCTCGAACCCCGCCACGGCGCGCAGCCAGTCGTTCACCAGCGGATGCGCGTGCATCGGCACCCCGTTCAGCGTGTTGAAGCCGGTCATCACCGCCGTCGCCCCGGCGGCGACGCCCGCGCGGAAGGGTTCGGCATAGACATCGTAGAGCGTGTGGGGGGCGATCTCGGCCGCGTCGTAGTCCCGCCCGCCAACGGCCGCGCCGTAGCCGAGGAAGTGCTTCAGGCAGGCGGAGAGGCGCTCGGGGTCCGCAAGGTCGTCGCCCTGAAACCCGCGCACCATCGCCTCGGCGTAGCGTGCGGCGAGCCACGGGTCCTCGCCCGGGCTCTCCGCCACGCGGCCCCAGCGTGCATCGCGGCAGATATCGAGCATGGGCGCATAGGCCTGGTGGATACCCTCCGCGCTGGCCTCACGGGCCGCGGCGGCGGCGGTCTCCTCCACCAGCGCCATGTCGAAGCTGGCGGCGAGGCCGAGGGGCAGCGGCATCAGCGTCCGGTGCCCGTGGATCACGTCCTCCGCAAACAGCAGCGGGATGGCGAGGCGGCTGGTCATCGCCACGTCCTGCAGCCGCTTCACCGTGTCGAAGGACTTGGTGCCGAAGACGCTGCCCACGCGGCCCTCGGCGATCAGTGCGGTCAAGGGCGGGCCGCCCGCCTCGCCCGTGGCCGGTCCCTCACCCGCCGAGAACAGCGCCAGCTGGCCGATCTTCTCGCCCAGCGTCATTCGCGCCAGCAGCGCGGCGACGAAGGCCTCGCGCTCCGCATCGCTCATTTCTCAGCGCTCATTCGGCGGCGATGCGGTGGCGGATCGGGGCCGGGACGATCGGCTGCAGCCGTGCCTCCCCGTCCTCGATCACGAGGAGATCCGCGTAGAAGGGCGCCCCTTCCGGGGCCATGGGGGGTTCGTGCTCGTGCATGACGCTCACCACGATGGCTCGTGGCAGATGCTCGCGCAGGATGCGGTGGAAGTCGAGCACCGCGTCGGGGTCGAGCGCCGAGCAGGCTTCGTCGAGCAGCAGGAGATCGGGGCGCTGGAGCAGGATACGCGCAAGCACCAGCCGCTGGCGCTGCCCGCCCGAGAGCGTCTCCACCCAGGGCTTCGAGCCGCAGAGCGCCTCGTGCAGTTCCGGCACGAACCGCGCAAGCCCCGCCTCGCCCAGCACCGCGGCGACGGCGAGGTCCGAGTGCCGGTCCGCATGGTCCGGGTAGGTCACCAGCTCCTTCAGCGTCAGCCGCGGCGGCAGGTCCGCGTCCTGCCCTGCGAAGAACGCCCGCTCGGGCCGGATCACCGCGCCCCCGCCATAGGGCCAGAGCCCCATAACCGCCTTCAGCAGGCACGATTTGCCCGCCCCGTTCTGCCCCCGCACATAGGCCCAGCGCCCCGGGCGCACGTTGAGCGTGGGCACCCGGAGGAACGGCGCCGCCCCGTGGCCGCGATGGGCGAGCTCGACGTTGTGCAGACGCAGCCCGAAGCCGGGATCCGCCATCGAGTAGGCGAAGGCATGCCGCCCGGTCTCGGCATAGAAGCGCTTGTTGTCGCCTGCCCGCTCAATGGCGTCGGCAAGCTCCGTAAGCCGGCTGGTATTGGCCTTCAGCGTGGCGAGCGCGGGCATCACCTGGATAAACCAGGAGCTGTCGTTGATCAGCTCCGCCACCAGCTCCGAACTTGCCGCATAGGTCTTGAAGCTGATGGCGCCCGAGAGATAGGCGGGCAGCCCCGGCAGGTAGCCGAGCAGCCTGTTCGTGATGAAGTTATAGCCGTTGGTGAAGGCCATGAAGCCGGACTGTGTGCCGTTCAGCCTGTGCCAGGTCCCGTCCACCGCGCCGTAGAGCCGCGCGTTCACCCGCGCCTGAACGCTTTCCCCCCGGCTGATGGCCATGCGCGGCGCGCGCACCAGCATCTGCCCAAGCTCGCCGCGCCACGACCCATCGGCCCGCTGGCGCGCGATGGTCTGGCGCTCGAGCACCCGGCCGAGGCGCCAGGCGGCCCAGGTCATCAGCGGCACATAGGTCGCCACCAGCACCACCACGAGCAGGAAGGTGCCATAGGCCCCGGGCGAGAGATCGACGGAGACCCCGGTCTGCGCCGCGATGAACCCTGAGAACGCCGCCGCCCAGTCGTCCAGAAAACCCACCGGCGCCGAGCGTTCGAGCAGGGCGACCGAAACGAAGTAGATCGAGGCGAGCGCACCCCAAAGCCCCATGGCGAGCCCGATGACCGCGCCGAACACGCTCATCGAACATTCATCCACGCGCTGGTCGATATTGTCCGGCAGCCGCGCGAACGGGCTGTCGTCACGGTCGGAGACGAGATTGGCCGAGACATGCCCCGCCCGCAACATGCCCGCCTGATACTGCGCCTGCACCCAGGCCCGCGCCTTCCGGTGGAGCGTGCTGGAGGCGAAATGGCGGAGCGCCACGCCCCCGATCCGGGCAAGCGCGATGGCCGCATAAATCCCTGCGGCGCCCAGCACCCAGCCCACCGGGTCGTTCCCGGCCTCCGCCGCATGAACGTTGACGAGGGCGTGGAGGAAATCCGCCGACGACATGGCCACCCAGACACTGGCTTTCGAGAGAAGCGTGGTGAGCCCGATCACCGCCGCGGTAAGCGTCCAGGCCTCGAGCCACCGCTCAGACGTCCAGTAGGCGGTCACGAGCCCCCAGAAGCCGCGCATGCCGCTGACGGGCGTCGCCCCGGGGTGGCGCAGCGGGCGGTTGAGCCGAGGATCGTGCCGGCCGGCCGCGAAGGCGGCGAGCGCTTCCGCGCCCCCCGCAGGTGCCAGCACCGCCAGTATCATCGCCGCGAGGACAGCAAGGCCCTGGGCCGCAGCGGCCCGCAGCGCCGGGTCGCCGGCCCCCTCGGTCAGAAGGGCGAGGACGGCGAGGGCCACGACGCTGCCCGACCCGGTCCAGACGACCCGGGCGCGCCAGGCACCGCCGGTCGGGGAGGCGTCGTGCCGCGCCCCTGCCGTCCACCCCATCTCGCCCACTCCAAACACGGTCACGCAGCTTATCCGCCCGGTGAATGAAAATCCGTCCCAAACGAGTCACGCGCCGGGACTGTGGCTATCTTGCGGCCCATTGCGTTTCGCAACGTGCCGGGTGACACCGTCGCACAACATCGTGGTGAATCTGTTGCAACACCGCCGCATCATGCGGTGCAGCGTGGCAAGCCTCCCATATCTGGTGGCGAACGAGGGGAAAGCGCAATGGCTGGGGACACGGGACGCCCGCAGCCGGCGGGGCAGCCACCGCGTGCGGACCAACCGGCGGGAGCATTGGCCGGGCGGGGCCGCGCCACGGCGATCGGCTTCACCGCCGTGCTGCTCTGGGCACTCCTCGCCCTTTTCACCGTGGGCGCCGCTGCCGTGCCACCGTTCCAACTCACGGCGATGGCGTTTCTCGTCGGGGGGCTGATCGGCGTCGCGGCCATCCGGCTCACCGGTCAGCCGCTCGGGCCCGCGCTCCGGCAACCCGCCCGGGTCTGGGCGCTCGGGGTGGTCGGCCTCTTCGGCTACCATTTCTTCTACTTCACCGCGCTCAAGGGGGCGCCGCCAGCGGCCGCCGGGCTCGTGGCCTATCTATGGCCGCTCCTGATCGTGCTCTTCTCGGGCCTTCTGCCCGGCGGGCGGCTCGGTGTCCTCCACGTGGCCGGCGCCCTCGCAGGCTTCGCCGGGGCCGCGCTGCTCATCCTCGGGGGCGGCGAGGGCCTCGGCCTCGAAGCCGCGCATCTGCCGGGCTATGCCGCTGCCCTCCTCTGCGCGCTCATCTGGTCCAGCTACTCGGTGCTGAGCCGCGTGGTGGGCGAGGCGCCGACGGCAAGCGTCACGGGCTTCTGCCTCGCCGTCGCCGCGCTCTCGGGCATCGCCCATCTGGCCCTTGAGGACACGGTCTGGCCCGACAGCGCGCTCGGCTGGGCCGCGGTGCTCGGCCTCGGCCTCGGCCCGGTTGGCGCGGCCTTCTATGCCTGGGACGTGGGTTGCAAGCGGGGAGACATCCAGCTTCTCGGCGTCAGCGCCTATGCCGCGCCGCTCCTCTCCACCCTCGTCCTCGTCCTCGCCGGAATCGCGGAGCCCACTTCCCGCCTCGCCCTCGCGGCCTTCCTGATCACCGCAGGCGCGGGCCTCGCCGCCTGGGGCTCCGCACGAGCAGCCGCTGCGCGCAGCTGACCCCACCCGGCCCGCGCGATACCGGCGCGGGAGCGGGGTGGGTGGGCGGGCGCTCCCGTGCCGGTATCGTGCGGGCCGGGTGGCCGGGTGCCTCAGCCCCTCAGCGTCACCTCGAAGACTGCACCTTCCGCGCCCTCCGCAGCGCCCAGCGCGATTTCCCCGCCCTGGCTTCCCAGCACCGCCCGCACAATCGAGAGCCCGAGCCCCGTCCCTCCATCCGCCCGGCGCGTCGTGAAGAACTGCTCGAACACCCGCGCCCGGTTCGCCGGCGAAATCCCGCGCCCGTCGTCGGCGAAGATAAGCCGCGCCGTCTCACCCTCCGCACCGGGGCGCGCGACGATACGCAGCTCTCCCGCCCCGTGCTCCGCTGCATTCCGGGCGAGATTGTCGACCAGGATGCCCAGCGCCTCCTCGGTTATCCGGGCCGCGAGCCCCTGCGTCACCTCCGCGGTCACCACCAAACCCCCGGCCTCGGCGCGCTCGCCAAGGCGCTGTGCGGCCCGGCGCGCGGCCGCCGGCAAGGCATCGTCGAGCGCGAGGGGGCCGGGCGGCGGTGCCGCGTGCTCCGCCCGGGCAAGGTCCAGCAGCCGCGCCAGCAATGCCTCGAGCCGCCCCGCATCGCGCAGGATGTTGCCGGCGAAGCGTGCACGCTCCGCCTCCGTCAGCGTCGCTGCGTGGTCTTCGAGGATCTCCGCAGCCCCCCTGATGCCCGCAATGGGGGTCTTGAACTCGTGGCTCACATGGCGAGCGAAGGCGCGCACCGTCTCCGCCCGCGCCTCCAGCGCCCCGGCCATGCGGCTGATCCCTTCGGAGAGCTCCGCGATCTCCCGCGTCCCCGGCCGCGCGAGCGGCGCCATCGCCGCCCTGTCCCCGGCCATGATCGCCCGCATCCGCGCCGTCAGCGCCGCCACGGGGCGGGAGATCGTGCGCGAGGTCAGCATCGCAAGCCCCGCCGCCACGCCCAGGATCAGGAGCGCGGCGATGATCACCTTGTCCCGCTCCTCGTAGAGGTGCTTGAGCGCGCTCTTAGGCGTGCGGGAGAGGTAGACGACGCCCCAAACCGTCTCCTCCCGCAGGACCGGGGAGGCGACGAAGACGCGCACGCCCGTCCCCCGGCTGATGCTCGCAAGCTCCGGCGGCGCGCCCTCGAGCTCGCGGTAGCGCAGGACGGACGCATAGCGGCCGGCCAGCGCCTCGCGCACCTCCCTCACATGCGCGAAAGAGAGACCGATTTCCGCCTGACCGCCGACGGTGATGCCTTCGGGGTCGAGCAACCGCATGCCCGCCAGCGTCGTCTCCTGCGCGCGGGCCATGAAGGGCGTCAGCGCCTGCCCCGCCTCCACGGCGAAGGGGTTCGCCGCCCCGGCCGAGACACCGTCGGGCCGCGCCGGCAGCGTCGGGTCGCGGAAGAGGTCGATCTCCGGGTCCTGCGGGCTGTAATTCGGGTCCCCGGGCTCGAGCTCCAGTGGCGGCGGGGGTGCGGCGAAGCTCTCGGCCGTCACGTCGCCGAGCGCGAAGGGGCCGCGCAGCCGCTCGAGCCTGCCCTGCGCCGCGCGCCAGCTCTCGAACACCTCGGCGCTGAAGCCCGGCGTGCCCTCGAGCTCCCGCTCATAGGCCGCGCCGATCATGGCGGCCTGGGCGATCAGCTCGCGCTCCGTCTCCTGGATCAGCTGGTTCTCGTAGATGCGCAGGAAGAAGATCGAGCCGAGCGGCAACGCCACGATGGCAACGTTCACGAGCAGCAGGATCGTGGCGAGCCGCGGCCGCGGCCCATCATCCACAAGCGACCAGAGCCGATGGCGAAGAGCCGCCGCCCGCGCGCGGAGCGGCGTGGTCCGCTCCCCCGGTTCGGCGCCCTCCGCCATGCGCTCAGCGCTCGGTCATGCGCACGCCCACGCCATGCACGGTCTCGATCAGCCCATGCGCCCCGGCGGTGGCGAGCTTTGCGCGCACATGGCGCACATGGCTGTCGATCGTGCGGTCGGAGACGTGGATGTTGGGCGGATAGGCCCCGCGCATCAGCGTCTCCCGGTCGAACACCCGCCCGGGCTGGCGCGCCATGATGGCGAGGAGCTGGAACTCCGTCGCCGTCAGCTTCACCGGGCTCCTCTCCCAGGTGACCAGATGGCGCGCGGTGTCGACCACCAGCAGCCCCTCCGCGGTGCGGTGGCTGATCGGTTTCTCGAGCGCCTCGCCCTCCCCGTTGGCCGCCCCGCCGTTCGCGCCCCGCGCCTCAGGTGCCGTGCGCTTCAGGATGGCGGCGACGCGGGCGGTCAGCTCGCGCGGGCTGAAGGGCTTCGTCACGTAGTCGTCGGCGCCCAGTTCCAGCCCCACCACGCGGTCGATCTCGTCGTCGCGCGAGGAGAGGAACAGGATCGGCAGGTCCGAGCCGCGGCGGAGCTGGCGACAGAGCTCGAGCCCGTCCATCTCCGGCATGTTGATATCGAGCACGACAAGATCGGGCGCGCCGGCTTCTACCATGCCGAGCGCCTCGGCGCCGTCGGCAGCGGTCTCGACCGCATGGCCCGCCTTGCCGAGCGCGAAGGCGACCACGTCGCGGATATGCGGGTCGTCATCGACGACGAGGATGGTGCGTGGCATCGGCTGTCCCCTTGGCCGTTTCTCGTTGAAGGGCCGGGCCCAGACTATGCCGGGGCCGGCTTTGCGCAAAGCAGTCTGCGATCAGGCAATGCCTTCCATCAGCCTTGCCCGCTCGGCCCGGCGGCGGAAGCGGCGGCGGAGCATCGCACCGATCCAGGCGAAGAAGATGACGGCAAGGCCGGCGAGCGTCTCGGGCTCCGGCGTCGAGCCGCCGCTGAAGACGTGCATGACGCCGCCATGGCTGCCGCCGGTCTGCCCCGTGGGCCCGGCCACCATGATGCTCTCGCTTTCAGCCTTGTCGGAGAGCAGGACACCGCCGACCGCCAGGCTCTCCGTGGCCGCAAAGGCCTCGGCGCGCGGGGCGGCGCCCTGCTGCTGCGGCAGCGGGGACTGGAGGGCACGGCGAAGGCCCTTCGCAGGGGCACCGGCGGAAGCGTTCGGGTAAGCGCTCGGCGGCACGCCCTCGGGCATCGGCAGCGGCACGTTACCGTCGACCGCCTGCTCAGGCCGCTCGTTCACCACCTTCTCGGATACCGCGACGAAGGAGGTCCAGCGCGTGGTGAGCGCATGCTCTAGGCCGAGCGCCGTCACCCGCTCCTTCAGCCCCGCCTGGCGCGGATCGGTCGAAGGCAGGCGAGAGACCTCGCGCATCGCGTCCGCGATCTGTCCCCGGGCCCAGACCACCGGGATAGCCGCGCCCTCGGGTCCCGTATCCGCCGGGATATCGACCGTGACGGGCAGGCGCGCCGCACGCCCGCCGCTCCGCCCATGCACGACGATGGTGTGCCGGCCGGGCG